>NZ_JBEYTI010000007.1:0-275304 GCF_040642975.1 Micromonospora sp. NPDC047548
CGAAGGTCGAGCGAGCTGGGCGATGGCCCGACGGTCACCGGTGCACTCGAACCAACATCAGCTCGAGTGAGACAAGGGTGCACCAATGAGCGAGCCCAGCGAGCGAACCGGCAAGGCCGGCGCAAGGGAACAATCGCCTCTGTGGGAGGTCTTCGTCCGGGCCCGGCGCGGGCTGTCGCACACCCACGTCGGCAGCCTGCACGCCCCCGACGCCGAGCTGGCCCTGCGCAACGCCCGGGACCTCTACACCCGCCGCCAGGAGGGGGTGTCGATCTGGGTGGTGCCGGCGAGCGCCATCACCGCGTCCAGCCCCGACGAGAAGGACGCCTTCTTCGACCCGGCCGCCGACAAGGTCTACCGCCATCCCACCTTCTACGAGGTGCCGGACGGGGTGGCGCACCTGTGAACGGCCCCTTCGATTTCGTCCTCGCGCTCGCCGACGACGCGCTGGTCGCCGCGCAGCGGCTCGGCGAGTGGGCCACCCGCGCGCCGGAGATGGAGGAGGACATCGCGCTGGCCAACATCGCCCTCGACCAGCTCGGCGCGGCCCGCCTGCTGCTGTCGTACGCGGGCGAGCTGGAGGGCGCCGGCCGGGACGAGGACGCGCTGGCGTACCTGCGCGACGACCGCGAGTTCCGCAACTGCCTCCTGGTGGAGCTGCCCAACGGCGACTTCGCGGTGACCATGGTGAAGCTGCTGCTGCTCTCGGCGTACCAGCTGCCGCTCTACACCGCGCTGGCCGGTTGCGCCGACGAGCGGCTGGCCGCGATCGGCGCCAAGGCGCGCAAGGAGTCCGCGTACCACCTGGACCACAGCTCGCTCTGGGTGAAGCGGCTCGGCGACGGCACCGAGGAGTCGCACCGGCGGGCGCAGGCCGCGCTGGAGCAGGTCTGGCCGTACCACCACGAGCTCTTCACGGCGGACCCGGCGGCGCCGGTCGACCCGGCCACCCTGCGGGCCGACTTCGACACCTGCGTCTCCGCCGTGCTCGACGAGGCGACGCTGACCCGGCCGCAGACCGGCTGGGCGCCGGCTGGCGGGCGTGACGGCGTGCACACCGAGCACCTGTCGTTCCTGCTCGCCGAGATGCAGGTGCTGCACCGCGCCCACCCCGGGGCGACCTGGTGAGTCCGAGGGAGGCCGTGGCGGCGGTGGTGGATCCGGAGATCCGGGTCATCACCATCGACGAGCTCGGCATCCTGCGGGCGGTCGACGAGGACCCGGCCAGCGGTCGGGTCGTCGTCACCATCACCCCCACCTACACCGGCTGCCCGGCGATGGACGTGATCCGGGCGGACATCCGCCGGGCCCTCGCCGCCGCCGGCCACCTCGACACCGAGGTCCGCACGGTCTACAGCCCGGCCTGGAGCACCGACTGGATCTCGGAGCGCGGGCGGGCCAAGCTGGCCGCCGCCGGCATCGCCCCGCCCGCCCCGGCCCGGACCGCGACCGTGGTGCCGCTGACCCTCGCCGTCCGCTGCCCGCGCTGCGGCTCCCCGGATACCGAGCAGCTCAGCCGCTTCGGCTCCACCGCGTGCAAGGCCCTCTGGCGCTGCCGTTCCTGCTCCGAACCCTTCGACCACCTGAAGGCGCTGTGACTGTCACCATCACCCGACCGGTCCGCCGCCGGCCGGCCTTCCACCCGCTGGATGTCGCCGCCGTCGACCGGCTCACCGACGATTCCGTGGCGATCACCTTCGCCGTGCCCGAGGAGCTGCGGGAGACCTTCGCGTTCTCCGCCGGCCAGCACCTCACCGTGCGCCGTGTGGGTGCGGACGGCGCGGACGTGCGGCGGTCGTACTCGATCTGCTCCACCCCCGACGACCTGGCCCGGCGCGGCCGGTTGCGGGTCGGTGTGCGGGAGATCCCCGGCGGCGCGTTCTCCGCGTTCGCCTGCGGCGCGCTGCGCGGCGGCGACACCGTGGAGGTGCTGCCCCCGCTGGGGCACTTCACCACGGCGTTCGCGCCGGACCGGGTCCGGCACTACGGCGCGGTGGTCGCCGGTTCCGGCATCACCCCGGTGCTCTCGCTGGTCGCGACCGCGCTGGCCGTCGAGCCGGCCAGCACCTTCACCCTGGTGTACGGCAACCGCACGGCCAACACGGTGATGTTCGCCGAGGAGCTGGCCGACCTGAAGGACCGCTACCCGACCCGGCTGCACCTGGTGCACGTGCTCTCCCGCGAGCAGGGTGAGTCGCCGCTGCTGTCGGGGCGGCTCGATGCCGAGCGGCTGCGTCGGCTGCTGGACACTATCGTGCCGGGTGACGCCATCGAGGAGTGGTTCCTCTGCGGCCCGTACGGCATGGTGGTGGCTGCCCGCGAGCTGCTGACCGGCCGTGGCCTGCCGGAGCCGGCGGTGCACACCGAGCTGTTCCACGTCGACGCCCCGCCGGAGCCGGTGCGCCGTCCCAGCGACGAGCCCGGCGCGGGGGCGGAGGTGACGATCGTGCTGGACGGCCGGTCGTCCCGCTTCACCATGGGGCGCGACGAGCGGGTGCTGGACGCGGCGCTCAAGGTCCGCGGCGAGCTGCCGTACGCCTGCAAGGGCGGCGTCTGCTCGACCTGCAAGGCGAAGGTCGTCGACGGGGCGGTGACGATGGCCCGCAACTACGCCCTGGAGCCCGACGAGATCGCCGCCGGGTACGTCCTCACCTGCCAGTCCAGCCCGACCACGGACAAGCTCACGGTCGACTACGACGCCTGACCGGCGCGCGGTCGGCCTGGGGCGGGGGTAACGTGCGGGATGCCAGGAGCATTAGCTCCTTGGAAGTGGACCCGGCAGCCTTCCGGACGGTGGGTGGGTCGGGTCTCGCGTTTCTCGGGCCACGACGGGCACCTACACGGACTTCCGGCCTGGGGAGCACTGGCCGTGCTACGACTACTGCCGGGCCTCCTCTGACTGCCGTCCGCCAGCGCCCTCATGATCGCCGATCAGACGGGGCGGTTGGCGTGCGCGGTCCAGTAAGTTGCCGAGCTGTCGGACGCGGTCTGGCGCAAGTCGAGGCGCAGCGGATCGAACGCCGACTGCGTCGAGGTCGCCGAGCTGACCCGGGCGATCGCCGTACGGGATTCCAAGGATCCGGGTGGGCCGGTGCTGGCCTTCGATCGCGCGGCCTGGTCTGCCTTCGTCGGGTGCGTACCGGAGCGGTCTTGATCGCGGAGTCGGCGGCCGACCCGGTACTGGAACGCTGGGTTACCGGCTCGCGTGCGACGGCTCCGACGAACCACGATCCGCTGCCCCCGCAAACTGAGACGTCAGCAGTTGCCACCCCTGCCTGTGCCCCCGGCTTGTGGCGACCCGACGCTCGACGTAGCCGCTCGATTGATCCAAGACCGACGTGCCGAGCGGGCCTGACTGTAAGGAGACAGGACGGTCAGCGCCGGTACGGGTCGATGATCTGGCGCGGTTGCAGCGCGGGAGTGGCGAGTTCGCGCAGCATGGCCGAGGCGACGTAGTACCTGCCTCGAGTCTCGCCGTGCTGTTCGAGGAACCCTGCCTTCACCAGGGACCGAAGGTCTCGAACGGCCTGGTCGTCGGTAAGGCCCTCGTCGCGCTGGTAGACCGTCCGGCGTACCCTACCGCCGGTCGCCGCGAGCTGGAGTGCGCTGACCACGCGCTCGGGAAGCCCGTCCCGGCGCACCCGGCCGTCGAGCAGTTCCCACAGGCGGGCGGCTTGGTCGATCCGCTGTCGGACCAGCTGTGCCTGCTGGTGGTGGGCACTCAGGCAGAAACGGATCCACGGCCTGGTGTCGTTCTCCGGCTGCCAGTTCGGGCCACCGACTTCGGCGAGCACATCGTAGTAGGCGTAGGTGTTCCGGCCGGTGCCCAGCCACTCCTCGATGGAGGAGAACTCGGGTGCGAGGACACCGTCGCGGGCGAGGACGAGAGTGTGCAGGCATCGTGACATCCGTCCGTTTCCGTCGCGCCATGGATGGATTTTCACCAGATTGAGGTGTGCCATCGACGCACGAACGAGGAGGGGGTTGTCGGGCTCTCCGTTGGCGAGCCAGTCGATCAGATCGGATACCAGGGAGGGGACATCGTCGGCGTCTGGCCCCGTGTAGACGCGGCGGCCGGTATCGGCTTCGTCGACATAGATGTCTCCGGGGCGGTACCGTCCCGGCCACTTGGCCAGTTCGTGCCGCATCATCATGAAGTGCAGGGCATTGAGGAGCATGTGCTGCCAGGCGAACTCACGGGAGTGGCCGAGCTGCTGCACGTAGGTGAGGGCATCCCGGTACCCGGTGATGACCTCCCACGTGCCCGGGCTCGTGTCCATCGGGTCTTCCCCGGCCACGGCGGCGACGGCGTCGTCCAACCCGACCTGGTACCCCTCAATCGAGTTGGACCCCTGAATCGCATGGGCGATCAGAGTTCTGCGAAGCTGCCCGCTCCACCGACGTGGCTCAGCTACCTGGTACCGCAAGGCTTCTCGCATCTTCTCCAACTCGGAGAGCACGCGTTCGTCGTCTTTCGTCAGGACCGGGGTCGAGTACAGCATGCAGTAATCATAGAATGATTCCTGGCTAGTGCCGAAATTATTGAGGCAATGCCGCGTTGCTCTGTGGTGGTGACCATCACCTCGTCTCATGGCGTCGCGGCGCATGGACGTGACAAACGTGTGTCTCGGCGCACGGCGTACTCTCGGGGGCGTGACGGTGAGCCGGGAGATCGACGACATCCTGCAGCGCGGCGCGGACGGCGGGCGGATCACGCCCGAGGAGGCCCTGCTGCTCTACACCGAGGCGCCCTTCCACGCGCTGGGCGAGGCGGCGGACGCGGTACGCCGGCGGCGCTACCCGGACAACATCGTCACGTACCTGATCGACCGCAACATCAACTACACCAACGTCTGCGTGACGGCGTGCAAGTTCTGCGCGTTCTACCGGGCCCCCAAGCACAAGGAGGGCTGGACCCACCCGACCGAGGAGATCCTGCGCCGCTGCGGCGAGGCGGTCGAGTTGGGCGCCACCCAGGTGATGCTCCAGGGCGGCCACCACCCGGACTACGGCGTCGAGTACTACGAGGAGCTCTTCTCCTCGGTCAAGAAGGCGTACCCGCAGCTCGCCATCCACTCGATCGGGCCGAGCGAGATCCTGCACATGGCGAAGGTCTCCGGCGTGAGCCTGGACGAGGCCATCGCCCGGATCAAGGCGGCCGGGCTGGACTCGATCGCCGGCGCCGGCGCGGAGATGCTGCCCGAGCGGCCGCGCAAGGCGATCGCGCCGCTCAAGGAGTCCGGCGAGCGCTGGCTGGAGGTCATGGAGCTGGCCCACCGCCAGGGCGTCGAGTCGACCGCGACGATGATGATGGGCACCGGCGAGACCAACGCCGAGCGGATCGATCACCTGCGGATGATCCGCGACGTGCAGGACCGCACCCAGGGCTTCCGGGCGTTCATCCCGTGGACGTACCAGCCGGAGAACAACCACCTCAAGGGCCGCACCCAGGCGACCACCCTGGAGTACCTGCGGCTGGTCGCGGTCTCCCGGCTCTTCTTCGAGACCGTGCCGCACCTGCAGGCGTCCTGGCTGACCACTGGCAAGGACGTCGGCCAGCTCGCGCTGCACATGGGCGTGGACGACCTGGGCTCGATCATGCTGGAGGAGAACGTCATCTCCTCGGCCGGCGCGCGGCACCGCTCCAACCTGCACGAGCTGATCGGCATGATCCGCTCCGCGGGCCGGATCCCCGCGCAGCGGGACACCCTCTACCACCGCCTCGCGGTGCACCACACCCCGGCGGACGACCCGACCGACGAGCGGGTGGTCTCACACTTCTCCTCGATCGCCATGCCCGGCGGCGGCGCCGGGAAGTCACTGCCGCTGGTCGAGGCCCACTGACCGCGCCGCCCAGATCGGTGGCATGGCCGGTGACCGACCGGACGTCCTGCTCAGGGCGACCGGAAGGGCATTCACCGCCATCGTTCGGAGGGGCAGCCCGGCGAGCGCCCCGCACAAGACCCCGCAAACTGGACAATCTCCTGGTGGCGGCGGGCACAGCTCGGAAACGATCGGCGCGGGGGGATGGCGGGGGCCCGTCGGCGACCGCTAACGTGCGGCCCGCGCACCTGCACTTTCCAGGGATTCCGGGCGGCGGGAAGCGGTCAGCCGGAGGCACGTCCTCCATCGGCCCATGAGGGCCGTTCATATATAACGCACGGCAGTGGGGGCGGGATGGGTGACCATCCCGCCCCCACTGTCTCGTCGATCGGCCCTGGCGCGCTGGCCCTGCTCGCCGCGTACCCGGGACCGGCCGACCCAGCGGCCGCCGGCCGGAGCCCGGCTGGCAGAGTGGAGGGGTGAGCCGTACCCCGCAGGGCCAGCGCGCCAGCCTGGACAAGCAGCCGCACGAGGTCGCCGCGATGTTCGACGGCGTGGCGGCTCGCTACGACCTGACCAATACCGTGATGACCGCCGGCCGGGACCGGGTGTGGCGCCGGGCCACCCGGGAGGCGCTCGGCCTGCGCCCGGGCGAGCGGGTGCTGGACGTGGGTGCGGGCACCGGCGTGTCCACCGAGGAGCTGAGCCGCTCCGGCGCGTACGCGGTCGGCGCCGACCTCTCCCTCGGCATGCTCCAGGCCGGTCGCCGGGCCCGGCCGCACGTGCCGCTGGTGGCCGGGGACGCGCTGCGGTTGCCCTTCCCGGACGCCACCTTCGACGCGGTGACCATCTCGTTCGCGCTGCGTAACGTGGTCGACACGGAGGCGGCACTGCGCGAGTTCGCCCGGGTGACCCGGCCGGGCGGCCGGCTGGTGATCTGTGAGTTGAGCCACCCGACCAACCTGGTGTTCCGCACCGCGTACCTGTCGTACCTGATGCGGTGGCTGCCGGCCGCCGCGCGGGTGGTGTCGAGCAACCCCGACGCGTACGTCTACCTCATCGAGTCGATCCGGGCCTGGCCCGATCAGGCCGCGCTCGCGGCGCGTATCCAGGAGGCCGGCTGGGGGCGGGTGGCCTGGCGGAACCTGACCGGCGGGCTGGCGGCGCTGCACCGCGCGGTCCGCGACTGACGCTCGGGCCCGGTCGCCGTACGGCCGCTTGAGAGTTGCCTGCCAGACTTCCGAATATGGCAGAATAGTCCACTTTGTGACCGTAAGCTCTGCCCATGACGCGAGCAGACGAGGCGCCCGGCGCGACGGACGAGGACGCCGCCGAACTCATCGCCCAGCTCCGCGAGTTGGCCGGCGCGGACCCGGCGGACGTCCGGCAGGTGGTCGCCGAGGTGCTGGCCGCGCTGGACCGGGCGGCCGGCGGCGCGCTGCGGGCACACCTGCCGGAGGCGATCCGGATCGACGCCGGTCTGGACGTGGTGACCCCTGTCACGGCTGACCCCCCAAATGGGCGTTCACCGGCTGTTACCTCGGCAAGTTAGGCCCCCCTAACCCGGCCCGCGCATAACACCGGTCATAGACTCCAACCCGATCGGCTTGTGAACGATTTCACGAGCATGCGGGGAGGAGGCGCAGATGACCGCGGTGGAGAACGACGCCGACGTGATCGTCGTGGGCGCCGGTCCCGGAGGATCGGCGACCGCGTACCACCTGGCGCGGCACGGCGTACGCGTGCTGCTGCTCGAGAAGACCGAGTTTCCCCGGGAGAAGGTCTGCGGCGACGGGCTCACCCCGCGCGCCGTGCGGCAGCTCATCCGGATGGGCGTGGACACCTCGCCCGAGGCGGGCTGGCTGCACAACAAGGGCCTGCGGGTGATCGGTGGCGGGGTACGCCTCGAACTCGACTGGCCCGACCTGGCCAGCTTCCCCAACTACGGTCTGGTCCGCACCCGGCTGGACTTCGACGACCTCCTCGCCCAGCGCGCGGTCGCCGCCGGCGCCAAGCTGCACACCAGCGTGAACGTGGTCGGTCCGGTGCTCGGCGCCGACGACCGGGTGATCGGCGTGCAGGCCGAGGTCGGCCCGGACAAGGAGCCGGCCACCTTCCACGCGCCGCTGGTGGTCGCCGCCGACGGCGTCTCCGGCCGATTCCCGCTCGCCCTCGGGCTGGCCAAGCGGGAGGACCGGCCGATCGGCGTGGCCGTCCGGCGCTACTACCGCTCGCCGGCCAAGCACGACGACAACTACCTGGAGTCGTGGCTGGAGCTGCGCAGCAAGGACAGCGGCGACAACCTGCTGCCCGGCTACGGCTGGATCTTCGGCCTCGGCGACGGCCGGGTCAACGTCGGCCTGGGAGTGCTCAACTCCTCCTCGGCCTTCGGCAAGACCAACTACCGTCGGCTGCTCACCGACTGGCTGGCCAACACCCCCGAGGACTGGGGGATGACCGACGAGGCGAACGCCGAGGGGCCGATCCTCGGCGCGGCGCTGCCGATGGGCTTCAACCGGGTCCCGCACTACACTCGGGGCGTGCTGCTGGTCGGCGACTCCGGCGGCATGGTCAACCCGTTCAACGGCGAGGGCATCGCGTACGCGATGGAGTCGGGCGAGCTGGCCGCGGAGGTCGCGGTCCAGGCGCTGGCCCGGCCCGCCGGCCCGGAACGGGAGCGCGCGCTGGCGGCGTACCCGACGGAGCTGAAGGCGCGGTTCGGCGGCTACTACCGGCTCGGCGGGATCTTCGTGAAGCTGATCGGCCGTCCGGAGATCATGCGGATCGCCACCAAGCACGGCATGCCGCACCCGACGCTGATGCGCTTCGTCCTCAAGCTGCTGGCCAACCTGACCGACCCGCGCGGCGGGGACGCGATGGACCGGGTCATCAACGCGATGACGAAGGCGGCACCAACCGTCTAGACCATCCGCCCGGGCCGGTGACGGCCCCGGGCGGGGACCGGATCGACCCCGCTGGCGGGCCCGGCGGGGAACGTGAATAGTGTGATTTTGCCAAGCACCAGGGGCCAGGGGAAGGACGAGCAGGAGAAGAGATGTCGCTCTCGCCTTACGCACCGATCATCGGGCTGTTTGCCCTCGCCGCGGGGTTCTCGCTGTTCTCCGTGGCCGCCGCCCGCTTCGCCGGTCCCCGGCGCTTCAACAAGGCCAAGCTCGAGGCGTACGAGTGCGGCATCGAGCCGAGCCCGCAGCCGGTCGGCGGCGGCCGGTTCCCGATCAAGTTCTACCTGACGGCGATGCTCTTCATCGTCTTCGACATCGAGATCATTTTCCTCTACCCGTGGGCGGTCTCGTTCGACGCCCTGCCGATCTTCGGCTTCGTGGAGATGGTCCTGTTCATCGTCGCGGTCTTCGTCGCGTACGCCTATGTGTGGCGGCGCGGCGGCCTGGACTGGGACTGAGGGAGGTACGTCAGATGGGCATCGAGGAGAAACTCCCCGCCGGCGTCCTGCTCACCTCCGTGGAGAAGCTGGTCAACTGGTCGCGGAAGTCGTCCGTCTGGGGCGCCACCTTCGGCCTGGCCTGCTGCGCCATCGAGATGATGGCCGCCGGTGGTCCGCACTACGACATGGGCCGCTGGGGCATGGAGGTCTTCCGGGCCTCGCCGCGCCAGGCCGACCTGATGATCGTGGCCGGCCGGGTGAGCCAGAAGATGGCTCCGGTGCTGCGCCAGATCTACGACCAGATGGCGGAGCCCCGCTGGGTGCTCTCCATGGGCGTCTGCGCCAGCAGCGGCGGCATGTTCAACAACTACGCGATCGTCCAGGGCGTCGACCACGTGGTGCCGGTGGACATGTACCTCCCCGGCTGCCCGCCCCGGCCCGAGATGCTCATCGACGCGATCCTCAAGCTCCGCGAGAAGATCATGTACGAGCCGCTGGGCCCGAACGGCCGCAAGATGCTCCAGGCCCGCCAGGAGCGCGGTGACGTGCCCGTCGTGCCGTACGGCTCGATGCCCTCGTCGTACCGCAACGACAAGGCCCGGCGTGCCGAGTGGACGCAGGCCGTCCGCGAGGGTCGCGAGGAGCAGCTGCGGATCGAGAACTGGATGAAGGCCCAGAACCACCTCCACGCCCACGGGGGCCCGAAGTGACCGCACCGAACGACAGGACCAACGACGGCGGCGTACCGGTGCCGGTGACGCCGGCCGGCGCCAGCAGCGGCACCCCGGCGGAGCACCCGCCGTCCAGCCCCGCCGGCCATGGCATGTTCGGCATCCACGGCAGTGGTGACGTGTCCGGCTTCGGCGGCCTGGTCCGCCAGCGCCGGCCGATCGAGGAGACCCCCCGGCCGTACGGCGGCTACTTCGACGAGGTCCGCGACGCGCTGGAGGAGGCGTACCCGGGCTTCGGCGAGGCGATCGAGAAGGTCGTCGTCGACCGCGGCGAGCTGACCCTGCACGTCCGTCCGGAGCGGATCGCCGAGGTCTGCCAGGTGATGCGGGACGACCTCGCGCTCCGCTTCGAGCTCTGCTCCTCGGTCTCCGGCGTGGACTACCTGGGCGCCGACGACCGGCGGCTGCACGTGGTCTACCAGCTCACCTCGATGACCTACCGGCGTTGGGTCCGGCTGGAGGCCGCGGTCTCCGCCGAGCAGCCGCACCTGCCGAGCGTCACCGGTGTCTACCCGACCGCCGACTGGCAGGAGCGGGAGGCGTACGACATGTTCGGCATCGTCTTCGACGGCCACCCCAACCTCACCCGGATCCTCATGCCGGACGACTGGGAGGGGCATCCGCAGCGCAAGGACTACCCGCTCGGCGGCGTGCCCGTCGAGTACAAGGGTGCGGAAATCCCACCGCCGGACCGTAGGAGGTCCTACCAGTGACCACGTCCAACTACGCGACCGAGCGCGAGACCACCGAGGGCAAGGTCTTCACCGTCACCGGTGGGGACTGGGACCAGGTCGTCTCCGGCACCGACCCGATCAACGACGAGCGGATCGTCGTCAACATGGGTCCACAGCACCCGTCCACGCACGGCGTGCTCCGGTTGATCCTGGAGCTGGAGGGCGAGACGGTCCGCGAGGCCCGCTCGGTCGTCGGCTACCTGCACACCGGCATCGAGAAGAACCTCGAATACCGCAACTGGGTCCAGGGCTCGACCTTCGTGACCCGGATGGACTACCTCGCCCCGCTGTTCAACGAGACGGCGTACGCGCTGGCGGTGGAGAAGCTGCTCGGCATCACCGACGAGGTGACCGAGCGGGCCACCACCATCCGGGTCCTGATGATGGAGCTCAACCGGATCTCCTCGCACCTGGTCTGGCTGGCCACCACCGGCATGGAACTGGGCGCGATCTCGATCATGCTCTACGGCTTCCGCGAGCGGGAGTACATCCTCGACATCTTCGAGACCATCACCGGCCTGCGGATGAACCACGCGTACGTCCGGCCGGGCGGCGTGGCGCAGGACGTGCCGGACGAGGCGGTCGCCAAGATCCGCGACTTCCTGAAGATGATGCCGAAGAAGCTCAAGGAGTACGAGGACCTCCTCTCCGGCCAGCCGATCTGGACCGAGCGGACCAAGGGCGTCGCGGTGCTCGACGTGACCGGCTGCGTCGCGCTCGGCGTCACCGGCCCGGTGCTCCGCTCCGCCGGTCTGGCCTGGGACCTGCGCAAGACCATGCCGTACTGCGGGTACGAGACGTACGAGTTCGACGTCCCGACCCACCCGGACGGCGACGTCTGGGGCCGCTACCTGGTCCGGCTCGCCGAGATCCGGGAGTCGCTCAAGCTCGTCGAGCAGGCGCTGGACCGGCTGAAGCCGGGCCCGGTGATGGTGGCCGACCGCAAGATCGCGTGGCCGGCACAGCTGGCCATCGGTGTGGACGGCATGGGCAACTCGCTGGAGCACGTCGCCAAGATCATGGGTCAGTCGATGGAGTCGCTGATCCACCACTTCAAGCTCGTGACCGAGGGCTTCCGGGTCCCGCCGGGCCAGGTGTACGTCGGCATCGAGGCGCCCCGCGGCGAGCTGGGCGTGCACGCGGTCTCCGACGGCGGCACCCGGCCCTACCGGGTGCACTACCGGGAGCCGAGCTTCATCAACCTCCAGGCCCTCCCGGCGATGGCCGAGGGCGGCCTGATCGCCGACGTGATCGCCGGTGGCGCCTCGCTGGACCCCGTCATGGGGGGGTGTGACAGGTGAGCGCGAGGAGTGAGCTTGCGAGCCCCACAGTCGCGAACGGAAGGCGGCTCTGATGAGTGTTTTCACTGACGCGACGCGCGAGCGGGCGCGGGAGATCATCGCCCGCTACCCGGCCGACCGGTCCCGGTCGGCGCTGCTGCCGCTGCTGCACCTGGTGCAGTCCGAGGAGGGCTACGTCTCCCCGGCCGGCGTCGAGTTCTGCGCCGAGGTGCTCGGGCTGAACAAGGCCCAGGTCGGCGCCGTGGCGACCTTCTACACCATGTACAAGCGCAAGCCGACCGGCGAGTACCTGGTCAGCGTCTGCACCAACACGATGTGCAACGTGCTCGGTGGCCAGGAGGTCTACGACACCCTCGCCGAGCATCTGGGCGTCGGGCACGACGAGACCACCGCCGACGGGAAGATCACCCTGGAGCACGCCGAGTGCCTCGCGGCCTGCGACTACGGCCCGGTGATGACCGTCAACTACGACTTCTTCGACGGCGTCGACCCGCAGGGCGCGCTCGGGGTGGTCGAGGAGCTGCGCGCCGGCGGCCGGCCGATGCCGACCCGGGGCGCCCGGCTCTGCACGCTGAAGGAGATGTCGGTGCAGCTCGCCGGCTTCGCCGACGAGCGCGCGGGAGCGGTCGCCGACGGTGGGCCGGGCGAGCCGACCCTGCGCGGCCTGCGCCTGGCCGAGCAGCACGGCATCTCGGTACCCGGCTTCGACCCGAACACCCCGATCAAGAGCACGGCGCAGGCCGACCAGGCCGCGGCGAAGGCGAAGGCCGCGCCGGCGCCCGCCCCGAACGGCAACGGCGCCAAGCCGGGTACGCCCGGCAACGCCGCCAAGCCGGGTACGCCCGGCAACGCCGGCCCGGCGGACACCACCGCCCCGGCGCCGCGCGGCGCGCGGGAGGCGGAGGCCGCCGGCGCGGCGGCCAACCCGCCGGCCGGCGACGGCAAGCCCGCCGGCGACGAGGCCGGTGCGCAGGAGCGCAACCTCAAGGAAGCGTCGTCGGGCGCCGCTGGCGCGAGCCCGGCGGTCGTGAGCGAAACGGGGGGCCAGAAGTGACCACGCCTCGGCCGGAGACGCTGGCCAAGCTCACGCCGGTGCTGGCCAAGCGCTGGCTGTCGCCGGACGCCTGGCGGATCGGCACCTACGAGAAGCTCGACGGCTACGCGGCGCTGCGCAAGGCGCTCAAGGCGCACCCGGACGACCTGATCCAGCTGATCAAGGACTCCGGCCTGCGCGGTCGCGGTGGCGCCGGCTTCCCCACCGGTCTCAAGTGGGGGTTCATCCCGCAGGGTGACGGCAAGCCGCACTACCTGGTGGTCAACGCCGACGAGGGCGAGCCGGGCACCTGCAAGGACCTGCCGCTGATGACGCACGACCCGCACTCGCTGGTCGAGGGCGTGATCATCGCGTCGTACGCGATCCGGGCCAACCTGGCCTACATCTACATCCGCGGCGAGGCGGTGCACGCCGCGCGCCGGCTGCGCAACGCCGTGCAGGAGGCGTACGCCCAGGGCTACCTCGGCCGGAACATCCAGGGCAGCGGCTTCGACCTCGACCTGGTGGTGCACTCCGGCGCCGGGGCGTACATCTGCGGTGAGGAGACCGCGCTGCTGGACTCGCTGGAGGGCTTCCGGGGCCAGCCCCGGCTGCGCCCGCCGTTCCCGGCGACCCACGGCCTGTACGCCAGCCCGACCGTGGTCAACAACGTCGGCACCATCGCCAGCGTGCCGTACATCGTGCTGGGCGGCGCGGACTGGTGGAAGACCATGGGCACGGAGAAGTCCTCCGGCCCGATGATCTACTCGCTCTCCGGCCGGATCGCCAACCCGGGCCAGTTCGAGTGCTCGATGGGGATCACCCTGCGCGAGCTGATCGAGCTGGCCGGCGGCATGCAGCCCGGGCACAACCTGCGGTTCTGGACGCCGGGCGGATCGTCGACGCCGCTGCTGACCGCCGAGCACCTGGACGTGCCGCTGGACTTCGAGGGGGTGGCGGCGGCCGGCTCGATCCTGGGCACCACGGCCACCCAGATCTTCTCCGACCAGGACTGCCCGGTCTATGCGACCTACCGGTGGCTGGAGTTCTACCACCACGAGTCGTGCGGCAAGTGCACCCCGTGTCGCGAGGGCAACTACTGGATGGTCCGGGTCTACCGGCGGATCCTGGCCGGTCAGGGCACCCACGAGGACCTGGACACCCTGCTCGACACCTGCGACAACATCCTGGGCCGCTCGTTCTGCGGCCTGGGCGACGGTGCGACCAGCTCGGTGACGTCGTCGCTGAAGTACTTCAAGCAGGACTACCTCGACTACATCGAGGGACGTACCGCGCCGAAGCTGTCGGACAAGCAGCTCGTGGGAGCCCACTGATGACTGACGTAGCCAAGCAGACCGAGACGGTCACGCTCACCATCGACGGCGTCGAGGTCACCGCCCCCAAGGGCGCCCTGCTGATCCGGGTCGCCGAGCAGCTGGGCACCGAGATCCCGCGCTTCTGCGACCACCCGCTGCTGGCCCCGGCCGGCGCCTGCCGGCAGTGCCTGGTCGAGGTGGAGGGGCAGCGCAAGCCGGTCGCCTCCTGCACCCAGACCGTCGCCGACGGCATGGTGGTGCGCACCCAGCTCACCTCCCCGGTCGCCAAGAAGGCGCAGGAGGGGGTCATGGAGCTGCTGCTGCTCAACCACCCCCTCGACTGCCCGATGTGCGACAAGGGCGGCGAGTGCCCGCTGCAGAACCAGGCCATGTCGACCGGCCGCACCGACTCCCGGTTCCACGAGCACAAGCGGGAGTACGAGAAGCCGATGGCGATCAGCACCCAGGTGCTGCTCGATCGCGAGCGCTGCGTGCTCTGCCAGCGCTGCACCCGGTTCTCTGAGGAGATCGCCGGCGACAAGTTCATCGACCTGATGGGCCGGTCGTCCGCCGAGGAGATCAACATCTACCGGGACGACGCGTACGGCGAGGAAGGCGACGCCGGTGACGTGCCGTTCAACTCCTACTTCTCCGGCAACACCGTGCAGATCTGCCCGGTGGGCGCGCTGACCGGCGCGCAGTACCGGTTCCGGGCCCGCCCGTTCGACCTGGTCTCCAGCCCGAGCGTCTGCGAGCACTGCTCAGCCGGCTGTGCCCAGCGCACCGACTGGCGGCGGGGCAAGGTGCTGCGCCGGCTGGCCGGCGACGACCCGGCGGTGAACGAGGAGTGGAACTGCGACAAGGGCCGGTGGGGCTTCCAGTACACCCGCGCCTTCGACCGGCTCACCACCCCGCTGGTCCGCGACGAGCACACCGGTGAGCTGCGCGAGGCGTCCTGGAGCGAGGCGCTGACCCGGGCCGCCGACGGGCTGCGCGCCGCCCGGGACTCCGGCGAGGGCACCGCGGTGCTGACCGGCGGCCGGCTGACCGTCGAGGACGCCTACGCGTACGCGAAGTTCGCCCGGATCGCGCTGCACACCAACGACATCGACTTCCGGGCCCGGCCGGTCTCCCGCGAGGAGGCCGACTTCCTGGCCAGCACGGTCGCCGGGGCCACCGAGGTGACCTACGCCGACGTGGAGAAGGCGTCCGCGGTGGTGCTGGTCGGTCTGGAGCCGGAGGAGGAGTGCCCGATCCTCTTCCTGCGGCTGCGCAAGGCGTACCTGAAGAAGAAGCTGACGGTCTACGCGATCGCCCCGTTCGCCACCCGTGGCCTGGAGAAGCTCGGCGCCAAGCTGGCCCGGGTGGTGCCGGGCGAGGAGGCGAGCGTGCTCGCCGAGCACGACACGGTGGCCGAGGCGCTCGGCGCCGAGGGGGCGATCCTCTTCGTCGGCGAGCGGTTGGCCAGCGTGCCGGGCGCGCTCTCCGCCGCCGCGGACGTGGCCCGGCGTACCGGCGCGAAGCTGGCCTGGGTGCCGCGGCGCGCGGGTGACCGCGGCGCGGTCGACGCGGGCTGCCTGCCCAACCTGCTCCCCGGCGGGCGTCCGGTCATCGAGCCGGCCGCCCGCGCCGAGCTCGGCGAGACCTGGGACATCCCGGCCGGGGTGATCCCCAGCCAGGCCGGGCGGGACACCGACCAGATCATCGCGGCGGCCGCCAACGGCCAGCTCGGTGCCCTGGTGGTGGCCGGCGTTGACCCGGCCGACCTGGCCGACCCGCGCCTGGCCGAGCAGGCCCTGGACGCGGTGCCGTTCCTGGTCAGCCTGGAGCTGCGTAACTCGGCGGTGGCCCGCCGGGCGGACGTGGTGTTCCCGGTTGCCCCGGTGGTGGAGAAGGCCGGCAGCTTCCTGGACTGGGAGGGCCGGCTGCGCACCTTCGAGGCGGTGCTGCACACCGCCGCGATGACCGACGGCCGGGTGCTGGACGCCCTCGCCGCGCAGCTCGACGTCCCGCTGGGCACCGGTGACGTGCCGAGCGTCCGCCGCGAGCTGGGCGGGCTGCCGCCGACCCGGGTGCAGCGTCCGGCCGCGCCGTCCGTCGCGCCGGCCGCGTTGCCGCAGCCCGGTGCCGGCGAGGCGGTGCTGGCCACCTGGCACCAGCTGATCGACCTGGGCAGCCTCACCGACGGCGACGAGCACCTCGCCGGTACCGCCCGCCCGCCGGTGGTCCGGCTGGGCAAGGGCACCGCGGAGGCGCTCGGCGTCGCCGACGGCGACCCGGTGACGGTGGGCACCGACCGGGGGGCGCTGACCCTGCCGGCGGAGATCACCGAGATGCCGGACGACGTCGTCTGGCTGCCGACCAACTCACCCGGTTCGACCGTCCGGCGCAGCCTCGGCGCGACGTCCGGCACGGTGGTACGGATCGCTGCCCACCGACCGACAGGTCCGGGCTCGACCGCTCCGGTCGCCGCGGACGCGGCGGGCGGCCCGGGTCCCCTCCTCAACACCGCTGGGGGTAAAGGGTGAGCGCGAGGAGTGAACGAGCGCAGCGAGTGAGCCCCGCAGTCGCGAACGAAAGGTGGGCAGAGTGAACGCGCTCTACCTGGCGCAGGACCCGACGCTGGCCGACTTCGGCAATGACCCGTGGTGGCTGGTCCTCGGCAAGATCGTCTTCGCGTTCGTCTTCGGTCTGCTCGCCACGCTGCTCGGCGTCTGGTTCGAGCGGCGGGTCGTCGGCTACATGCAGGTCCGGCCCGGCCCCAACCAGGTCGGCCCGTTCGGTCTGCTGCAGACCCTCGCCGACGGCATGAAGATGGCCTTCAAGGAGGACATCCTGCCGCGGACCGCCGACAAGGTCGTCTACTTCTTCGCGCCGACCATCTCGGTGATCTGCGCGGTCACCGCGCTGTCGGTGGTGCCCTTCGGCCCGATGGTCAGCATCTTCGGCCACTGGACGCCGTTGCAGGTCACCGACGTGCCGGTGGCGGTGCTGGTGCTGTTGGCCTGCTCCTCGATGGGCATCTACGGCATCGTGCTCGGCGGCTGGGCCTCTGGCTCGACGTACCCGCTGCTGGGCGGCCTGCGCTCCACCGCCCAGATGATCTCGTACGAGGTCGCGATGGGGCTGAGCATCGTGGCGGTGTTCATGACCGCCGGCACGATGTCGACCAGCGGGATCGTCGCCGCCCAGGGCCACGGCACCCAGCTGACCGTCTTCGGTACCGAGATCCCGGCCCCCGGCTGGTACGCGATCCTGCTGCTGCCCAGCTTCATCATCTTCTTCATCGCCACCGTCGGTGAGACCAACCGGGCGCCGTTCGACCTGCCCGAGGCCGAGTCCGAGCTGGTCGCGGGCTACATGACGGAGTACAGCTCGCTGAAGTTCGCGCTCTTCATGCTCTCCGAGTACGTCGCGATGGTGACCATGTCCGCGGTCACCACGACGCTCTTCCTCGGCGGCTGGCGGGCGCCCGCCCCGATCACCACCTTCTGGGCCGGCGCCAACTCCGGCTGGTGGCCGATGCTCTGGTTCTTCGGCAAGGTGCTGATCCTGGTCTTCGTCTTCGTCTGGCTCCGGGGCACCCTGCCCCGGCTCCGCTACGACCAGTTCATGCGCTTCGGCTGGAAGGTCCTGCTCCCGATCAACCTGGTCTGGATCCTGGTCCTGGCCGGGCTGCGCTCGATCGAGGACTGGCAGTCGCGGGACCGGCTGTTCGCCACCGCCATCGGCGCGGGCGTGCTGCTGCTGGTGACGCTCTTCTGGCCGAGCCGCCGGCCGGAGCCGAAGCCGACCGTGCAGGAACAGGTCAACAGTCGGCCGTACGGCAGCTTCCCGCTGCCCCCGATGGACCTTCAGGTACCACCGAGCCCGCGCACCAAGCGCGTGGTCGCCGAGCGGGAGCCGGCCAACATCGCCGGCTCGGACTCCAGGGAGGTGTGACGTGGGCGCGATCACCGGAACGTTCAAGGGCTTCGGGGTCACCTTCTCGCACATGTTCAGGAAGGTCGTCACCACCGACTACCCGTTCAAGCCGCCGGTTTCGGCGCCGCGCTACCACGGGCGGCACATCCTCAACCGGCACCCGGACGGCCTGGAGAAGTGCATCGGCTGCGAGCTGTGCGCCTGGGCATGCCCGGCGGACGCGATCTACGTCGAGGGTGGCGACAACACCGACGAGCAGCGCTTCTCGCCGGGTGAGCGGTACGCCAGCGTCTACCAGATCAACTACACCCGGTGCATCTTCTGCGGGCTCTGCATCGAGGCATGCCCGACCCGTTCGCTCACCATGAGCAACGAGTACGAGCTGGCCCGGGACAACCGGCAGGACCTGATCTTCACCAAGGAGCAGCTGCTCGCGCCGCTGCTGCCGGGGATGGAGCAGCCGCCGCACCCGATGCGGCTGGGCGACAGCGAGAAGGACTACTACGTCGGCGCGCTGGAGAACCCGGGCACCTCGGCCGGCGCCGAGCACTCCGCCAACAACCCGGACCGGTACCAGGTGGAGGCGCACCCCGGTGTGACCCTCCCCGGCGCCGAGCAGGCGGCTCAGCGGGCCGGGGCCAACGGGTCCGCAGCGGGCAAGGGAGCGGGAGCATGACCACGCAGACGGTGCTCGCCGCGGCGGGCCAGGTGTCCGGCGGCGAGGAGGTCACCTTCTGGATCCTCGCCCCGCTGGCGCTGATCGGCGCGATCGGCATGGTCTGGGCCCGCAGCGCCGTGCACTCGGCGCTCTGGCTGGTGCTGACCATGCTCTGCCTGGGCGTGTTCTACGTGCTCCAGGCGGGCCCGTTCATCGGCATGGTGCAGATCATCGTCTACACCGGCGCGATCATGATGCTCTTCCTCTTCGTGCTGATGCTGGTCGGCCGGGACGCCACCGACTCGCTGATCGAGACGCTGCGCGGCCAGCGGGTCGCCGCGGTGCTGCTCGGGCTCGGCTTCGCCGGCCTGGTCGGCACCGGCCTCCACCGGGCGCTGCACGGGGTCACCGCGGTCGGCCTGGAGCAGGCCAACGCCGAGGGGAACGTCCAGGGCATCGCCCGGCTGCTGTTCACCAAGTACGTCTTCGCCTTCGAGCTGGCCTCCGCGCTGCTGATCACGGCGGCCGTCGGCGCGATGGTGCTGGCGCACATCGAGCGGCGCCGGGAGGACAAGATGGACCAGGTCGCCACCATGAAGGCGCGGTTCCGCCCCGGCAACTACCCCGGCCCGAAGCCCGGGCCCGGCGTCTACGCCACCTCCTCCTCGGTGGCCACCCCGGCCCGTCTGCCCGACGGCCGGCTGACCGACCGGAGCACCCCGGCGATCCTCTCGCAGCGCGAGCTGACCGCCGAGGAGACCTCACTGAAGGGGACAGACCGGTGAGCGCGAGGAGTGCAGCGAAGCGGAGCCCCGCAGTCGCGAACGAAAGGCAGGCTCGGGCATGACCCCGGACTACTACCTGATCCTCGCCGCGGTGCTCTTCACCATCGGCGCCGTCGGCGTGCTCGTCCGGCGCAACGCGATCGTGCTGTTCATGTGCGTCGAGCTGATGCTCAACGCGGCCAACCTGACGCTGGTCACCTTCAGCCGGATCAACGGTGACCTCAACGGCCAGATCATGGCGTTCTTCGTGATGGTGGTGGCCGCGGCCGAGGTCGTGGTCGGGCTCGCGATCATCATGTCGATCTTCCGGACTCGGCGCTCCGCGAGCGTCGACGACGCCAACCTGCTCAAGTACTAGAGGGGCCCTCCGGTGGATGAGATTCTGACGTACGCCCAGGCAGAGCCGGTTGGCGCCGTCACCTACGCTTCGGCGAGTGGTCTGCTGGGCAGCGTCTGGCTGCTGGTGGCGATCCCGCTGGTCAGCGCGGCGATCCTGCTGCTGCTCGGCCGGCGGGCCGACCGCTGGGGGCACTGGCTCGGCGTGGCCGCCATCGGCGCCGCGTTCGTGCTCGGGCTCGGCTACTTCTTCCAGCTCCGCGGTCTGGACAACAAGTCCGTCGAGCTGAGCCTGTGGGACTTCATCACGGTGGGCAACCTGAAGGTGGACTTCGGTCTGCTCTTCGACCCGCTGGCCGCGGTCTTCGTCCTGCTGATCACCGGGGTGGGTTTCCTGATCCACCTCTACGCGGTCGAGTACATGGCGCACGACGAGGGCCGGCGGCGGTTCTTCGGGTACTTCAACCTCTTCGTCGCCGCGATGCTGCTGCTGGTGCTCGGCAACAACTACGTGATGCTCTACTTCGGCTGGGAGGGCGTCGGCCTGGCGTCGTACCTGCTGATCTCCTTCTGGTACGGGCGGCCGAGCGCGGCCACCGCCGGCAAGAAGGCGTTCCTGATGAACCGGGTCGGCGACGCCGGCCTGGCGATCGGCATCTTCATCATGTTCGCCACCCTCGGCACCACCCAGTACGACGAGGTCTTCACCGGCGTCGGCGCGTTGACCAGCGGCACGGTGCTGGCACTGGGCCTGCTGCTGCTGCTCGGCGCGACCGGCAAGTCCGGCCAGTTCCCGCTCCAGGCGTGGCTGCCGGACGCGATGGAGGGCCCGACCCCGGTGTCGGCGCTCATCCACGCCGCCACGATGGTCACCGCGGGCGTCTACCTGATCGCCCGCTCCAACCCGATCTTCACGGCCAACTCGACGCTCCAGTTGGTCGTGGTGAGCGTCGGCGCGCTGACCCTGCTGATCGGCTGCGTCATCGGCGCCGCCAAGGACGACATCAAGCGGGTGCTGGCCTGGTCGACGGTGAGCCAGATCGGCTACATGTTCGTCGGCGTCGGCCTCGGTGGTGGCGCCTACGCGCTGGCCATCATCCACCTGCTGGCGCACGGCTTCTTCAAGGCCAACATGTTCCTCGGCGCTGGCTCGGTCATGCACGGCATGAACGACCAGGTGGACATCCGCCGCTTCGGTGGGCTGTCGAAGCACATGAAGATCACCTGGATCACCTTCGCCATGGGCTGGCTGGCGATCATCGGTATTCCGCCGCTCTCCGGCTACTTCTCCAAGGAGCCGATCATCGCGGCGGCGTTCGAGCGGGAGGGCTGGACCGCCTGGCTCTTCGGCGGCGCCGCACTGCTCGGCGCCGGGCTGACCGCGTTCTACATGACCCGGCTCTTCGTGCTCACCTTCCACGGGCCGAAGCGGTGGACCGAGGACATCACGCACCCGCACGAGTCGCCGAAGCTGATGACCATCCCGCTGATCCTGCTCGCGGCCGGTTCGGTGCTGGCCGGTGGCCTGATGACGTGGAACGACGGGGTGGTCTCCTGGCTGACCCCGGTGCTCGGCGCAGAGGCCGGCGGCGAGGCGCACGGGGTGCTCTCCCACTCCGTGATCACGATCCTGTCGATCCTGGTCACCGTGGGCGGCGCCGGGCTGGCCTGGGTGCTGTTCCGCAACGGCACGGCCACCGCGCCTCAGCCGGCCGGCGTGCTGGTCACCGCGGCCCGGCGCAACCTCTACACGGACGCCGTCAACGAGGCGGTCTTCGAGAAGCCGGGCATCTTCCTCACCCGGGCGCTGGTATTCCTCGACAACCGGGGTGTCGACGGGCTGGTCAACGGCCTCGCCGCGGCGGTCGGCGGTGGCTCGGCTCGGCTCCGGCGGCTGCAGACCGGTTTCGTCCGGTCGTACGCGACGTCCATCCTCACCGGCGCGCTGCTCGTGGTGGCGGCGTTTCTGGCCGTGCAGGCGGGGTGGCTGGCGTGATCGACCTCTTCCCGGCCGCCCCCGCCGGCGGACCATGCAGTGACGACGGAGGTAAGGCCGAATAATGTCCAACTTCCCGTTCCTCTCGGTGCTGACCGTGGCACCGCTGGTCGGCGCCCTGGTGGTGGCCTTCCTGCCGCGCCGCCGGCCGGAGCTGGCCAAGCAGGTGGCGTTCGGCTGGTCGCTGCTGGTGCTGGCGCTCTCCGTGGTCATGTGGTTCACGTTCCAGGCGGACGGCGACCGGCTCCAGTTCCGTGAGTCGTACCCGTGGATCCCGACCTGGGGCGTCAGCTTCACCTTCGCGGCCGATGGCATCGCGCTGGTCATGCTGATGCTGATCGCGGTGCTGGTGCCGCTGGTGATCCTGGCGTCCTGGCACGACGCGGAGGCGTCGAAGCGGTCGGTGCCGGTCTACTTCGCCCTGCTGCTCGTCCTCGAGTGCACGATGATCGGCGTCTTCGCCGCCGCCGACGTCTTCCTGTTCTACGTGTTCTTCGAGGTCATGCTGGTGCCGATGTACTTCCTGATCGGCAGCTACGGCGGCCACCAGCGGCAGTACGCGGCGGTGAAGTTCTTCCTCTACTCGCTCGTCGGCGGTCTGTTCATGCTCGCCGCGGTGATCGGCCTCTGGGTGGTCGGCGGGAAGACCTTCGACTGGCAGGCGCTGACCCAGGTGGACATCTCCACCGGCACCGAGCGCTGGCTCTTCCTCGGCTTCTTCCTCGCCTTCGCGATCAAGGCGCCGTTCTTCCCGTTCCACACCTGGCTGCCGGACGCCGGTGGCGCCGCCCCGGCCGGAGCCGCCGCCCTGCTGGTCGGCGTGCTCGACAAGGTCGGCACCTTCGGCATCCTGCGGTACTGCCTGCCGCTCTTCCCCGAGGCGTCGAAGTGGTTCGCCCCGTGGGCGCTGGCGCTGGGCCTGATCGGCATCATCTACGCGGCCCTGCTCGCGGTCGGCCAGTCCGACCTCAAGCGGCTGGTGTCGTACACGTCGATCGCGCACTTCGGCTTCATCGGCGTCGGCATCTTCGCCTTCACCACCCAGGCCGGCACCGGCGCGGTGCTCTACATGCTCAACCACGGGCTCGCCACCGGCCTGCTCTTCCTGGTGGTGGGCATGCTGATCGCCCGCCGCGGCTCGGCCCTGATCAAGGACTTCGGCGGGGCGGGCAAGCTGGTGCCGCTGCTCGCCGGGGTGCTCTTCTTCGCCGGTCTGGCCTCGCTGGCGCTGCCCGGCACCGCGCCGTTCGTCTCCGAGTTCCTGGTGCTGATCGGCACCTTCACGGTGAACAAGCCGGTCGCGGTGATCGCCACGCTCGGCATCATCCTGGCCGCCGCGTACGTGCTCTGGATGGTGCAGCGCACCACGCAGGGCACGCTCAACCCGGAGCTGACCGAGGTCGAGGCCATGCGCCGTGACCTCAGCCTGCGCGAGAAGGTCGTGGTCGCACCGCTGATCGCCCTGATCGTGCTGCTCGGCTTCTATCCCAAGCCGGTCATCGACGTCATCAACCCCGCCGTCCAGGCGACCATGAACGACGTCGGCCGGACCGATCCCGCCCCGACGGTCGGCAGCGTCCAGGAGGCCGCAAAATGACCGAGCTGAAGTTGCCGTCGATCGACTACGCGGCGCTCGCTCCGATCCTGATCATGCTCGGCGTAGCCCTGCTCGGGGTGCTGGTGGAGGCCTTCGTGCCGCGCCACCGCCGGCATGTCGTGCAGCTGTCGCTCGCCCTGCTGGCGGTGCTCGCCGCGCTGGTGATGGTGGTCCTCAACGCCGACAACCGGCTGATCACCGCCGGTGGGGCGATCGCGGTGGACGGCCCCACGCTCTTCCTCCAGGGCGCCATCCTGGTGCTCGCCGCGATGGCGCTGCTGCTGATCGGCGACCGTACGGTGGAGCGCGGCGGGGCGTTCGTCGCCCAGGCCGCGGTCACCGCCGAGTCGGCCGACGACCGGCGGCAGGCCGAGGGGAGCAACGGCGCCACCGAGGTCTACCCGCTGACCGCCTTCGCGATCGGCGGCATGCTGATCTTCGTGGCGGCGAACGACCTGCTGACCATGTTCATCGCGCTGGAGGTCTTCTCACTGCCGCTCTACCTGCTCTGCGCGCTGGCCCGTCGCCGGCGGCTGCTCAGCCAGGAGGCGGCGATGAAGTACTTCCTGCTCGGGGCGTACGCGTCGGCGTTCTTCCTGTTCGGCGTGGCGCTGATCTACGGCTTCACCGCCGGGATGCCGGGCCGGTCGGCCGGCGTCGACTTCGCCACCGTGCACGCCGCGGTGAAGGAGTCGCCCGCCAGCCAGGTGCTGCTCTTCGCTGGCATGGCGCTGCTCGCCATCGGCCTGCTCTTCAAGGCCGCCGCGGCGCCGTTCCACGTCTGGACCCCGGACGTCTACCAGGGGGCCCCGACGCCGGTCACCGGTTTCATGGCGGCCTGCACCAAGGTGGCCGCGTTCGGCGCCCTGCTGCGGGTGTTCCACGTGGCGTTCCCGGACGCCGCCTGGGACTTCACCCCGGTCCTCGGCGTGGTCGCGGTGCTCACCATGCTGGTCGGCGCGGTGCTGGCGGTCACCCAGACCGACATCAAGCGGCTGCTGGCGTACTCCTCGATCGCCAACGCCGGCTACCTGCTCGTCGGCGTGCTCGCGCCGACCGGCGAGGGCGTCTCCGGCACGATGTTCTACCTGGCCGCGTACGGCTTCTCGGTGCTCGCCGCGTTCGCCGTGGTGACCCTGGTCCGGGACGCGGACGGGGAGGCCACCCACCTGTCCCGCTGGGCCGGGCTGGGCCGCCGGTCGCCGTTCTACGCCGGGATCTTCACCTTCATCCTGCTGGCCTTCGCCGGTATCCCGCTGACCAGCGGCTTCACCAGCAAGTTCGCGGTCTTCGGCCCGGCGCTGGAGAGCGGCCACGCCTGGCTGGTGGTGGCGGGCGTGCTGACCAGCATGGTGCTGGCCTTCCCGTACCTGCGGGTCGTGGTGATGATGTGGCTCTCCGAGCCGGGCGAGAGCACCCCGACCGTCACCGTGCCGGGCGGGCTGACCGCGACCGCGCTCATGATCGGCGTGGTGGCCACCCTGGTCCTGGGCGTGGCGCCGGCCCCGCTGCTCGACCTGGCCACGGACGCCGCAACGTTCGTACGGTGAGGCGATTCCCCAAGGACGCGGGGCCGGTGCGCTTGGCGCGCCGGCCCCGCGCCTGTATCCCCGCCCCGGAGCAGGTCGAACGGGTGTGGCATGGTTGATGGCGTGGTGAATCCGGCTGGCGAGCGTTCAGGTGCCGTCGGCTCCGGCGGTCGTCGGAGCCGGGCGGGCACGAGTCAGTTCGGCGCGCTCGGCGTGCATCTCGCCGATCCGCGCGTCGAGGCCTCCGTGCTGGGCGTACTCGACGCCGTCGAGGTCGAGCTGCGGGCCAGCGTGGCCAGCGCCGACCCGTTCGTCACCGAGGCCGCCCGGCACCTCGTGGAGGCCGGCGGCAAGCGGTTCCGGCCGGTGCTGGTGGCGCTGGGCGCGCAGTTCGGCGACCCGGCGAAGGCGCAGGTCGTCCCGGCCGCCGTGGTGATGGAGCTGACCCACCTGGCGACGCTCTACCACGACGACGTGATGGACGAGGCGGCCGTGCGGCGGGGCGGCCCGAGCGCCAACTCCCGCTGGACCAATTCGGTGGCGATCCTGGTCGGCGACTACCTCTTCGCCCGTGCCGCGGACCTCGCCGCCGACCTGGGCCCCGAGGCCGTCCGTCTCCAGGCGCGCACCTTCGCCCGGCTGGTGCACGGGCAGATCGCCGAGACCGTCGGCCCCCGGGCCGGCGAGGACCCGGTCGCGCACTACCTGCACGTCATCGCCGAGAAGACCGGTTCGCTGATCGCCACCTCGGCCCGCATCGGCGGCATGTTCAGCGGTGCGTCCGCAGAGCACACCGAGGCACTGGGGGGCTACGGCGAGACCATCGGGGTGGCCTTCCAGCTCTCCGACGACCTGCTCGACATCGCCAGCGAGTCGGTGCAGTCGGGCAAGACGCCCGGCACCGACCTGCGCGAGGGCGTGCCGACGCTGCCGGTGCTCTACGCCCGGGCGGCGGACGACTCCGACGCCGCCTCGGTGCGGCTGCGGGAGATCCTGGCCACCGGCCCGCTGGTCGATGACGCGCTGCACGCCGAGGCGCTCGGCCTGCTCCGCGAGTCCCCGGCGCTCAAGCGGGCGCGGGAGACCGTCCGCAGCTATGCCGAGGAAGCCCGGTCGCAGCTCGCCCCGCTTCCGCAGAGCCCGTCCCGCACTGCCCTCGAATCCCTCTGCGACTACATCGCCGACCGCACCAGCTGACCGGGGCACCTCTCCCCGAGCGGAACCCACGGCGATGCTGTCGCGGCGGACGGCGACCGTGGCGGCACCGACAGGATTCAGCCCCGGCGAGTCAGCATCCGGCTGCCGAGCAGCATCAGGGCGGCGGCGGCGAGCATGGCCACGGCGGAGGTCAGCCACATCGCGGGGTAGCCCGCCGCGGCGGCGGTGGCGCCGAGGGCGAGCGGGCCGAGGCAGCCGCCCGCGTACACCCCGGTCTGGGTGATCGAGGTGGCGGCGGCCGGGGCCTGCGGGTGCAGCTTGACCACGGCGAAGTTCATCAGCCCCGGCCAGGCCCAGCCCAGGCCGAAGCCGAGCACCACGCCGACCACCAGCGGCACCGCGCCGCCCACGGCGAGCAGCCCCAGCCCGGCCGCGCCCACCACCAGCATCCCGGCGATCACGGCCACGTGCCCCTCGGCCCGCCGGTCGGCGAGCCAGCCCGCCCCGACCCGGGCGGTGACGCAGACCGCGCTGCCCAGGGTGAGGGTCAGCCCGGCCAGCCCCGGCCCGAGGCCGCGCGCCACCGACGAGTCCACCACGAAGGTGCCCAGCGCGTTGGCGGCCGCCGCCGCCAGCGTCGCGGCCACGCCGACCACCACCAGGGCCGTGGTCGCCCGCCCGCCGCGCGCCCCGGCGGCCTTCCCGGCCGGTCCGGCCTCCCCGGCGGGTACGGCGGGCAGGGCGGCCAGCGCGACCCCGGCGGCGGCCACGAACGCCCAGCGCCAGCCGGCGGTGAGCGCGATGGTGGGCACCGCCGCGCCGGCCAGCAGGGTGGAGACCGGGATGGCCGCCTGCTTCACCCCGAACGACAGGCCCTGCCGCCGGGCCGGGACGTGCCGGGCCAGCGCCGCGTTGCTGGCGAGCTGCCCGAGCGCGTTCGCCGTGGCGCTCAACCCGAGCAGGGCCACCAGCACCGGGTACGACCGGGCGAACACCGCGATGGCGAGCAGGCAGCCGGCGGCCAGCAGGATGCCGACGCGGGCCACCACCGTCGGGCCGTACCGCTCGACCAACCGGCCCGACGGCACCGAGGCCAGCGCGCTGATGCCGAAGTAGACCGAGACGGCCAGACCCAGCCCGGCCGGGGAGAAGTCGAGGTCGTCACCCATCTGCACGGCCAGGCCGCCGAGGAGGAAGACCGGCAGGACCGAGGCGATGGTGGTGGCGATGGCGCCGGCGCCGGCCCGAAGCGGGGGTACGGACGGCCGGCTCGGCGAGGGGGTGAGCGCGGTGTCGGTCATGGTCTGGCCAACCTACGTGAGTCCGATTCCCGACGACCCGGCGTGTCGGAGCGATACACGCCACGTGCGGACTGATCTGGCATCCTCGACCCGAACGGGCGTTCCGTCCCCAGGCGGTTTTTCATATGGTGTAAGTCCCCGGCCACGGAGGTGGTTGTGCGCGACCCCCTGGCGGAGCCTTCGGATCTCATCCGGAGCGTCTCCCGCGCGCTACGCGTGCTTGAGTCGGTCGGCCGCGCCCCCAAGGGGCTGACCGTCAAGCAGATCGCCCGGCGGTGCGAGCTGACCGTGGCCACCACCTACCACCTGGTCCGCACCCTCGCGTACGAGGGCTACGTGATCCGGCGCGAGGACGGCACGTACATCGTGGGGCTGGAGGTCGCCGACCGGTACCGGGAGCTGGTGACCGCGTTCCGGGGGCCGCCGGCGGTCGGGGAGACGCTGCGCCGGGCCGCCGCCGACACCGGCTGGAGCCACTACCTGGGCCGCTTCGTCGGCGGCCAGGTGGCGGTCACGGCGGTCGCGGAGGGGCCGCGCTCGCCGTACCTGGAAGACCTGGTCCCCGGCTTCGACGAGGGGGCGCACGCCACCGCGCTCGGCAAGAGCCTGCTGGCCACCCTCACCGCCGAGCAGCGCTTCCGCTACCTGCGCGAGTACGGCATGCGTCCGTTCACCACGGCCACCCTGACCAGCGTCGAGGCCTTCGAGGCGGACCTGGCCGCCGGGGACCGGCGCGGCATGCAACTGGAGCTGGGGCAGTTCCGGCAGGGGGTGGCCTGCGCCTCCGTGCTGGTCACCGCGGACAAGGACATGGAACGCCGGGTCGTGCTGGCCTGCGCGCTGCCGGCCGGCGAGATGATGACCTCCGCCCGGGTGGTCCGGGCCAAGCTGCTGATCGTCGCCCGCGCCGTCGCCGACGGCATCGCCGCCGAGGTCTGACCCTCCGGCCCGCCCCGCCCGCGAGCACCGCCGCCTCTCAAGCGCCGACCCCGACGACGAAGGGCCCCTCCCGTACCGGAGGGGCCCTTCGTGGCCGGTCCAGCGCCGGACCGGCCGGGTGAGGTCAGCTGCCGATCGGGCCGCCGTCCAGACGCCAGGTGACCACCACGCCCGGCTTGGCGTAGTCACCGTCCGGCCAGGTGGACGCCGGCTTCTCCACCGAGGCGCCGGTGATCTCACCGGGGTGCTGCACGGCCACGAAGACCGAGCGGTTGTCGCCGGTGATGAACGGGCCGCAGGCCTCGGCGCCGAACGGCACGGTGAGGAACTGCTTCAGGTGCCCCCGCTCCGGACCCTCGACCGCGGTGGCGAAGAGGCCGTCGTTGCTGCCCAGCGCGTTGCCGTCGGTGGCGATCCAGAGGTTGCCGGCGGCGTCGAAGGCGACGTTGTCCGGGCAGGAGATCGGCGAGACCTTGGTCTTGTCGTACCCGGCGAAGTAGGTCGACGGGTCGGCCGGGTTGCCGGCGACGATCGGCAGCGACCAGGCGAAGGCCTCCGCCGTGTTGTCGCTCCGATCCTCGACCAGCTCCAGGATCTGGCCGTGCTTGTTGAGGTTGCGCGGGTTGGCCTCGTCGGCCGGCGCCTTGCCCGGCTTGCCCCGGTCGGTGTTGTTGGTCAGCGCCACGTACACCTTGCCGGTGAGCAGGCTCGGCTCGACGTCCTCCGGCCGGTCCATCTTGGTCGCGCCGACCTTGTCGCCGGCGAGCCGGGTGAAGGTGAGCACGTCCGCGGCGGTCATCCCGTCGACGTACGAGCGGTTGCCGCTGACCAGCTTGATCCACCGGCCCCGGCCGTTGAACGCGCCGTCGGCGGGGAGCTTGCCCGAGCCGTCGATCTCGGCGGCGCTGGTCTGCTCGAGCTGCGCCACGTAGAGCGTGCCGGACTCCAGCAGGGTCAGGTTGTGCTTGCGGGCCACCCACGAGTCGCCCGGCAGGTACTTCTTGTCCGAGACGAACTTGTAGAGGTAGTCGAAGCGCTCGTCGTCGCCCATGTACGCGACCACGTGCCCGCTCTTGGCCACGATGACGTTGGCGCCCTCGTGCTTGAACCGGCCCAGCGCGGTGTGCTTGCGCGGGCGGCTCTCCGGGTCGAACGGGTCGATCTCCACGATCCACCCGAAGCGGTGCGCCTCGTTCGGGTGCTTCGCCAGGTCGAAGCGCTCGTCGGCCCGATCCCACTTGCGGCTGCCGCTGGGGTAGCGGGCGGTGGTGGTGATGCCGTAGCGGGCCAGCTTCGGCTTCAGCTCCTCCGGGGCGGCGTCCGCCCCGACGAAGTACTGGTTGAAGTTCTCCTCGCCGGAGAGCACGGTGCCCCACGGGGTGATCCCGCCGGCGCAGTTGTTCAGCGTGCCGACCACCGTACGACCCTTCGGGTCGGCGGCGGTCTGCAGCCAGGCCGAGCCGGCGGCCGGGCCGGTCAGGTCGAACTTCGTGCCCAGCGCGGTGACCCGCCGGTTGTACGGCCGGCGGCCGCCCTCGACCGGATGCCACTGCCCGGTGCCGTCGACCCGCTCCAGCTCCACCACGGACATGCCGTGCGCGGCCATCGCGGTGCGCAGCTGCTCCACGGTCAGCGCGTCGAGACCGGTGAAGCCGGGGAACATCAGGTCCTCGTTGGTGTACTCGTGGTTGACCACGAGCAGCGCCCGCTTGCCCTGCCGGTCCAGCGGCAGCACCCCGACGAAGTCGGTGTTGTAGCCGAACTGCTTCGCCTGCGCGGCGGCGTTCTGCCCGTGCAGGTCGAACTTCGGGGCGCCGGGGACCACCGCGTCGCCCCAGCGGATGACCACGGCGTGGTCGTACCCGTTGGGGACGACCAGGGCGTCGAGCTGGTTCGGCGGGATCGGCTTGAAGGTCAGCGCGCCGGAGCCGGTGGACGGCTGCGGGTGGCCGAAGTCGGTCACCTCGGGCACGACCGGCGTGCCGGGGGCGGCGGCGGCCGGGGCGGCCCCGGCGAGGGCGCCGGCGGCGGCGCCCCCGAAGCCGAGCACCAGCGCGCCGATGGCGCCGGCCCGGACCACGCCGCGCCGGGACACCTCGGCCTCGACGAGGTCACCGAAGTACGCGTTGTCGGAGGAGTTGGGCACCGGGTGGTCGCAGGCGTTGCCGCACCGGTACAGACAGGTCATCGCATCGCGGCTGCCGTGGCGGGTGGTGCCCAGCAACGGGAGCAGCCGGGGTCGGTCGCTCATGGAGGAGCCTCCTGGAAGCAGGTCGGTGGCACGTCGGATCACCCGACCGACGTGCGTACGGGCCGGACGCTGCCAGGGCACGGTGAGCGGTCGCCGGACTCGATGTGAACCGGATGTGAACACCGGTCGCAGGTGAACCGATCGGCGTGGGCGCGCGTATCCACGGGCGAACGCATTCGCCACACTCGCCGCAGAGAGCGAGGGGATCACCATCAGCGACCACGACGCCCAACTGCTGCGCGCGTTGCACGACGAGCACGCGGAGGCGCTGTTCGCGCACGCGCTCCGGCTGGTCAACGGCGACCGGACGCGGGCCGAGGACCTGGTGCAGGAGACCCTGCTGCGGGCCTGGCGCCACCCCGAGTCGCTCGACCCGCGGCGCGGCTCCGTCCGCGCCTGGCTCTTCACCACGGCGCGGAACCTGGCGATCGACGCCTGGCGGCGCCGGTCCACCCGGGTCGGTGAGGTGTTCACCGACGACCTGCCCGAGCCGCCGGAGGCGGTGGACGAAGCGGAGCGCGCGGTGGAGGCGTGGACCGTCGCCGAGGCGCTGAACCGGCTCAGCCCCACCCACCGGGAGGTGCTGGTCGAGTGCTTCTACCAGGGCCGCTCGGTGGCTGAGGCCGCCGCCAGGCTGGGCGTGCCGCCGGGCACGGTCAAGTCCCGCACGCACTACGCGCTGCGCTCACTACGGTTGGCCCTGGCCGAGATGGGGGTGACCGGATGACCCGCTGCGAGTTCGCGCACGACGACGGCGCGTACGTGCTGGGCGCCCTCGCTCCCGCCGACCGCGCCGGGTACGAGCGGCACCTGGCCGGCTGCGCGGCCTGCCGGGAGGCGGTCGCCGAGATTGCCGTGCTGCCCGGGCTGCTGGGCCGGCTCGACCCGGCCGCGCTGGACGAGTTCCTGCCCCCGCCGCCCGAGCCGAACCGGGTGCCCGCGCTGCTCGCCGCCGTGCGGGAGCGCCGGCGCCGCGAGCGGTCCGGCGCGCGCCGACGGTACGCGCTGACCGCCCTCGCCGCCGCCGTGCTCGCCCTGGTCGTGGGCGTCGGCGGCGCGACCGTGCTGCGCTTCGCCCCGCCGCCCGAGCCGACCGTCCGGGCGGTGCGGATGGTCGCCATGCAGCCGGTGGCGGCGAAGACGCCGGTGCATGCCGAGATCGGGCTGACCGGCACCGGCTGGGGCACCGAGGTCACCATGCGCTGCGGGTACGACGAGACCGCCGGCTACGGCAAGGCGTACACGTTCCGGCTGGTGGCGCACGGCCCGGACGGCGCGACGGAGCAGATCGGCTCCTGGCTGGCCGCGCCCGGCGACGACGTGCGCCTCACCGGCGCGACCCGCTTCACCGACGCGGAGCTGGTCCGGCTGGAGCTGGTCCGCGCCGACGGCACCGCCGTCCTCGGCTACGACGTGCGCTGATCCCCGGTCACCGCGTGGCGGCGGTGACCGGGACCGGGGTGCGGGCGGCGGCGCGGGCGCGGCGGGTGTGTCGCAGCGCGTCGCCGGTGAAGACGATCAGCGCGACCCAGACCAGGGCGAAGCCGGCCAGCCGGGCCGGCGGCATCGGCTCATGGAAGATCAGCACGCCACAGCCGAGCTGGAGGATCGGGGCGAGGTACTGCAACATGCCCAGGGCCGACAGCGGCAGCCGGTTGGCCGCGCCGGCGAAGAGCAGCAGCGGGATCGCGGTGGCCGCGCCGGCCAGCACCAGCAGCAGGGTGTGCCCGACCGAGACCTGCCCGAAGGTCGACTCCCCGCGCTGCGCCAGCCATCCCAGGTACGCCACGGCGGGCAGCGCCAGCACCGCAGACTCGACGAAGAGCCCCTCCGCGGCGGGCAGCCCGAGCCGCTTTTTCACCAGCCCGTACCCGGCGAAGCTGAACGCCAGCGTCAGCGCCAGGTACGGCAGCCGGCCGTAGTCGACGGTGAGCACGGCGACGGCCGCCGCGCCGACGCCGAGCGCGGCCCACTGCGCCGGGCGCAGCCGCTCGCGCAGCACGAAGACGCCCAGCAGCACCGACACCAGCGGGTTGATGAAGTATCCGAGCGCGGTCTCCACCACCCGGTCGGAGTTGACCCCGTGGATGTAGGTGCCCCAGTTGACCGCGATCAGCGTCGCCGCGACGGCGATGCCGGCCAGCGTCCGAGGCCGGCGGGCCAGCGTGCGCAGAAAGCCGATGTTGCGCATCGCGGCCAGCACCAGCGCGACGAAGACCACCGACCAGACGATCCGGTGGGCCAGGATCTCCACCGGCCCGGCCGGGCGCAGCAGCTTCAGGTAGATCGGGAAGAAGCCCCAGAGCAGGTACGCGCCGAAGCCGTACAGGTAGCCGAGCCGGACCGGATTCACCCCTCCACCGTAAGGGGTGCAGCGGGGGTGGGTTCCTTTCCGGTGGCCGGGTTCACCGGGCGGTGGTCCAGCTCCATCCAGCGGCCCGGCTGGACCGGGGTGAAGCCGATCTTCGCGTACACCTCGTGGGCGTCGTGGGTGGCCAGCAGGATCCGCCGCACACCCAGCCCGGCCAGGTGGTCGCGGACGGCGGTGGCCAGCCAGGTGCCCAGCCCGCGACCGCGCTCCTCCGGCATCACGTAGACGTCGCAGAGCCAGGCGAAGGTGGCCCGGTCTGTGACGACCCGGGCCACCGCCACCTGCCCGCCGTCGCGGTAGACGCCGTAGGGGACCGACCCGGCGAAGGCGCGCGCCACCGTCTCCCGGCTCCGCCCGAGCGCCCAGTACGCGTCGGTGGAGAGCCAGCGGTGCACCCGGTCCAGGTCGATCCGGTCGGGGTCGGTGCTGAGCTGGTAGCCGTCGTCACGGATCAGGGTGAACACGCCGGCCACGCTAGCCGGGACGACCCCGGCCCGCGCGGGCCAATTCCCGCCCGCTGGCCGCTGCTGCGCCGGGTCGGCCGTGGCACCGCCCGGCGGGTCCCTCCCGCCGGGCGCGGCCGCCGGGTCAGTCGCGGTCGAGAATGGCGCCGAGGATCCAGGTCACGATGCCGACGAAGAGCGCGCCGAGCACCGCCTCGGGCCAGAAGCTCTCGACGTGGAAGGGCAGCCCGGCCTGGTCGGCGATCCAGCTCGTCAGAAGGAACAGCAGGCCGTTGACCACCAGCGCGATCAGCCCGAGGGTCAGCAGGTAGAAGCCGCAGCCGACGGTCTTGATGATCGGCTGGAGCACCGCGTTGACCACGCCGAAGATCACCGCCACCAGCAGCAGCGTGGTGACCGCCTCGACGGCCGAGTCGGTGTTCAGCGTGATGCCCGGGATGAGCAGCGTGGCCAGCCAGAAGGCGACCGCCGTGGAGCCCAACCGGATGAGAAGGCCCTTCATGAAACCCATGGCGGGGATAGTGCCATGCGGGATCAACCCGGGGAAGCCTCCGCGTACCCCGGCTTCAGCGGCGGGCCGGCCGGCCGATCAGCTGCGACTCGATCGGGGTCGGGGAGAGCAGCGCCCAGCGCAGCGCCCGACGGTTGACCACCGCCACCATGTCGTCCCGGATCCGGGTCAGCCACTCCGCCGACCCGCCGAGCCCGAGGGCCGCCCCGGCCAGCGTGGCCTCCCGCTGGTCCAGCGGTTGCAGCACCGCCAGGTCCGCCCGGCCCAGGGTGTCCGCGTCGGCCGCGGTCAGCTCGTCCCGGACCACCAGGGTGGCCCGCCAGGCCGGCCCGGGCCCGGGGTCGTCGGCCACCGCGCCCGCGTCGACCACCAGCAGCAGGGGACACATCGGCGAACCCGGCGCCCCACCCACCGGCCGGCCCGGCGGGACCACCGCGATGCCGCCCCCGGTGCTGCCGACGCCCCGCACGAACGGTTCCCAGATCCAGGGCCGGCCGGTGCGCACCGCCACCCGGGCGCCCAGCGCCATCGCCCGCAGCACCAGCAACTGCGCCGCGCGGACCCCGCCGACGAGCACCAGCCGGGTGCCCTCGGCGCGGAACAGCCGTACCGTCACCGCGCCGCCGTGCCGGTTGGCGCCCACCATCAGCCCGGCGTCGCCGAGGGACAGCTCCAGCGGCTCGGAATCCGGGCCGGGCGGCAGCGGGGCGCCGGCCACCGCCAGCGGCAGCGTGGCGGCCAGGCCGTCGAGCTGCTCGCCGTCGAGCCGGCGTACCTCACCGCCGGCGTCGGCGACGAGCCGGTGCAGCGCCCGGCCGGCCAGGGCGAGCTCGTCGGGCGTCCGGGCGGTCAGGCGTACCGTCAGCTCGGCCGGCACCGGCGCGGTGTCGGCGCCGGTGCGCGGGCCGGCGCAGAGCGACACGCTGGTCGCCGTGGTCGGCAACGCCAGCAGCCGGGGCACCAGCCGCCGACCCAGCTCGGTGCGCGGGTCGGGCCACCGGATCAGCCGGAAACCAGCCTGGAGCAGGTCGCCCGAGCGCACCGCCGGCCAGGTCTCCCGGGTCGGCCGGCCGCCCTCGTGGTGGGCCAGTTCCCCGAGGACGCGCAGCGCCGCGTGCTCGCCGAGCGATCGGGCGCCGACCGGCCCGAGCCGGCGGACGATCCGGCGTACGGTGCCGGAGAGGGCCCGGCGCAGTTCCTCGTCCGACCAGCCGTCCACCCGCAGCGCCCGGACGGCGATCAGGGCCCGCTCCTGGCCGGGCAGCCGCCTCTCGGTCAGCTGCCGGTACGAGGTCCCCGCCGTCCCGCCCGCCGCGCTGGGCGCGGGCGCCGCAACGGCGTGCAGCAGGAGCTGGATCCGCACCGGCGGGTGCTCGGTCGCCGCGGGCGGCAGCAGCGCGGCGGGCCCGGGCAGCGCGTGGGGGCCGTCGCCGAGCAGGTCGCCGGGGTCGCCCAGCTCGATCAGGGCGGTCAGCCCGGTAGCGTCGTCGACCGCGGCGGCGGGGCCGCCGGCCAGCTCCACCGACCGCACCGCGGCGCCGGGGAGCACCAGATCCAGCAGCGCGGCCGGGCCGGCGGGCGGGGCGAGCAGGCGCCGCCGGGTGGCGTACCCGAGGCCGGTGCCCAGCCACTCGAACAGCCACCGTCCCCGCCAGCGCACCCAGGCCGTGGTGAGCAGCAGCCCAGCGGCGAGCAGGGCGAGCGCGGTCGCCGCCGGGCCCCGGCCGAGGGCCGCGACCGGCAGCGCCACCGCGACCTGCGCGGCGACGACCTGACCGGCGCGGACGGCGGTCGACGGTCGGAGGGCACCCGCGATCCACTGTGGCGGGAGGGGCTGGCGATGGACCGCCCGGGCCGGCCGTCCCGTCGTGCTCGCCGTCACCGCGTCTCCTCCGCTCGACGTGTCGCACCGCCACGGCGCCGCCGCACTTCCCGGCGCGCACCGTACCGCGACGGCGACGTGACCCATGGTAAGGGGCCGCTCCGGCGGCCGTTGTCCACAGGGGAGGGCAAGGGGGTAGCACAACCGCGACCGGGCCGCTACCGTCAGCGACGAGTTCGGCTGACCGTCAATGCCGTGGGCCCCGTCCCGAGGCGTCCATGGATCGTCCGACGGCAGCCACGATCGAGAGACGAGGTGACGTCCGGGTGGCCCAGACCCAGGCAGAGGCCGCGGTGATGCAGCAGACCGCCGCGAAGTTCGAGCAGGTGGACCAGTCGCTGCAGAGCATGCTCAGCGGCCTGATGGCCGAGCTGGAGGTGTTGCAGCAGGCCTGGCGCGGCGCCGGTGGCCGCTCGTTCGAGCAGGTCAAGCAGCAGTGGTCGCAGGACCAGGCGGCGTTGCAACGGGCCCTGCGGGAGACCGCGTCGGCGATCCGCACCGCCGGCCAGCAGTACGACGTCTCCGACGACGAGGCGGCCAGCCGGGTCTCCGGCGCCAACCGCGGCATCCAGCTGCCGCTGTAACCACACCCAGGGGAGGAACATCCGATGGACCACGGTGTCCTGGTCGTCAACTTCGCCGCGCTCCAGCAGGCCAGCGCGGACATCCAGAAGGCGTTGAACACGCTCGACTCGCAGCTCGGCCAGCTGGAGCGGGACGCCGCCCCGCTGGTGGCCGGCTGGGCCGGCGAGGCGCAGCAGGCGTACGAGCAGCGGCAGGCGCGGTGGCGGTCCGCCTCGCAGGACCTCCAGGCCATGCTGCGCGACATCAAGCTCGCGGTGGACGACTCCGCCACCGACTACCTCGACACGGAGAAGAAGAACGTCGGCCTGTTCCAGTGAGCCCGGCCGCGCGGCGGCGCCCGACCACCCCGTCGGCGCCGCCGTCGCCGTGCCGAACACCGGATGGTCCTACCCGACGGCGGGGCCGGGCGGCCGGTGCGGCTCGCGCCGGTTCAGGCCGGCCCGGCCGGGCGCCAGCCGCGCCCGCTGCCGCGCGGCAGCACCAGGGCCAGCAGCACCGCCGCCGCCACTGCCGCACCGCCGCCGCCAGCGACCAGCAGGGCCCGGTCCCGCGCCGCCGCGCGTCGCGCCCGCTGGGCCAGCAGCGCCGGGTCGGGCCGGTCCGCCGGCAGGGCGGCCGCCGCGCGTGGGCCCGCCGTCACGGCGGCCCCGGTGTCGGTGACCGCCCGGTACGGGTTTAGCACGCCCGTGCCGTACCCGCCCCGACCGTCGCCCGGCGCCGGGTCGGTGGCGCCGATGATCCGCTGTGCCACCTGCGCCGCGGTCAGGTCGGGCCGGTACTGCCGGACCAGCGCCGCGGTGGCGGCCACGAAGGGCGTGGCGTAGCTGGTGCCCTCGGCCCGGTGGTGCCCCTGCTCCGGCGCGGCCATCAGTACGTCGCTGCCGGGCGCCACCAGGTCGACGTAGGAGCCGGCCTGGGAGAAGGCGGCGCGGGTGCCGTCCGGGGAGATCCCGCCCACCCCCAGCACCCCCTCGTACGAGGCCGGGTACGGGCGGGGGTCACCGCTGTCGTGCAGGTTGCCGGCGGCGGCCACCACCAGCACGTCCCGGCGCACCGCGTACGCCACCGCCTCCCGGACGGCCGGGTTGTCGGCGTACAGCACGACGGAGAGGTTCAGCACGTCGGCGTCGTGGTCCACCGCCCACCGGATGGCCCGGGCGAAGTCCGCCGCGCTGACCGTGCGCCCCGACTCGCGCCCCTGGACCACCTGCTGCTCGCTCACCCGTACCGGCAGGATGCGGGCCCGGGGCGCCAGCCCGTGGAAGGCGACGCCGTCGGCGGACGCGGCCGCGATGATGCTGGCCACCCCGGTGCCGTGACCGGCGCAGTCGCGGGTGCCGTCGCCGCCCGGGTCGAGGAAGTCGGTGCCGTCGAGCACCCGGCCGCGCAGTTGCGGGTGCTGCCGGTCGACCCCCGAGTCGATCACCGCCACGGTGACGCCCGAGCCGGTGGCCAGCGGGGCCAGCCGTTCCGGGGCGTACCGGCGCTGGGCCCAGGGCATGGTGGCGACCGACCGGGCCGGGGCGAGCGGGGCGGAGCAGGCCGGCGCGGCGGCCCGGGCGGGGGCGGCCGACGACACGCCGAGCGCCGGCAGGCCGGTCAGCAGGATCGCCGCCAGACCGGCGAGGGTCGGTCTCGCGCTGGGCCGGTACATCGACCGCCTCCGTATCGTGTCGACTCCGGAACGCGATGTTACCGCCTGCGGCCAGCCCATTGTGATCTTGTTCGTACCTTGTAGGTTGTACGCGATGCCTATGGCCTGTTAGCGGGAGGAGAGGTGGCCGTGACCGACTGGGAGCCGGCTACCGAGGCCGAGGCGGCCCTGCGCGACGCGCTGCACGCCAACGACCAGGAACTCTACTTCCGCATCGTCGCCGGCACCGAACTGCTCCTGCCGGTCTCCGCGCAGGCGCTCGCCGGCGAGGCCCCGATGGGCTGGGGCACCTGGACAACCGGCGGCCGGACGCACGTGCTGGCCTTCACCTCCCCGGCCACGCTGCGCGCCTGCCTCGGCGCCACCGCCGGCCCCAGCCGCCGTGTCCCGTACGCCGACCTCGCCGCCACCTGGCCCAACCACGAGTGGTGGCTGGCCGTCAACCCGGGCCTGCCCATCGAGGGCTACCTGCCGGCCTGGTTCGTCTCGCAGCTCTCCCGTGGGGACGTCCGCCTGCCCGGTCGCACCATGGGCACCCGCGCTCGGCTGGAACGGGCGGAGTCGCTCGCCCGCAGCCGGGCCGACGCCACCGGCCCCGAGCCGGCGACGGACGCGGGTGACCCCTCCACCGCCGCCCGGTCGCTGCCGCGCCCCGGGTTGCCGCCGACCCCCACCCCCGCCATCGGCGCGGGCCCGGACGCCTCGGCCGCCCGCCCCGGCGCCCCCGGGCCGGCCCCGGCGCGGGTGCCGCATCCGGCCCGCCCCTCGGCCACGCTGTACCGGCCGGGGCTGGACGGGCCGCGCCCGAGCGGTGCGGAGCCGGTCGTGCCGGCTGCCGCCGCATACCCGGAAGCCGTGCCGGTCGACGGCGGGACGCGGCTGGGCGGCGAGCCCCGACCTGCGGCGGACCCGGTGAACGGCCGGCCGGCCGCCACGTCGCCGTCCGATCCCGACGGTGCGGCCCGGCAGCCCGGCGCGCCCTGGCTGGCCTCGCCCCGGCGTCGGCTCCTCGGGGAGGGGATGGGCGCCCGTCTCTCCGGGGAGGGCGGCCCGTCCAACGGCCGGAGCTCCTTCTTCGAGCCGGCCTCGGAGCGCGGCGCCGCAGCCCGGGCATCGCGGGACCCGTTGCGTGCCGGCGAGCGCGTCGCACCGCCGCTGCGGCCCGGGCTCGGCGGCCAGGCGTTCCCCCGCCGCCGCCCGGCGACCGGCCAGCCGGGGGAGGAACCGACCAGGGCGTTCCAGTTCGACGGTTCCGGCGGGCAGGCGACGCAGCCCATCCCCGCCCCCGCGGCGGACCGCCGGCCCGACCCGTTGGCGGAGGAGCCCACCCGGGCGTTCCGGGCGACGGCACCGGACGCCGAGACCACCCAGGCGCTGCCGCGACGGCACCCCGCGCCCGCGACGCCGCCCGCCGAGGAGCAGACCCAGCGCCTGCCCGACCCGTCCGTACGGCCCGGGCCCCCGCCCCCGCAGGCGGAGGAGCTGCCGGTGTCGATCGCCGAGCCGGTCTCCGGGCCGCCCGCCCCGCGTCGCGGCTTCACGCCCATCGTCATCGAGGGCACCGTCATCGAGTCCCGGGACCTGCCCGCCACCCCCGAGCCGGGCCGGGCCGCGCCGGCCACCGGCTCGGACGACAGTGCCAGCAGGAACGGCTCCGCCGGTGGCGGCCAGTTCGCCGCCTCCGGCGCGGCGGGGACGACCTTCCCCAACCCGGCCTTCGCCACCGGACCGTCCACCCCGTTCGCCGACGACCGCACCCAGCCGATCTCCCCCGCCCCCGAGCAGCGCACCGAGCCGGCCTCTCCGACCTCCCCGCAGCGCACGGCACCGGTCTTCCCGGTCCCCGAGCAGCGCACCGAGCCGCTCGCCCCGGTGGCCGGCGGACCCACGGTGGAGGTCGCCCCGGGCGCGGAGGAACCCACCGAGCCGCTCGCCCCGGTCCCCGACGACCGGCCGGAGTCGCCCTTCGCGGCCCCGGCCCCGGCCGCTCCCGTCCCGCCGGCGGTCGGCGGCTCGGCGGAGGAAACGCCGCCGTCCGAGCCCGAGCAGCCCACGCCGACCCTCGCCGGTCCTTCCGTTCCCGACCGCACCCCGCCGCACCAGACCTCCCCGGCCGCCGGCGGCGCCGACCCGGTCGCTCCGGCCGACGCGCCGGCCGGTGCGGTCGGGGCGTTCCAGCCCGCCAACGCGGTCGAGGAGGATCTGCTGGACGCGGCCGGCTCCGGCAGCACCGACACCTTCCTCTCCACTCTCCTGCTGGCCAGGGTGCTCCTTCCGGTGGCACCGGACTCGGCGCCCGGCAGCCGTCCCGGCGATCCCGGTTTCGTCTGGCGTACCGAGGAACTCGACGACGAGACGTACGTGGTGGTGCACACCTCGCCCGAGCGGCTGGCCGACCACTGCCCGGAGCCGGTGGAGACGGTCGAGGTCCGGTTCGTGCAGCTGATCCGACGCTGGCCGGACGAGGTGTGGTCCTTCGCGGTCAACCCGGGCAGCCCGATCGGGGCGAAGCTGCCGGGTGAGCAGATTGTCGGCCTGGCCAACTGGGCGGCCGAGGTGGGGCTCGGGGACGACATGGAGGCCGAGCCGGCGACGGTCGTGGTCGAGGAACCGGCCGAACGGACCCGCTACGCCCCGCAGGTCACCGACCCGTCCCGGCCGGTGAGCATGCAGAAGGCGGTGGCCCCGACCCAGCTCGCCTACTACCTGGAGCGCGGGTACGACCGGGTCTCCGGTTTCGTGCACCGGGCCAACGAACTGGCGCACCTCAACACCCCGGCCCAGTTGCACGACGCGCTCGGTCTCGGCTACCCGGACTCGCCCTTCGCCCGGGACGCCGACCGGATCTACGTGCTGCGCTGGCCGGCCTACCGGCCGAGCCTCTACCGCATCCCGTACGGCGGGCAGAACGAGGCCGCCATGCGGGCGATGGAGGGCTGGGTCATCGAACGTCCACCGTTCCGGGGCAACGGCTTCGCCCCCGGCGACAGCACCGAGGTGGTGGCCGAGTTCAAGGTGGACAGCGCCCGGCTGCCGCACGGCGCGCAGCTCTGGCGGGTCGGTGCGGACGGTAGCGAGCGGGTGATCGCCCTCCTCGACACCGACGCGCTGCTCTGGCGACAGGTGGGTGAGCCGTGATGCGGGACGGGTACGTGGCCCGGTGGCGCGGGCGGGAATACCAGGCCAGCCCGGACGGCGATGACGTCCGCATCTACCAGCCCGAACCGGGTGACGGCTTCGAGGAGGTACGCCCCGGCCGGCACGTCCGGGTGGTCCCGGCCGGCGAGGTCGAGGACCTGGCGTACGTGCGGACCACCTGCACCTGGCAGGGGCAGCCGTTCGTCGTGCTCGGCGAGCACGACGGCTGGCTGCGGGTGGAGTACACCGGGGGGCGTTGGCCGGTGGCCCGGGCGATGCGCCTGGAGGTCTTCGACTTCGGCGTCTACCAGGGCTGGGCGCCCGCCACCGAGGTGGCGGACCTGCGCGAGCAGCGGGTCTGACGGCCGTCCCGGGTCAGGTCTTCGACCAGCGCAGGATCTCGCCGAGCACCGTCTCCGGGGCCTCGACGTGCGGGAAGTGCCCCACCCCGTCGAGCAGCCGCCACTCGTAGGGGGCGGTGACGTACCGGCCGGAGCCCTGGGCGGTACGCGGCAGCGAGGCGGCGTCCAGCGCTCCGTGCAGTTGCAGGGTCGGAGTCACCAGCGGCCGCTGCATCAGCCGGACGAACCGGTAGCCGTGCAGCCGCAGCACCGAACGGAACGCCCAGCGGTAGCCCTCCAGCGCACAGAACGCGGCCTGCGGGATCTGGATCGCCTCCCGGCAGCGCCGCACGTACGCGTCGAACTCCGGCCCCCGTACCCAGTGCGGCCCGCCCCAGCGGCGCAGCATCTCCTCCACGGCGGCGCCGCCGTCCCGGGTCAGCACGTGCTCGTAGCGGGGCAGCTGGAACTTCAGGGTGGGTGTGGAGGCGGCGAACTGCCCACGCGGGTCGGCGAAGATGGCGGCCCGCAGCCGCAGTGGATGCGGCGCGCCGATCACCACCAGCCGGCGGACCAGGGTCGGATGGAACGAGGCCGCCGTCCAGCCGATCAGACCGCCCGCGCCGGTGCCGACCACGGTCGCGCTGCGCTCGCCGAGCGCCCGGATCAGCCCGGCGACGTCGGCGGCGAGGGTGTAGCCGTCGTACCCCCGGGGTGGCTTGTCGCTGGCGCCGTAGCCGCGCAGGTCCACGGCGACCGCCCGGAAGCCGGCGTCGGCGACCGCCGGCAGCACCTGGTGCCAGGCCCACCAGTATTCGGGGAAGCCGTGCAGGAGCAGCACCATCGGGCCGGTCCCGGCCTCGACGACGTGGAACCGGCTGCCGTTCGCGCCGACGAAGCGGTGCGTCCACGGCCCCTCGGTCAGGACGCACGACTCGTCGACGGGTCCGCCACGCTGCTCGGTCATGTGCCACAGCCTAGGGCCTGTCTGTTGGATCACTTGGTCCACAGGAAGCCTGCTGCGATGTACCGGGCGGCTTGGTAGATGCGGGCGGACTTGTCGTATCGGGTGGCGATGCCGATCCACTGCTTCAGCCGATTGAAGCGGCGCTCGACGGTGTTGCGCTGCTTGTGGGCGGTCTTGTCGAAGCCCGGTGGTCGTCCGCCGTGACGCCCGCGCCGCCTGGATCATCCCGCGCCGGCCGGTTGTAGCCTCGGTCCTCATGAGTTGGCTGCCTGACGACTTCGTCCACCCCGTCCACGTGCCCGTGCCCAACACCGCGCTGCACCTGCGGCCGATCCGGGAGGCGGACACCGCGCTCGACTACCCCGCCGTGATGGGCTCCCGAGAGCGCTTGTGGGAGATCTTCGGCCCGGCCTGGGCTTGGCCCAAGGAGACGATGACCTATGAAGAGGACCGCATCGACCTGCTGCGGCACGAGAAGGAGATAGCCGCGCACCAGTCGTTCAACTACGCGCTGCTGGACGAGGAGGAGACGGCGATCCTCGGCTGCGTCTACATCGACCCGCCCGAGCGCACCGGCTCCGACGGAGAGGTCTCCTGGTGGGTGGTGGACGACCTCGTCGGCGGCGAGGCGGAGCGCGCGCTCGACGCGCTGGTGCCGCAGTGGATCGCCGCCGACTGGCCCTTCCAGCAGCCCCGCTATCTGGGCCGCGACATGACCTGGCAGGACTGGCTCGCGCTGCCGCGCGCCTCGTGACACCCCGTGGGGTGGCCGGGACCGCCCTGTCGGTCGGCCGACCGGGCTGACTTTCACGATGCCCGCGGGGGTGCCCGGCCCCCAGTCGTACGCCGGATTGGTTGCCCGCGTTCGTGGTGGTGTTCCGCGCGAATGCCGGTTGTCGGCGCGGTGGCTGGAGGGGGCGATGCCCGGGCAGGAGACCTGCCCGGGCATCGGGTGTTGCGTGCGGTGCTGATCAGTGGCTCAGGAGAAGCGGACCTTCAGCGCGGTGCCGTTCTGCTCCAGGACCTTGATCTTGGTGCCGGTGGCCGGGAGCTTCACGCCGTGGTTCGGCAGCTCCGGGTACCAGTACTGCTTGGTGTCGTCGAACAGCGGCTGCGCGGCCTGGCCACGGATGTACTGCGGCTGGCTGTTGATGTGCAGCGTGAACGAGTCCGCCTTCTTCAGGCTGAACGGCGCGTCGTAGACCTGGACCCGGGCCCGCCAGGGGTTGCCGGTCAGGTTGTAGATCGGCCGTGGGTGCGCGTCGATGATCAGGTTGCGACCCTCACCCGGGTGCCCGAAGGCGCCGGTGTCGTTGTCGGCCCACCGGAGGTTCCAGTAGGAGATCAGCAGACCCGTCTGGTACGCGTAGTGGTCCACGTGGTCCGGGCGGGTGTTGGCGTACCCGAAGTAGTACGGGCCGGTCTTCAGGTACTGGTCGTACGAGACGTACGAGCGGTTGCCGGCGATGTAGTAGTTGTCGAACTTCCGCTTGTAGGTCTCCTCGACGATGCTGAAGCCCTTCAGCGCCCAGTCCCCGGCACCGGCCTCGGCACCGTCGCTGAGCAGGGTCTGCCCGTCGGCGGTCACGGTGATGTTGTCACCGTAGAAGCCGCCCGCGGAGAGCCCGCCGTCGGTGAGGTAGTGGAACCGGAACTGCGCCGTCTTGCCGGCGGCGATGTCCATCGGGATGTTGATGTCGACCCACTTGCCGGCGCTGCTGCCGGAGAGGGCCGGCCGCGGGTCGTTCTTCGAGACCGGCGGGAGCGCCTTGCCGTCGACCGTGGCCGGCAGTGCCGTCCAGGTCGTGCCGCCGTCCAGCGACGCCTCGAAGAAGAGGTAGTCGAAGCCCGCCTCGATGCTGTAGCGACCCTTCATCGACAGCGCGGCCGTCGACTTCCCGGTGAAGTCCAACGTCCTGGTCATGGTGTTGTTCAGGTCGTCGTCGTTGCCGGAGAAGTACTGCTTGGTGCCCTCGAACGGCTTGCCGTTGCTGAAGGTGTACTCCCGCTGCGGGAGCACCACCACCGCGGCCTGGGCCTTCTTGGAGTGGTACTCCTGCGGGCCGAGGTCCAGGGTGCGCTTCTGCCCGGCCTTGACCACCTCGTAGTCGAGCCAGCCGAGCTGGAGCTTGTTCCACGCACCCAGGTCGCCACCACGCTCGCCGATGCCGCCGTCGTTCTTGGCGCTGAGCCGGCTCTGGGCCATCAGGGTCCAGTGCTCGTTGTTGTTGTCCCCACCGCTGACGATGTTGTAGTCGTCCGGCAGCCCGAGGTCGTGGCCGTACTCGTGGTAGAAGACGCTGCGGCCGCCGTTCTCCGGCTGGATCGTGTAGTCCCGGATCCAGACACCGGTGTCACCGATCTCGGTGCCACCGTTCTTGTTGTCGGCCGGGCCGACCACGGAGGTGTTGTACGCCGACCAGCGGTGGCTCCAGATGGCGTCCTCACCCTGGATCGGGTCGCCGTCGGCCTGGTCGCCGCCGGAGTGGACGATCTGGAAGTGGTCGATGTAACCGTCCGGCTCGTTGAAGTTGCCGTCGTTGTCGTAGTCGAACCGGTCCCACTGGTCGAAGGACTGCATGTCGGCCTTGATCTGGGCGGCGGTGCGGCCCTTGGCCTTCTGGTCGGCGACCCACTGGTTGGCCGCGTCGCGGACCAGGTCCCAGGTGTTCTGGCAGACGCTGCTCTCGCAGACCGCCGGGTCGTTGGCCGGGTCCTCCGAGTCGTCCGCGATCGGGTCGTCCGAACGGCCGTACCGCGCGGCGTTGTACTGGACCTTCACCCAGTCGGTGACCTCGCCGTCCACGGTGTAGCGCCCGGACGACTGGGCCTCGTAGTACTGCTTGAGCGACTCGGCGCCCTGCTTGGTGCCGAAGTACAGCTGCCGGAAGTATTCCGGGCTGTAGTTCGCCTGCCAGACGGTCGAGTTGTCCACGGCCCGGTTCGGGGCCGGGATCTCGTTGTGCCGCGGCCCGTCGAAGCGGGTCGGGCCGGGGATGTCCGGGTTCTCGTCCTTGTCCGGGTAGGCCGGGTCCCGCTCGTCGCCGAACTCGGCGAGGATCACGAAGATGCGGTCGGTCCGCTCCCGCGCCAGCTCGACGTACTGCTCCTTCTTGCCGGCCTTGCCCGGTGCCGCCGTCCGGGCGTTGGCCCCGGCCGTCGCGCCGCCGGCGGTCTCGCCGACCTTGACGACCGTGCTGCCGTTGATTTTCTGCGGCTTGGCCCGGCCGGACAGGACCTCGCTCAGTCCCTCCTGGCGAAGCGCGCGGCGCTTCTCTTCGAGCCGGTCCGGCAGATCATGATCTGCCGGGGCCGTCTTCTCGGCAGCCGATGGGGCGGCCGCCGGGAGTTTCGGCTGCGGCGCGGCGCTGGCGGACGTGCCCGCCACCAGACCTGTCGCCGTCAGTGAAAGCCCGAGCAGACCCACTGCGACTTTGCGCACGTGGTACCTCCGGTGTGAGGGAACCGGCCCAACGGGGGTACGGGCCGGTGAAGTCGTCCCACTAGTGGGACTGATGGTGAAGATAGACACTCCCGGGACGGCTGTGAAGGCACGGTCGTCGATTTGTTGCCAATTCTTGTTGGGAATGCTTTTCACCGTCACACCCGTGCGGTTCATCAATGGCGGTGAGCAGGGGTGATCCGCGTGGCGCCGATCATAGTGACAAATTTCGATCAGATTGCGGTGGGGCGCAAACAGGTGGGGCCGGTGGCTTCTCCGCCACCGGCCCCGCCTGTCGACCGATCGGTCAGTTGCTGACCTTCACCACCATGTCGTCGGTGGGGTTGGTGCCCTGCTTCAGGATCTCAATCTTGGTGCCGGTGCCGGCCACCTTGACGGAGTTCCACGGGTTGCTGTTGTTCCAGTACTTGTTCGACCCGCTGTCGGTGAAGAGCGGGTTCGGGTCGAGCGCCGGGACCGTGACCGCCACACCGTTCTTATGGAAGGTCTGGGCCGGCTTGGCGTACAGGCTGAACGTGGCGTCGTACCCGTTGCGCCGGTTGCTGATGTTGCCCTGGCCGCCGACCCTGATCTGGCCAGGCCGGACGTCCACCGGCAGGTTGAGGCCGTAGCCCGGGTGCTGCGACGTGTTGTTGTCGCCGTACGCGTAGTTCACGTACCAGACCAGCATGCCCGGCCGGTTGGAGAAGCGCTCCACGAAGTTCGGCCGGGTGTTGGCCCAGCCGAAGTTGTACCCGCCGGTCCGCAGGGCGTCGTCGTAGCCGACGTAGGTCCGGTTCTCCGCGATGTAGAAGCGGGGGTACGAGTCGGTGACCGAGCCGGTCATCCGGGTGAAGCCCTTCGCGGTCCACGCCGCGTCCAGCGTCTCCGCGTCGTCGGTCCAGACGGCGGAGCCGTTCTTGACCAGCGACACGTTGTCCAGGAACGCGCCGGCGAGGTGCACGCCGCCATCGGTCTGGTAGCGGTAACGGAACTGCACGGTCTGCCCGGCGTACGCCGACAGGTCGTAGGTCAGGTCGACCCAGTTGCCGCTGCTGGAGCCGTCGACCCCGGTCTCACCGGAATCGATCAGCGAGTTGCTGAGCGGGGCCCAGCTGGCGCCACCGTTGGTGGACACCTCGGCGTAGAGGTAGTCGTAGTCCTCTTCGATGTCGTACCAGGCCTTCGCGGTGATCGACGCGGACGTCGCCCCGGTCAGGTCCAACGGGCGGGTCAGCGTGGTGTTCAGGTCGTCCGCGCTGCCGCCCCACCACTCGTTCGCACCCGCGAACGGGGTGTTGTACGAGGTGGTCTGGGTCTGCGACGGCAGGTTGACCACCACCGCCTGGGCCTTCGGCCCGTCGCTGTCGCCGGCCGGCCCGAGCGTCACCTGGGTGCTGCCCTTGCCGTACTCGATGGTGGTGTGGTTCAGCCAGCCGAGGAACAGCTTCGACCACGGGTCCATGTAGCCCGGGGTCGACCCGATGTCGTCGGTGCCGTGGCTCAGCCACGAACCGGAGGACATCAGGCTCCAGAAGCCGACGCCGTTGTCGCCGCCGGCGGTGTCGTACAGGTCCGGCAGACCGAGGTCGTGGCCGTACTCGTGGGCGAACACGCCCAGACCGCCGTTCTCCGGCTCGGTGGTGTAGTCCCGGATCCACATGCCGGTGTCACCGATCTGCACACCGCCTGAGAGGTTGCCCGCCGGACCCGCGGAGCCCGCGAGGTTCGGGAAGGCGGCCCACCGGTGCGACCAGATGGCGTCCTCGCCCTGGGCACCGCCACCGGCCTCCTCGCCCTCACCGGCGTGCACCGCCTGGAAGTGGTCGATGTAGCCGTCGGGCTCGTTGAAGTTGCCGTCGCCGTCGAAGTCGTACCGGTCCCAGATGTCGAACTGGGCCAGGTAGTCCTTGACCTGCTGCGGCGTCTTGCCGGCCTTGATCTGGGCGTCGTACCAGGACGTGGCGCTGTCCTTGACGAAGTTCCAGGAACCGTCGGCGTCGGAGATGGCGTTGCTGCCGTACCGGGCCTCGTTGTACGGCACGGTGATCCAGTCGCTGACGTCGCCGCCGACGGTGTACCGGCCACCGGACTGCTTCAGGTAGAAGTCCCGGAACGACTCGCCCGCACCGTAGAACATGTCCATGTAGTGCTGCCGGTTGAAGTCGGAGCGCCACAGGGTGCTGTTGTCGTCGGTGGAGTTGCCGTCCCAGTTGCGGTCCGGCTCCGGGATCTGGTTGACCTGCGGGCCGGCAGCTCCACCGGTGCGCGGGTCGGTCCTGTCACCGAAGTTGACCAGCATCGTGAAGATGGGGTCGGTCTTCGGCGCCTGCTGGTACTCGACGAACAGGTCGTCCTTGACCTGGATGACCTTCGAGCCGTTGCGCGTCTGAAGCTTGGCCTTGCCCTGGAGCAGGTCGGCGATGGCCTGCTTGCGGACCTCCCGCTGCTGATCCGACTTCGGGTCCGGGAGGCTGTCCTTGCCGTGCTTCGCCTTGTCGGCGCCGGGGGTGGGCTCCGCCGCCGGGGCGGCGGACGCCGGCGCCGTGACGACACCGGCCGCCAGCAGCGCGGCCGCGGCCGAAGCCAGACCGGCTGTGACTCGTCTCCTCAAAGGTCCTCCTCCTTTGTGGATCTGTTACATGACGGAGGCAGCCATGACCGTCTCTGTCATGTCATGCGTCACTCACAATGGCAGAGGTTCAGACGGTTGTCACGGGTCAATTGCGCCGAGAAGCGCGCATCATTTCGGCCCAAATCGGCCCAAATCGGCGCGGTAAGTTTGCGGCCGATTCACGTTACGGCTCCGCCGCGATCACTTGTCGTGATGATGATTATGAAGTCCCCAAAGGGGAGCGCTGGCACCCGCGAAAATGTCACATCGTCCGGCAGGGAAGTGTGGATGGGCGTAATCGGGCGGGGCCCGTCCGGAGCAGTGTGCTCCGGGCGGGCCCCGCCGTGTGTTCCGTCGGACGAAACCGGACGGATCAGTTCGTCGCCGGCGTCACGTAGACCGTGGCGTATGAGTTGTCCTTGGCGGTGCCCATGATCGTGATCGAGACGCCGTAGGCGACGCCCGTGTCACCCGGGTTGCCGGTGCCGAGCACGATGGCCCCACCGCCCAGGGTTGCCCCGTAGTACTCCGTCGCCGGGGTGCCGTTGGGGTTCACCACACGAGTGGTGTACTTCGCGTTGTCCCTGGACGGGAGCACCACCGAGGCGTCGTTGTCCCGGGCGTACGCCGAACCGTTGCGGATCTCGATGCCCGGGTACCAGCCCTTGGCGTCGGTGAAGGCCGGCACCGGAGCCTCGGCGGCGAAGTTGGTGCAGTACTCGCTGTACGGCTCGTCCGCCGCCTCCAGGCATTCCTTGAACGGGTACGTCCGGTTCAGCGAGAAGGCCGCGTTCGAGGACTGCGGGCGGCTGGGCAGGTTGTCCAGCACCGACGGGTCCTTGACGGCCGCCTCACCCTGCCGCCGCAGCGGGTCGAAGTGCGAGTCGACGATGAGCAGGCCACCCTTGGCGCCGTAGCTCGGCAGCGCGGTCATCTGCGCGGTCACGTGGTTGACGTTGCCCAGCACGGTGTCCCGGTACCAGACCAGCATGCCCGGGGCATTGTAGGAGACCCGGTCGACCTTCCACGCCTCGTGCGAGTAGACCGTGTCGTAGGTGTACTTCAGGCCGGCGTCGAAGCCGTCGAAGTTGCGCCACTCGGCCAGGTAGTACTGCGCCTTGACCTGGGTGCCGGCGTCGACGTGCCAGCCCGCGCCCGTGGTGTCGGTGAAGGTGCCGCCGGTGAGGGTCCAGCCGTTGGTGCCGCTCTCGACGTCGTCGCTCCAGGTGGTGGCGCCGCCGCCGGTGACCGACAGGTCGTCGGCGAACCAGCCCCGCTCCACGAACGCCGCGTCGGTGGCGTAGCGGAGCCGCACCTGCACGGTCTTCCCGGCGTACGCCGACAGATCGACGTAGTCATGGCGCCAGCCGTGGGTGTCGCCGCTCAGGCCGTACTTCTTATTGCCGTAGTCGGCCATCCGGCCGTTCGGGTCGGCGTAGCCGTCGTTGGTCGAGACCAGCTTGCCGGTGGCGTCGTAGACCTTCTGCTCCGCCCAGCTGGCCCCGCCGTCGGTGGAGACCTCGACGAAGCCGAAGTCCCAGTCCGCCTCGATGACGTAGTTGTTCCACATCCAGAACTTCGCGTCGGCGGCGGCCGGGACGGCCACCTCGCGGCTCAGCTTGACGTCGGCCCAGTCCTGGTCGGCGCCGCTGTACCACATGTTGGCCCCGCTGTGCGGTTCGGCCAGGGTGATCACCTTGTTCGGCAGGTTGATCTTGATGCCGTCCTTGGTGCCGACCGGCGTCCGCGAGGTCTGACCGAGCTGCACCGCGTGCCCGTTGCCGCCGGGGTTGAAGGTCAGCGGGTCGGCCCAGCCGAGCACCCACTTGTCCCAGATGCCCATGTGGGTCGGCAGCGCCTGGAAGATCTCACCGGAGTGCGAGCCCGAGGCCATCAGGTCCCAGAAGTCGACGTCCGAGTCGGCGTTGCCGGAGGTGTCGTAGAGGTCCGGCAGACCGAGGTCGTGGCCGAACTCGTGGGCGAAGACACCGACGCCGGCGTCCTCCGGCTGCACGATGTAGTTCGACACCTTCAGGTTGGTGCCCGGGATGGTGTAGCCGCCGGCCACCGCCGAGGAGTGCGCCCAGACCGCGTACACGCCCTGGTCGCCGCCACCGCGGGACTTGCCCTGGCCGGCGTGCACCAGCACCAGGTGGTCGATCACGCCGTCCGGCTCGTTGTAGTTGCCGTCGCCGTCCCGGTCACCCTGGTCCTCGATGTCGTAGTCGGACCAGGGAAAGTTCGGGTCCATCGCGGCCAGCGAGTCAATCGCGTCGGTGGCCAGCCGGCCGGCGCCCAGCGGGTTGTCCGGGTGGCCGTTCATCGACTGCTGGCGCCCGGCCACCCAGTTGCCGTTCTCGTCCTGGACGCAGCGAGAGGCGGCGTACCAGCCCTCCGAGTGCGGCACGGTGATCCACGGGCTGGCCTGCCCGTCCACCGTGTACGCACCCTTGGACATCTCCAGGTACATGTTGTGCATGGTCCGGCCGGCCAGGCTGATGCCCGGCTTGCCGTCCGGCCCGGTCAGGTCCTTGCGGACCCGCTCGGTGATGCCCTCCTTGGTGTAGAGCATCTTGTCGAAGTGCTCCGGCGAGAAGTCCGGCACCCACATCGAGTTGTTGTCCTCGCGGGGCAGGGTCCCCGGGTCGGGGAGGTTGTTGTGCTTCGGTCCGTTCTGCACGGTGCCGGGGACACAGCTCCGGTCCTCGAAGACCGTCTTGGGGACCATCACGTTGGTGAAGTCGTCGTTTGCCTGGTCGTTGAACTCCACCAGCAGGGTCAGCAGCTTGGCGGTCTGGGTGCCCTTGGCCTGCTTGATCTGACGCGGGCTCTTCCCGGTCTTGATCGACTTGGCCTCCAGCTTGGCCAGCTCCCGCGCGGCCACCGGGTTGCCCCCGGCGAACTTGCGGTCGTACGCCTGGGCCTCGTCCGCCGCCGACGTGAAGACTCCGTCCTTGCCCTTGACCTCCTTGCCGGCCGTGTCCGGTTGCACCTCCGGCTCGGCGTAGTTGATGTAGAAGTTGTCCGCCCCGATTGTCGCCCGGGCCGGGCCGGAGGTCTGGGCGGCCGCGCTGCCCGTCACGGTCAGTGACGTGGCGGCGAGGGCGATGGCGGGTAGCGCGACGAGTAGGCGTCGGCGCGACCCGGATTGCGGGAATGTGTTCATGCCGCTCCGTTTCTCGGGCATGGAGAGGGAGAAGTCGACCCGGGCACCCTGTCGATGCGATGTCCATCGAACCGGTTCGACCCGCGTGAACCTAAATCAAGAAGGGAATGATCGACAGGGGCCGGCGTCTCCTGTGGCCGTTCAGCTTTCCCAGCCTCCCCCGACCGACCGATGTGACGGCGGCCGCGAGCTCCGGGGCGTACCCGTCAGAAAACGACGGTGGGTGACGGTCCGTGCGGACCGTCACCCACCGAACGGGGTACGCCTGTGGTCAGTCCTCGTCGGACCTGCCGCCACCGAGCCCGGAGGAGATCAGCTCCATCACCGAGGAGTCCTGGAGCGTGCTGACGTCGCCCAGCGACCGGTTCTCCGCCACGTCCCGCAGCAGCCGTCGCATGATCTTGCCGGAGCGGGTCTTCGGCAGCTCCGGCACCAGCATGATCTGCCGGGGCTTGGCGATCGGGCCGAGCGTCTTCGCCACATGGCCGCGCAGCTCGGTGATGAGCCTCTCGCCGGCCTCCCCGGTGGTGTCCACGGTGCCGCGCGGAATGGCGAACGCGACGATCGCCTGGCCGGTGGTCGGGTCGGTGGCGCCGACGACCGCCGCCTCGGCCACCGACGGGTGCGACACCAGTGCCGACTCCACCTCGGTGGTGGAGATGTTGTGCCCGGACACCAGCATCACGTCGTCGACCCGGCCGAGCAGCCAGATGTGCCCGTCGTCGTCCTTCTTCGCCCCGTCACCGGCGAAGTACATGCCCGCGAACCGGCTCCAGTACGTCTCGATGAAGCGGTTGTCGTCGCCCCAGATGGTGCGCAGCATCGACGGCCACGGCTCGCGCAGCACCAGGTAGCCACCGCCGCCGTTCGGCACGGGGTGGCCCTGGTCGTCCACCACGTCGGCGCTGATGCCCGGCAGCGAGGTCATTGCGGAGCCCGGCTTGGTCTCGGTGACGCCGGGCAGCGGCGAGATCATGATCGCGCCGGTCTCGGTCTGCCACCAGGTGTCCACGATGGGCAGCTCGCCCCTGCCGACGTGCTGCCTGTACCACATCCAGGCCTCGGGGTTGATCGGCTCGCCGACGCTGCCGAGCAGGCGCAGCGAGGACAGGTCGAAGCCGGCCGGGATGTCCTCGCCCCACTTCATCATGGTGCGGATCAGCGTCGGCGCGGTGTACAGGATGGTGACCTTGTACTTGTCGACGATCTCCCAGAACCGGCCCTTGTGCGGGGTGTCCGGGGTGCCCTCGTACATGATCTGGGTGGCGCCGTTGGCCAGCGGGCCGTACACGATGTAGGAGTGCCCGGTGACCCAGCCGATGTCGGCGGTGCACCAGTAGACGTCCGTCTCCGGCTTCAGGTCGAACACGGCGTGCGCCGTCCAGGACGTCTGGGTCAGGTAGCCGCCGGTGGTGTGCAGGATGCCCTTCGGCCGGGCCGTGGTGCCGCTGGTGTAGAGGATGAACAGCGGGTGCTCGGCGTCGAACGCCTGCGCGGTGTGCTCGGCCGCGGCCGTCTCCACCGTCTCGTGCCACCAGCGGTCCTTCGGCGACCAGGCGACGTCCTCGCCGGTGCGGCGGACCACCAGCACGTGCTCGACCGACGGGCAGTTCGCCACCGCCTCGTCCACCGTCGGCTTCAGCGCCGAGGGCTTGCCCCGCCGGTACCCGCCGTCCGCGGTGATCACCACCTTGGCGCTGGCGTCCTGGATCCGGTTGGTCAGCGCGTCGGCGGAGAAGCCGCCGAAGACCACGCTGTGCGTCGCGCCGATCCGGGCGCAGGCCAGCATCGCGACCGCGGCCTCCGGGATCATCGGCAGGTAGATCGCCACCCGGTCGCCGGCGGTCACGCCCAGCTCGGTCAGCGCGTTCGCCGCCTGGCAGGTCAGCCTGTGCAGGTCGGCGTAGGTGAGCGTGCGGGTGTCGCCCGGCTCGCCCTCCCAGTGGATCGCCACCCTGTCACCGCGACCGGCCTCCACGTGCCGGTCCAGGCAGTTGTACGCCACGTTGAGCCGGCCGCCGACGAACCACTTCGCGAACGGCGGGTTCGACCAGTCGAGCACCTGGTCCCACTGCTTCGCCCAGGCCAGCCGCCCGGCCTGGCGCGCCCAGAAGGCCAGCCGGTCCTCGGCGGCCTCCGCGTACGCGTCGGCGGTGACGTTGGCCTCCGCGGCGAGTGCGGCCGGCGGCGGGAACTGGCGCGTCTCGTTCAGCAGGTTGGCCAATGCCTCGCTCATGCGGTGACTCCTTCGTCGGGTGACCTGCGTCTCCTACCCGGGTGAGGGTAGTCGGGGGGCGGGACGGCCGCGACAACTCGGCCGGCCGGTACGCGCCGAGCGGCCGGCACCGCGCGCCCGGCGGCCTCCCGCCGGTCCCCGCCCCCGGCGCCGCGCCGGTCCGCCCGGCGCCGTGGCGGCGTGATCGAACACGGTTTGCGGCGTGTCGCGGTGTCCCGCCGCCGGAACACCGCGACATCCCGCAACCCGCGTCGATCACGACCGCCGGAGGTGGCCAGGGTCGCCTTCCCGGCGGGTGCGGCCAGTGGGGGGCGGCCGGGTCGCTAGCGTGGCGAGGTGACCACGGACCCGCTCGCCCCGCTGCTCGCGCTCGCCGACATCGCCCCCGCCGTCGAGCAGGCCCGCGAGCGGGTCGACGACGCGCTGCGGCACCGCGCGCTGCGCCGGCACGGTGGCCAGGTCGCGGCCGAGGTCAGCCTCCGGTCCGCGGTGGCCAGCGCCGCCCTCGAGGGGTACGCCCACGAGCGCGAGACAGTCCGCGCCGGCACGGTCACCGAGCCGGTGCTCCAGGGTGCGCTGCGGGTCGCCGGGGCGCTGCCCGGGCTGACCGAGCTCTGGCCGAAGGCCCCCCGGCAGGCGCTCGCCAAGCTGCACGTGCTCGCCGCCCGCAACGTGGTGACCGAGGACGAACTGGGCCGCCCGGTGGCCGACCCGGTGGTCGGCGCGCGGCTGGACGGCCTCGCCGGGCTGATCGCCGGCGGCACCAAGGTCCCCCCGCTGGTGCTGGCCGCCGTCGTGCACGGCGAGCTGCTGAACCTGCGGCCGTTCGCCGGCCCGTCCGGCGTGGTGGCCCGCGCCGCCGCCCGGCTCGTGCTGATGTCCAGCGGCTTCGACCCGCGTGGCCTGGTCGCCGTCGACGTCGGGCACCGGGAGCGGGAGCCGGAGTACGTCGGCTCGGCCGGCGCCTTCGCCACCGGCACCCCGGACGGCCTGCGCTCCTGGCTGCGGCACTACATGTCGGCCGTCGAGGTGGGTGCCGACCAGCTCACCGTCATCGGCGACGAGGTCCTCGCCGCCTCCTGACCGTCACGCGGTCTCGGCACCGACGTCCCGTGCTGGCGTGCCCTGCGCCTGCACGGGCCCGTGCCTACCCGCGCCCCGTGCCTGCACGGGCGCGTGCCTACCCGCGCCCCGTGCCTGTCCGGGGTCAGGCGACCGGGGTGGCCTTGGCGCGGCGATGCCGGCCGTACCAGGCGATGCCGATGGCCACCCCCACGCCGACGCCGAGCGCCGCCGCGGCCACCGGCACGGCGGGGCGTTCCCGCAGCCGCCGGCCCAGCGGGATCGGGTGCCGGAACTCCAGCACCGGCCAGGCGTTCTCCACCGCGAGCTTGCGTAGCGCCCGGTCCGGGTTGACCACGCTGGGATGGCCGACGCACTCCAACAGCGGTCGGTCGCTGTACGAGTCGGAGTAGGCGTACGAGTCGGCGAGGTCGTACCCGCGGGCGGTGGCCAGCTCGCTGACCGCGTCGACCTTGCTCGGGCCGGCGGCGTAGAACTCCACCTCGCCGCTGTAGCGGCCGTCCTCGACCGCCATCCGGGTGGCGATCACGTCGGTCACGCCCAGCAGCCTCCCGATCGGGCGGACCATCTCCTCGCCGGAGGCGGAGACCAGCACGACGTCCCGGCCGGCGGCCTGGTGCTCCTCGATGAGGGCGGCGGCCTCGGCGTACACGTAGGGGTTGATCAGCTCGTGCAGCGTCTCCGCGACGATCAGGCGGACCTGTTCCACCTGCCAGCCCTTGCAGAGCGTGGCGAGGTAGTCCCGGGTCCGGGCCATGGTCTGCTCGTCGGTGCCGCCCAGCCGGAACATCAGCTGCGCGTACGCCGACTTGACGACGTCACGCCGAGTGATCAGCCCGTCCCGGTAGAACGGCCGACCGAACGCCAGGGCGCTCGACTTGGCGATGACGGTCTTGTCCAGATCGAAGAAAGCGGCACTTCGGCCCACGGCGCGAAAGTCTAGCCCGATGGTCTATGGTCGGCGGGTGCCCGGGGTCACCAGCCCCTCCGACCTGCGGGCCAGCTGTGGCAACCCCTGCTCAACGTGATGGCTATCACACGCTGTGGTCACATTTTCGCCCTGGGTGGGGTCGACACCACTCGACGTGAACAGTCTGCTCGGGCATGCTTGTCCTCACGACGAGTATTCATATCTCGGACAACTCGCAGGCCCTCGGCGGTTGCACCCCCCGTGACCGCTGAGTGGTTCGGCTCAACCCCCCCGGAGCCGAACCTCCCGACGACCCCCGTCTCCCCCCGACGGGGGTCGTCCCTTTTCAGAGAAGCACTCCCGCCATGCTCAGAGCCATCGTGCGGGTAGCGGTCGAGCGTGGTGGACGCCTGCTCGCGACCGTCAGCCGCTGCACAAGCTTGATCGCCACCCCCCGTCTTTACCGCCACGCTGACCACGCCGGCCTGCTGCTGGCGACCACCGGCCGCGGCTGGCACCGCAGGAGTGATCCACCGGTTCGACCCCGCCACCCCGAACGCGTCAGATATCGCCGACCCGCCGGGTGTCGAACCGGGGGTGGTGCTCGTGCCGGTCGCATACCAGCTCAACTCCAACGCGTCAGCGGCCCGCCCGCACCTGCGCGCCCTGGCCGGCAAGCTCATCGACGCCGAGTACGACAACCACAGCGGGCGATACACGTACCACCACACGAAGGTGTGGGGCGACCCGGTGATGACGTCCGCCGACGGCCGGCACCACGTCGCTTTCGCCGACGAGACGAAGGTCTGGCAGGCCGCCGACGGGTCCGGTAACCAGGTCACCACCCAACTCGAACCGCAGTTCCCTGACCAGGAGTCCCGGAACTACTGGCAGCGCGAACTCAAGGCCGGTCCTGCTGTCTCCACCACCCCCGCCCCCGCCAGTGTTCCGCTGCCACCGTTGGATCGTGCTCCGCTGCCGTCCGACAGGGTGCAGTTGAGCGAACTGCTCAAGGCCAGATATGGGGCGGGCGCCGCGAGCAAGGAGGTCAGCACCGTCTACGGGCGGTACATCGTGCCGCGCCAGACCCGTGCGGAGATCCTGCGCGTCCTCGCCGACGTTCCCGGATTCCTGTGGCGAGGGCAGGTGACGGACCGTGCCGGACGGAAGGGCGTAGCCGTCACCTTCGACGACCGCGAGCACGACGCGCAATCTCTGCTGATCTTCGACCCGAACACGGGTGAGCTGCTCGCCCACGAGCGGCTCACGCTCTCGCCCGTTCGGATCAGCGCGTACCAGGTGATCCTCGATGCTGGCTGGACCGATCGACTCGGCTGATCCGCCGGCGCCCGGGCCCGCTCCTTCGGGAGGGGCCCGGTCGGCGTTCCGCGCCCGACGGCTCTGCTCGACCCTCGTCAAGGCTCTCGAGCCCTCGTCGCCTTAGCAGATTCACCGGCTGCGCGGGTGTTGTCCACAGGGGCGCCGGTTGTCCACAGACGAGCGGTCGAGGCCGGTGGACGGGTCGGTGGTCGGAGCAGGGTCTGGGCCAGCACCCCCGAGCCGGACCGCTGGAGGCCGCGATGCCACCCCGTACCTCACTGCCGCCGCACCGGCGGCTACCGCTCCTGGTGACCTCGGACGGCGACCTCCTCGACGAGCTGCTCCGGCTCGCTGCAGCGGGCGGCACCGAGGTCGAGTTGGCCGCCGATCCCGCCGCCGCCCGGGCCCGGTGGCTGCCGGCGCCGCTGGTGCTGGTCGGCCGTGACCAGGCGCAGGCGTGCCTGCGGGCACGGCTGCCCCGGCGGCCCCGCACGGTCCTGGTCGGCCGCGCCGGAGAACTCGACCCGGGGTGGGAGATCGCCGAACTGATCGGCGCCGAACACGTCGCCACCCTTCCCACAGCCGAGCCCTGGCTGGTTGACCGGTTCACCGAGTGCGGGTCCGAACGCCCGTTCGGCGGGCCGGCGCGGACGGTCGCGGTGCTCGGCGGGCGGGGCGGTGCCGGGGCCAGCGTCTTCGCCGGTGCCCTCGCGGTCACCGCCGCCCGGGCCCGCCTGCGCACCCTCCTGGTCGACGCCGACCCGCTCGGCGGTGGCCTCGACCTCGTCCTCGGCTGGGAGGAGCTGGACGGCCTCCGTTGGCCGGCGCTCACCGACGCGGACGGTCGGGTGGACGCGCCGGCATTGGTCCGGGCGCTGCCCAGCCGAGGCGACCTGGTGGTGCTCTCCTGGGACCGGGGAGACCTGTTGGCCCTACCCGCCCAGGCGATGGCCGCCACGGTCGACGCCGCCCGCCGGGGCCGGGACTTCGTGGTGGTCGACGTGCCCCGCCAGCTCGACGACGCGGCCGTGGTCGCGTTGCAGGCGGCCGACCAGGCGTACCTGGTCGTACCGGCGGAGCTGCGGGCGACCGCGGCGGCGGCCCGGGTGGTCGCCGCGGCCGCCCCGAACTGCGCCGCGCTCGGCGTGATCGTGCGCGGGCCGGCGCCCGGCCGGTTGAAGGCGACCGAGGTGGCGCGCGCCCTCGGCCTTCCGCTCGCCGGCACGCTGCGCCCCGAGCCGGCGCTGTGCCGGGGGCTGGAACGCGGCGAGGCGCCGGCCGGTGCCGGGCGCGGCCCGCTCGCCGCGCTCTGCCGGCGGATCGTCACCGAGCTGACCGGCCTGCCCGTGCCGGGTGCGGCATGACCGGCCGTCCCGACGACCTGTCGGCCCGGGTCCGGCAGCGGATGGCCGGTGAGGGCACTCCGGTGACCCCGGCCGCGATCGTCTCCGCCGTACGCGCCGAGCCCACCGCCGCCGTCCTCGGGGACACCGCCGTGCTGCGGATGGCCGACCGGGTCCGCGACGACCTGGTCGGTGCCGGACCGCTCGCCCCTCTGCTGGCCGATCCACAGGTCACCGACGTGCTGGTCAACGGCACCCGGGTCTGGGTCGACCGGGGCGAGGGCCTGCGCCAGGTGGCGGTGCCGCTCGGCTCCGTCGACGACGTACGACGGTTGGCGCAGCGGCTCACCGCGGCCGCCGGCCGCCGGCTGGACGACGGCTCCCCGTACGCGGACGCGCGGCTGCCCGACGGCACCCGGCTGCACGCCGTACTGCCCCCGGTGGCGACCGACGGCCCCTATCTGTCGCTGCGGACCTTCCGGCAGCGGCCGTTCACGCTCGACGAGCTGGTACGCCAGGGCACCGTCCCGCGACCGGTCGCCCCGGTCCTGGCGGCCGTGGTGGCCGCCCGGCTGGCGTACCTGGTCACCGGCGGCACCGGCTCGGGCAAGACCACCCTGCTCAACACGCTGCTCGGGCTGGTGCCGTCGACCGAGCGGATCGTGCTGGTGGAGGACGCCGCCGAACTGCACCCGGTGCACCCGCACGTGGTGGGGCTCCAGGCCCGCACCGCCAACGTGGAGGGCACCGGCGTGGTCGGGCTCAGCGAGCTGGTCCGGCAGGCGCTGCGGATGCGCCCCGACCGGCTGGTGGTCGGGGAGTGCCGGGGCGGCGAGGTGGTCGACCTGCTCGCCGCCCTCAACACGGGCCACGACGGCGGCGCCGGGACGCTGCACGCGAACACGCCAGCCGACGTGCCGGCCCGACTGGAGGCGCTCGGGTTGCTCGGCGGTCTCCCCAGGGCCGCGTTGCACGCCCAGGTGACCGCCGCGCTCCAGGTGGTGCTCCAGGTCCGCCGCGGGCCGCGCGGCCGGGTGCTCGAGTCGATCTGTCTCCTGCTCCCGGAGGGAACCGATCGCCTGGTCACCGTCGTGCCCGCCTGGATCCGTGGGCGCGGGCTGGGTCTCGCCGGCCGGGCCCTCGCCGCGCTGTTGCAGGACCGGGGCGTGACGGTGCCGCCGATCCTGTGCGCGCCGTGGCCCGGCTCGGCGGGGCCGGCATGAGTCTCCCGATCTGGTCGGTGGCGGTGCTCCTGGTCGGTGCGGCGGTGGTGATGGCCTGGCCGGCCCGGAGCAGCCGGCGGCGACGCCGGGCCCTGCTCTGCGCCGGCGCACCCGGCCAGCCCGCGGTCACGTCTCACGACGCCGGGCCATTCCGTACCGCCTCGTCCGCCTTCCTGGCGTCCGCGCCCTCAGCCCGCGCTCCGGCCCGCTCGCCGTCGGCCGCGGCGGCCGTTGATCCGAATGGCTCGTGGTCGACTGGTTCCGCGGTCGCACCGGGCGGCACCTCGTCGTCTCCGTCGGCCGCCGCTCCCGCCAGGCCACCGTCGTTCCGCCCACCCGGCCGGCGGGATTCCCGCCGACCACCCGAGCCGCTGCGGATCGGCGCCGGGGAGATCCGCCGCCTCGATCAGGACGGGCCTGTCACCGCGGCCCCGGACGGCCACCGGCCCGACGGCGCCGCGACGGCCGGCACCGCCGCCCGGTGGTCGTCGCTCGTCGCACCACTGGCGGTTCGCCCGCGCCGGACGTTGCTCCTGGTCGGGCTCGTGGCAGCGGGACTGGGCGGGCTCGCCGCCGGTCCCGTCGCCGGGGTCCTGCTCGGCGGGTACGGCGTGCTCGGCGTCCGGGCCGTGCTCCGGCACCGGACCGCCCGGCACGCGGTGGGCGAGCGCCGCCGCCGGTTGGACCAGCTCTGCGGGCTCGCTGCCGACCTGCGGGCCGGACTGCCCGTCCCGACGCCGGACGACGACGGGGACCGCCTCGGGAGTTTGACCCGGGCCGCGGTACGGCTCGCCGACCGGACCGGTGCGCCGCTGGCCGAACTCCTCGAACGCGTCGAGGCGGATGCCCGGGCGCTGGACCGGGGGCTGGCTGCCGCCTCGGCCCAGGCCGCCGGTGCCCGGGCCACCGCCCTGCTGCTCGCCGCCCTCCCGCTCGGCGGGATCGGCCTCGGCTACGGCATCGGTGCCGACCCGGTGGCGGTGCTGCTGCACACCCCGGTCGGGGCGGTCAGCGCGGTCACCGCCATGGGGTTGCAGATCGGTGGGCTGCTCTGGGCCGAGCGGCTGGGCAGCGCGCCGGACGTGAGCGACCGGTGAACCGGCAGGAGTGGACCGCGAGCTGTCTGGTCGTCGCGGCGGCGCTGGTGGTGGCGGTCCGCGCGCCCGGGATCCGCCCGTCCCGACGGCTGCGGGGACTGGGCGGCCCGGGGCGGACAGCAGGGAACCGCCGCCCACCGTGGTGGCCGGACGGCGTACGGCTCGGTGCCGGGCTGGCCGGAGTGGCGGTGGCGGTACTGCTCGGAGGCGCGCCCGGTTGCCTCGCCGGGGTGGTGGCCGCCCTGGTGGCGGACCGCCTGCTCCGGCGGATCGAACCCCGGGCCGCCCGGGACCGCCGGCTGCGGGAGGCCGCCGACCTTCCCCTGGTCGCCGACCTGCTGGCGGCGGCGTTGCGCGCCGGTGCGCCGGTGGACCGCTCGGTGCTGGCGGTGGCCGACGCGCTCGGCGGGCCGCTGGCCGAGCGGCTCCACCGGGTCGGCCGGACGCTGCTGCTCGGCGGTGCCCCCGACGAGGCCTGGGCCCACCTGGGCCCGGTACCTGGGGCGGACCGCCTGGTCGCCGCCGCGCTGCGGTCCTCGCGCAGCGGGGCCGCGCTCGCCGGGGCGCTGACCCGGGTCGCCGACGACCTGCGGGCGGACCGGTCCACCGCCGCCGAGGCGTCGGCCCGTCGGGCGGGCGTGCTCATCGTGCTGCCGCTGGGGCTCTGCTTCCTGCCGGCCTTCATTCTCGCCGGTCTGGTGCCGGTGATCGTCGCCGTCCTCGGCGACGTGCTCTGACGAACATCGAGAAGGGACACGCCAGTGCGCAGACTCCTCGCCCGGCTCCGCGGGGACGCCGGGATGAACACCGCCGAGTACGCCGTCGGCACCCTCGCCGCGGTCGCCTTCGCGGGCATCCTGCTCAAGGTGCTCACGTCCGGCAACGTGCAGTCCGCCCTGACCGCGGTCATCGACCGGGCGCTGAAGTGAGCCGGCGCCGGCCGGCCGGTCGTGACCGGGGTTCGTTCACCGCCGAGCTGGCGGCCGGCCTGCCGGCGCTGCTCCTGCTCCTGCTCGCCGGCCTGACCGCGGTCGACGCGGTAACCACGAAGGCCGCCTGCCTGGACGCGGCCCGGGAGGCGGCGCTCGCCGCCTCCCGGGGCGAGAGCGGCACGGCGGCCGGGACGCGGATCGCGCCCCCAGCCGCGGTCGTCTCGGTGTCGGTGGACGGTGACCGGGTCACCGCGACGGTCCGGGCACCGGTCCGGGCGCTCGGCGCCCGACTGCCCCGGATCACCGTGGCGGCCACCACGGTCGCCGCCGTCGAGCCGGGTTCTCCGGCGGCGCAGCCGTGACGGCGGGGCCGTCCGGTGCCGCTGCCGCCGACCGGGGCGGGGCGACGGTGTGCCTGCTCGTCGTCGGCCTGGTGTTCGTCCTGGTCGGTGTCTTCGGCGCCGCGATCGGCACCGCCCGGACGGCCCGGCACCAGGCCCGGGTCGGGGCCGACTTCGCGGCGCTCGCCGGGGCGGGTCGGGCGCTGGACGGTGACGGGGTGGCCTGCGCCACGGCGGCGGAGCTGGCCCGGGCCAACCGGGCCCGGCTGACCGGCTGTCTCCTGGACGGCCTCGACGTGCTGGTGACGGTGGAGGTGCCGGTGACTCCACTGCCGGGGTTCCGGCGGGTCGCCACGGCGACCTCCCGCGCCGGCCCGATCCGCGACTGACCGGCCCGGCCGGAATGCGCCGTGCGGCGACCGGCCGGAGCGGGCCGTGCGGCGACAACCCGGCCGGAGCGCCCTGCTGGGCGGCGACACTCCGGCCTGGGCGTGCCGCCGTGCCGCGGCAAGCCGGCCGGGCGAGCGCCCGCAGGATGCGCGCCCCGGCCGGTCGGGCGGCTCAGCGGCTCTGGAGCGCGTCCAGGCCGATCGCCATCGCGATCACCAGGCGGCGGTCCACCTGCGGGTTCTGCACCTCGACGACGTACTTGTCGCGCAGGCCCCACTTCTTGACCACCGAGAAGACCGGCTGGCCCTCGGCGACGAAGTCGAAGTGGTACGGCAGCCAGGAGAGCGAGTCCACGAACCGGCGCAGCAGCGCCACCGGCATGCTGCGCTCCTGACCGGTGATCTGCGGCAGGCCGGGCTGCTCGACGCGCCAGGTGGAGCGCAGCAGCGACTGGGCGAAGTCCTTGCGGAACAGCCCGATCGGGGTGCCGGCCTGGTCGGTCACGTCGTAGGTGGCGCCGAGGTCGAGCCGCTGCCGCGCCTTGAAGCCGAGCAGGGGCTGCTGCTTGGAGTCGTCCGTGTAGATCGTGACCTGCTCCTTGAAGGCGAGCCGCTTCTGCTGCGCGAACGCCAGCAGCTCTCCCTCGCTGCCGTCCGGGGCCACGGCCCGGACCTCGTACTGGTTGACCATCATCCGGATCCGCTGCCGGACGTGGAACTGGTGCTGCGTCTGCAAACTGTCGAGCTGCATGTAGATCTCCTTCGAAGGGTGCGCCGGAGTCTCGCACAACCTGCGGCTCAGCGTCCGCCCTCGGCGGTCGCCTTGAGCAGGGTCGGCTGATGGGTGAGCGCCGTCGAAGGGCCGGACGCCGGTCTATGGAAGAGCTGCCATCTGTCAATGCCCCACCGCCGTGCAGCTCATGCACGCATCCCGGAAGGGAGGAGGATCAGCCGGTCCCGCCGACGTCGGCGTCCGTGCTCGGCCGCTCGGCCGCCCGGTCGTCCTGACGCGGCAGGACCGGCGCGGGCGAGCCGGCACCCGGCGAACCGGCAGCCGCAGGCGAGGCAGCCGGCAGATCGGCCGGCGTGGGAGAGTCGTCACCCGGCAGGGCCGGCGGCGGTGAGGTGTCACGCGGCAGGGCCGGCGACGGTGAGGCGTCGGGCGGCAGGGCCGGCGACGGTGAGGCGTCACCCGGCAGGTTGGCGAGCACCACGTCGAGGACCCGGACGGCGTCCGGCTTGGAGAGCGGATTGTTGCCGTTGCCGCATTTCGGCGACTGCACGCACGACGGGCAACCCGCCTCGCAGCCGCACTCGGCGATCGCGTCCCGGGTGGCGCGCAGCCAGGCCGCCGCCGTCCCGTACGCCCGCTCGGCGAAGCCCGCCCCGCCAGGGTGCCCGTCGTACACGAAGACGGTCGGGGCCTCGGTGTCCGGGTGCACGGCGGTGGAGAGACCGCCGATGTCCCAGCGGTCGCAGGTGGCCATCAGCGGCAGCAGCCCGATCGCGGCGTGTTCGGCGGCGTGCAGCGCGCCCGGGATGTCGGCGGCCTCCACCCCGGCAAGAGCCAGCGACTGCGGGGAGAGGGTGAACCAGACCGCGACGGTGCGCAGTTCCCGTGCCGGCAGGTCCAGCGGCCGGGTGTCGATCACCTCGCCGGAGGCGATCCGCCGCCGCTGGTACGACACCACCTGGCTGGTCACGTCCACTTCGCCGAGGAAGAGCCCGACCGGCCCGGCGTCGACGTACGACCGCACGGACACCACCGACAGCGAGGTGACGTCGCGGGCGTGGGTGGACCAGTCGGGCTCCTCGGCGTGCACCAGCGCGCACCCGTCGGAGAGGTCCAGTGAGTCGACCACGTACGAGACGCCCTGGTGCAGGTAGACCGCGCCGGGGTGGATGAGGAAGTGCGAGGATCCGCCGTCGACGGTGCCGAGCAGCCGCCCGGTCGAGGCCTCCACCACGCAGACCGGCGCGCCGTCGGAGCCGCGCAGGTCCACCTCGGGCCGCTCCCGGTGCCGCCAGTACCAGCCGGTCGGCCGCTGCCGCAGCGCCCCCGTCGCGACCAGCTCCGCGACCGCCTCTTTCGCGCCGTCGCCGAAGAGGTCCAGGTCGGCCGGGGTGAGCGGGGCCTCGGCCGCCGCGCAGGCCAGCTGCGGGGCGAGCACGTACGGGTTGGCCGGGTCCAGCACGGTTGCCTCGACCGGCCGCCCGAAGAGCGCCTCGGGGTGGTGCACCAGGTAGGTGTCGAGCGGGTCGTCCCGGGCCACCAGCACCGCCAGGGCCTCGTCGCCGGAGCGGCCGGCCCGACCGGCCTGCTGCCAGAGGGACGCCCTCGTGCCCGGCCAGCCGCAGATCAGCACGGCGTCCAGGCCGACCAGGTCGACGCCGAGTTCGAGCGCGTTGGTGGAGGCGAGGCCGAGCAGGTCGCCGTGGAGCAGGGCCCGTTCCAGCTCGCGCCGCTCCTCGCGCAGGTAGCCGGCCCGGTAGGCGGCCACCCGGTCGCCGAGCCCGGGCACCGCCTCGTCGAGTGCGCGCCGCGCGTTCGCGGCCACCACCTCGGCGCCCTTGCGGGAGCGGACGAAGGCGAGCGTGCGTACCCCCTCGGCGACCGTGTCGGCGAGCAGGTCGGCGGTCTCCCGCAGCGCCGACCGGCGCATCGGCGCGAGGTCCACGGCCTCGGCGGCGGGATCACGGGGCAGCAGCGGCGGCTCCCAGAGCGCGAAGGTCACCCCGCCGCGCGGCGAGGTGTCCTCGGTGACGGCCGCCACCGGCAGGCCGGTGAGCCGCCCGGCCGCCGTCGCCGGGTCGCCCGACGTCGCCGAGGCCAGCACGAAGACGGGGGCCTTGCGCGAGCCCGCGAGCGCGGAAGAGGAAGCGCGGCCCGGACTTCCGCTTTGTCTGCGCAGCCGGCGCAGCACGTGGGCGACGTGTGAGCCGAACACGCCCCGGTAGGTGTGGCACTCGTCGATCACCACGTACGCCAGCCGGCGCAGGAAACCGGACCAGTGCGCATGCCCGGGGAGGATGCCGTGGTGCAGCATGTCCGGGTTGGTCAGCACGAACCGGGAGTGCCGGCGGATCCACTCCCGCTCGGCGCGCGGGGTGTCCCCGTCGTAGGTGGCGGGGCGTACCCCGTCGAGTTCCAGGCCGGCGACGGCGCGGAGCTGGTCGGCGGCGAGTGCCTTGGTCGGCGCCAGGTAGAGCACGGTGGCCCGGGGGTCGGCGAGCAGGGTGGCCAGCGCGGGCAGCTGGTAGGCCAGCGACTTGCCGGATGCCGTGCCGGTGGCCACCACCACGTGCTGCCCGGCGTACGCCAGCTCGGCGGCCTCGGCCTGGTGCCGCCAGGGCGCGACCACGCCGCGCCGGGCGAGGGCCGCCCGCAGTTCTTCGGGGGCCCAGTCCGGCCAGGGCGCCGGCTCGCCGGGCCGGGCCGGGACCCGCTCGACGTGGGTGACCGGGTCGGCGTCGTGGCGGGCGCGCAGCCGGCGCAGCAGGTCGCCCGGCGCCGCCGTCGGCGGTCGCCCGGGGCCGGGACCTGCGGATACGGTGGCTGCGGGGTTCACGTCATGCACTCTCGCACTGGTGTTCGAGGTGTTCAACCGGGGGTGTGGGTGAGGAGGGGCCTCCGCCGGTGACCAGAGGCTGTTCGGCGGGGATGGTTATCCGGCGGGGATGGTTAGATGCCCAGGAGAGTTTACGACTCTTGCGAGGAGGGGCTGATGGAGCTGTCGCTGGCGACCCGCACCGTGGGGGAGCACACGGTGCTCGAGGTCGGCGGTGAGGTGGACGTCTACACCGCCCCCCGACTGCGCGAACGGCTCCTCGATCTGATCGACGGTGGCGCCCGACGGGTGGTCGTCGACCTCGGCCGGGTGGACTTCCTCGACTCGACCGGCCTGGGTGTGCTGGTCGGCGCCCTCAAGCGGCTCCGCTCGGCCGGTGGCTCCTTCGCCCTGGTCTCCGACAAGGAGCCACTGCTCAAGATCTTCCGGATCACCGCGCTGGACCAGGTGTTCCCGCTGCACCCCACGGTCGAGGCGGCGATCGCGGCGGATCCCACCGGCGCCGGCGCGTGATGGCGACGGTCCGGCTCTCCTTCTCGCCGGCTCCGGTGCACGTGCGCACCGCCCGCCTGGTCGGGGTGGCGGTGGCCCGCCGGGCCGGGGTACGCGAGAACCTGCTCGACGAGGTCCGCCTGGCCATCGGTGAGGCGTGCACCCGCGCGGTCGCCCTGCACCAGCAGTACGGGCTGCCCGACCCGGTGCTGGTGGAGATGTCCGACTCCGGGGCGTACTCGGTGCGGGTGGTGGACCGCGCGCCGATCGAGGCCGGCATCGGGCTGGCCGCGCTGAACGCCGACGACCTGGCCAACGAGTCGCTCACCGACGAGGCGTTGACCACGGGCGTCGGCTTCGCCCTGCTCGCCGGCTTCGTGGAGGACCTGCAGGTCCGCCCGGTCGACGAGGGGGTCGGGACCGAGGTCCGGATGGTGTGGCCGATCGGCCGCTGACCTTACTTTCCGCCGTCGAGGCCGTGACCCCGCGTGGGTCGCGGCCTCGACGTGCTGATGGGCTCCTATATCAGATTCTTCCTCCTAACACAGTTACGAAGATCATCCAGACACGGTGTCCCCCAGATGTGACCTCCGACACTCGGCGGGGCTACAGTACCGGGGTTGTCAGCAAGTGATCCTTCCCGCAACCAGCGGGTATGTGCGTTCATCGCTGGTCCGGTGGGGTGGGTTGGGGCGCTTGCGCAACCGCATCCAGGCGTCGGGTCAGTACGTCCGCTGGCCGGCGCGACAGTGTTCGGTACAGGAGGACATAGATGTCCGGGACCTTGACCGCCGAAGGCGGCGCGCTGTCCCTTTCCGGAGGAAACCTGACGTACGTCGTCATCGCCGCGGTGATCGCGCTGGTGGCACTCGTCTTCGCCGCCGCCTTGACCAAGGCCGTGCTGGCAGCCGGTAAGGGCACCACCAACATGCAGGAGATCTCCGGAGCGGTGCAGGAGGGCGCCTCGGCGTACCTGCTCCGGCAGTTCAGGACGCTGGCGATCTTCGTCGTCGTCGCCGTCGTGCTGCTGTTCCTGCTGCCGGTGCACGACACCGACGGCAGCCAGCTCGCGGTGAAGCTCGGCCGGTCGGCGTTCTTCGTGGTGGGGGCCCTGTTCAGCGCGTCCATCGGCGGCGCCGGCATGTGGCTGGCCACCCGCGCCAACCTGCGGGTCGCCGCCGCCGCCCGCGAGGCCCAGGGCGGCCGCGAGGCCGCCATGAAGATCGCCTTCCGGACCGGTGGCGTGGTCGGCTTCCTCACCGTCGGCCTCGGCCTCTTCGGCGCCGCGATGGTCGTCCTCATCTACAAGGGCGACGCCCCCACCGTGCTGGAGGGCTTCGGCTTCGGCGCCGCCCTGCTGGCCATGTTCATGCGGGTCGGCGGCGGCATCTTCACCAAGGCCGCCGACGTCGGCGCCGACCTGGTCGGCAAGGTCGAGCAGGGCATCCCCGAGGACGATCCGCGCAACGCCGCCACCATCGCCGACAACGTGGGTGACAACGTCGGCGACTGCGCCGGCATGGCCGCCGACCTGTTCGAGTCGTACGCGGTCACCCTGGTCGCCGCGCTGATCCTCGGCCGGGCCGCGTTCGGCGGGGACGGGCTGGTCTTCCCGTTGATCATCTCCACCATCGGGGTGCTGGTCGCCATCGTCGGTGTCTTCATCACCCGGCTGCGCACGTCCGACCGCAACGGCCTGACCGCCATCAACCGGGCCTTCTACCTCTCCGCGGTGATCTCCGCGGTGCTGGTGGCGGTCGCCGCCTACGCCTACCTGCCGGCCACCTTCGGCGAGTTGGAGGGCGGCCTCACCGGCGTCGACCAGAATCCCCGGCTGGTGGCCATCGGCGCGGTCGTGATCGGCATCGTGCTGGCCGCCGCCATCCAGGCGCTGACCGGCTACTTCACCGAGACCAACCGGCGCCCGGTGCAGGACATCGGCAAGAGTTCGCAGACCGGCGCGGCCACCGTCATCCTCGCGGGCATCAGCATCGGCCTGGAGTCGGCGGTCTACTCGGCGCTGCTGATCGGCGCCGGCGTCTTCGGCGCGTTCCTGCTCGGTGGCAGCTCCATCACGCTCTCGCTCTTCGCGGTCGCGCTGGCCGGCACCGGCCTGCTCACCACCGTCGGCGTGATCGTCGCGATGGACACCTTCGGCCCGATCTCCGACAACGCCCAGGGCGTCGCCGAGATGTCCGGCGACATCGACGAGAACGGCGCCCGGATCCTCACCGAGCTGGACGCGGTCGGCAACACCACCAAGGCGATCACCAAGGGCATCGCGATCGCCACCGCGGTGCTCGCCGCCACCGCGCTGTTCGGCTCGTACACCGACACCCTGCGCACCTCGTACTCCGACGCCGGGGTCGGGGACGTCGGGACCGAGATCCTCAACGCGCTGAACGTGGCCAACCCGCGCAACCTGGTCGGCCTGATCATCGGCGCGGCGGTGGTCTTCCTCTTCTCCGGGCTGGCCATCAACGCGGTGTCCCGCTCGGCCGGCGCCGTGGTGATGGAGGTCCGCCGGCAGTTCCGCGAGCTGCCCGGCATCATGGACCGCACCCAGCGCCCCGAGTACGGCAAGGTGGTCGACATCTGCACCCGGGACGCGCAGCGCGAGCTGATGACCCCCGGTCTGCTGGCCATCCTCGCGCCGATCGCGGTCGGCTTCGGCCTCGGTCCGGGCGCGCTGGCGTCGTACCTGGCCGGCGCGATCGGGGCCGGCACGCTGATGGCGGTCTTCCTGGCCAACTCCGGTGGCGCCTGGGACAACGCCAAGAAGCTGGTCGAGGACGGCGCGTACGGCGGCAAGGGTTCCGAGTCGCACTCCGCGACGGTCATCGGCGACACCGTCGGCGACCCGTTCAAGGACACCGCCGGCCCGGCGATCAACCCGCTGATCAAGGTGATGAACCTGGTCTCGCTGCTGATCGCGCCGGCCGTGGTGGCCTGGAGCGTGGGCACCGACCGCAACACCCCGCTGCGGGTGGCGATCGCGCTGGTCGCGACTCTGATCGTGGTGGCCGCGGTGGTGTTCAGCAAGCGCAAGGGCGTGGCGATGGACTCCTCCGACGGCGACTCCGGTGCGGGTAGCCCCGAGCGGGCGGAGACGGTCAGCGCCTGACCGACGGCACCGCGGGTTCCCGGTCGGCCCACCGCCGGCCGGGAGCCCGTCCGTCGCGCCCGCAGCGGCAAACCTGAGCGGTGGCGCATCCGTGCGGAGGCCGTACGCTGCAACGCATGCGTACGTGCCGGGCGACAGCCGCCGGAAAGCTCACGGTGGTCCTGGCCACGCTCGTGCTCGCCGTCGCCGGCTGCGGGGGCGGGCCCAGTCCGCGCGCCTGGGCCGCCTCGGTCTGCGAGGCGCTCACCCCCTGGCGGGCCGAGATCAGCAAGCTGACCAGCAGCACCGACCAGCAGATGACCGCGCAGACCACCCCGGCGCAGGCGAAGGAGAACCTGGTGCGGCTCTTCGCCGGCGCGGAGGAGGCAAGCGAGACCGCCCGGCGCAAGGTCGCCGACGCCGGCGTTCCCGAGACCGAGCACGGCGAGGAGGTCTCGCGGGGGTTCCGGACCACCCTGGAGAAGGTCCGGGACGCGTACGGCCGGGCCCGCGACACCATCGACGGGCTCGGCACCGGCGCACCCACCGTCTTCTACGACGGCGTCCGGGCCACGGTCGAGACGCTCACGAAGGAGTACGACGCGAGCGCGCTGGACGCCAGCCGGCTCAACTCACAAGAGCTCAAACAGGCCTTCGCAGAGGTCCCGGAGTGTCGCTGACCCCTCCCGACTCACCCCCCGAACCGGTGCGCCAGCTTTCGCTGTTCGGCACCGAGGCGGCGGACCCGTCCGTCGCCGACCTGGCCGGCCTGCTCGCCGGCCCCGGTGGCGTGGTCCGGATGGGCCGTACCGCCCGGCTGTCGATCGTGGTCGACGCCGCCTGGCGGGTGCACGTGCTCGTCGCCGAGCTGGCGCTGCGCGGGCTCGCCGCGAGCTGGGAGGCGACCGAAGATCAGCGGTACGCCGTGCGCACCTCGTACACGCGGACGCTGGCCCCGCTGGCCGCGGCCTGGCTGGCCGACGCCGGCCGCAAGCGCCCGCCCGAGGGCTTCCACCTCAACGGGCGGCGGCTGCGGCTCTGGCTGGCCGCCGCCGGCGCCGCCGACCCGGCGGGCTTCCTGCTCCGGCTCGGAGATGGTGACCAGGAGTGGTGGCCGGTGGTGCGGGCGGCGCTGGCCGCGGTGGGGCTGCCGGCGGCCCTGCTCGACGCGGGCGAGGGCGGCCCGGCGTACCGGATCACCGGGCGGCGCCGGCTGACCCGGCTGGCCGAGCTGGTCGGTGACCGCCCGCAGGCCGCGCCCCCGGCCGACTGGCCTGCGCTGCCCGCCTGACGGCCCGCCCGCCCTGACCCCGCCCGTGGGCGCAAGCAGGCCCCGCGCCCCGGCCGGTGGGCGCGGCGCCGAGGTGTCCGATCGGGGACAGCCGGGCGGCGGCTCGCCCGGTAGAACGGCCCGGTGGCCCTCGGCCGAGGGCCCGCCATCATCACAGTGGCCCGCCTTGTGCCCTACCCACGGTGTACGGTGGCGCCGTCCGGCCCGTGGAGCCCCGCGGCGCCGGTGGCGCACGCCGCGCGGACGCAGTTTGCCGCCCGCGAAACCCGAAACCCCGGCGGCGCGTTACGTTGGACATCCGGACCGGCGGTGGTCGGGTGGGGTGCAACACGGCCGGGAATCGGGCATGGAGCAGGAGTGAGGTCGGGGAGAGACGTGCCGAGCAACGCTGGAACCACCCGTCTGGTCATCGTCGAGTCACCGGCGAAGGCCAAGACGATCTCGGGCTACCTCGGCCCGGGATACGTCGTGGAGGCCAGCTTCGGCCACGTCCGGGACCTCCCGCGCAACGCCGCCGACGTGCCGGCCAAGTACAAGGGTGAGCCGTGGGCCCGGCTCGGGGTGGACGTCGACAACGGCTTCCACGCCCTCTACGTGGTCTCCGCCGACCGGAAGCAGCAGATCAGCAAGCTGGTGAAGCTGGCCAAGGAGGTCGACGAGATCTTCCTGGCGACGGACGAGGACCGCGAGGGCGAGGCGATCGCCTGGCACCTGGTGGAGACGCTCAAGCCCAAGGTGCCGGTCAAGCGGATGGTCTTCCACGAGATCACCAAGCCGGCGATCCAGGCGGCGGTGGCCAACCCGCGCGAGATCGACCGCGACCTGGTCGATGCCCAGGAGGCGCGCCGCATCCTCGACCGGCTGTACGGCTACGAGGTCTCCCCGGTGCTGTGGAAGAAGGTCATGCCGAAGCTCTCGGCGGGCCGGGTGCAGTCCGTGGCGACCCGGATCGTGGTCGAGCGGGAGCGCCAGCGGATGGCGTTCCGCACCGCCGAGTACTGGGACATCCTGGCCACCCTGGCGGTGGCGAACGCCGGCGAGGGCCCGCGCACCTTCAACGCCACCCTGGTCGCGCTGAACGGCGACCGGATCGCCACCGGCAAGGACTTCGAGCCCACCACGGGTCGGGTCAGGGCCGGCGCCGGTGTGGTGCACCTGGACTCCGGTGGTGCCCGGGGCCTGGCGGCCCGGCTGGAGGGGCGGCCGTTCACCGTCACCCGGGTCGAGGAGAAGCCCTACCGCCGCCGCCCGTACGCGCCGTTCATCACCTCCACCCTCCAGCAGGAGGCGGCCCGCAAGCTGCGGTTATCGTCGCAGCAGACGATGCGCACCGCGCAGCGCCTCTACGAGAACGGCTACATCACCTACATGCGTACCGACTCGGTGAACCTGTCGGAGACCGCCATCTCGGCGGCCCGTCGGCAGATCGTCGAGCTGTACGGCGAGCGCAGCGTGCCGCCGGAGCCGCGCCGCTATACCGGCAAGGTGAAGAACGCGCAGGAGGCACACGAGGCGATCCGCCCGGCGGGGGACAACTTCCGCACCCCGGGCGAGGTGGCCAAGGAGCTCTCGGCCGAGGAGTTCAAGCTCTACGAGCTGATCTGGCGGCGCACCATCGCCTCGCAGATGACCGACGCGGTCGGCTCCAGCGTCTCGGTGCGCATCCGCGCGGTCTCCTCCGCCCAGGAGGAGGCGGACTTCGGCGCGACCGGCAAGACCATCACCGACCCGGGCTTCCTGCGGGCGTACGTCGAGTCGAGCGACGACGAGAACGCCGAGGCCGAGGACGCCGAGCGGCGCCTGCCCACCCTGGTCAAGGACCAGCCGCTGACCGCCGACGAGCTGGCCGCGCAGGGCCACCACACCCAGCCGCCGTCGCGCTACACCGAGGCGTCCCTGGTCAAGGCCCTCGAAGAGCTGGGCATCGGCCGCCCGTCGACGTACGCGTCGATCATGCAGACCATCCAGGACCGCGGGTACGTGGTCAAGCGCGGCCAGGCGATGATCCCGTCCTTCCTGGCGTTCGCGGTGATCGGGCTGATGGAGCGGCACTACCCGCGCCTGATCGACTACGACTTCACCGCCAGCATGGAGAACGAGCTGGACGAGATCGCCGGTGGTGACCACGCGGCGGTCGACTTCCTCACCTCCTTCTACTTCGGCAGCGCCAACGGCACCGGCGACCAGGCCATCGCCCACGCCGGCGGGCTGAAGAAGCTGGTCACCGAGAACCTCAGCGAGATCGACGCGCGCAGCGTCAACTCGATTCCACTCTTCACCGACGACGAGGGCCGTGAGGTCGTCGTCCGGGTCGGCCGGTTCGGGCCGTACCTCCAGCGGGCGGTGCCGGGCGAGCAGCCCGCGCCGAAGGCGGAGGGCGAGGAGGGCGGCGCCCCGGGCGACCGGGCACCGATTCCCGAGGGGCTGGCGCCCGACGAGCTGACCCCGGAAAAGGTGCACGAGCTCTTCCTGGGCGGCGGGGGCGAGCGCAAGCTCGGCGACGACCCGGCCACGGGCGAACCGATCCTGCTCAAGTCCGGCCGTTTCGGCCCGTACGTGGCCAGCGGCGAGCGGAAGTCCTCGCTGCTGCGCTCGCAGACGCCAGACTCGCTCACCTTCGACGAGGCGTTGAAGCTGCTCAGCCTGCCCCGCCTGATCGGGCTGGCCCCCGACGGCGTCGAGGTCTTCGCCAGCAATGGCCGCTACGGCCCGTACGTCAAGCGTGGTGACGAGTTCCGCTCGCTGGACTCGGAAGACAAGATGTTCACCGTCACGCTGGACGAGGCGCTCGCGCTGCTGGCCGCCCCGAAGGCCCGCCAGCGTCGTGCCGCCGCGCCGCCGCTGCGGGAGATGGGCGTCGACCCGCTGACCGAGAAGCCGCTGATCATCAAGGACGGCCGGTTCGGGCCGTATGTGACCGACGGCGAGGTCAACGCGTCGCTGCGCCGGGGCCAGACCCCGGACGAGCTGACCATCGAGCAGGCCTCCGAGATGCTGGCCGAGAAGCGGGCCAAGGGCCCGGCGCCGAAGAAGGCGGCCGCCAAGAAGGCCCCGGCGAAGAAGGCGACGGCGGCGAAGAAGACCGCCGCAGCCAAGTCCACCGCGGCCAAGAAGGCCACCACCGCCAAGGCGACGGCGGCGAAGAAGGCCCCGGCGAAGAAGGCCGCCCCGAAGAAGGCGGCCAGCCCCACGGAGTGACGCCCGACCCCGGGCTGCTGTCACGGCCCGGGTGTCGCGGCCCTGTGCTCGTGCCCGGGTGTCGCGGCCCTGTAGAGCTGATGTCGTAGACGAGTCAGGCGCTGCGGCGCGCGGCCCCGGTGAGGGGGCGTCGCGGCGACGGTGTCCCACCGGCCGAGGGTGAGTCGTCTGCGTCATCAGCTCCAGAGGACCCGACCAAGGCACCACGGGGTCAGTCGGACCGGAAGCCGTCGAGCGCGTCGGGGCATTCAGCCGAGGACGCGGTCCAGGTGGGGGTTGGTGAAGAGACGGTCGGGGTCCAGCCGGTCGCGGACCGCCAGGAAGTCGCCGAAGCGGGGGTACGCGGGGGCGAGTGACGCCGCGTCCCGGTTGTGTAGCTTGCCCCAGTGAGGTCGGCCGCCGAGGTCGGTCGCCACCTCCTCGAAGGCCCGGAAGTACGGCTCGTACGGCATGCCGACGTACTGGTGGATCGCCACGTACGCGGACTCCCGGCCGTACCCGTGCGACAGCCAGATGTCGTCGGCGGCGGTGAACCGCACCTCGACCGGGAAGAGCACCTTGAACGGCAGCCCGTCGACGATCCGCCGGAGCGCGTCGAGCGCGGACGGCAGGGCGGCGCGCGGCAGGGCGTACTCCATCTCCATGAAGCGGACCCGGCGCGGGGTGCAGAAGACCGTGTCGGAGCGGCCGGTGTAGGTGCGTTCGGTGAGCGCCCGGGCGGAGACCGCGCTGATGGCCGGGGCCAGCGCCGGCACGGCGCGGCCCAGCCGGCAGGCCCCGGCGAAGACGGTGTTGGCGAGGAAGTCGTCGTCCAGCCAGCCCCGCCACCGGGGCAGCGGGCGGTCGTCGGCGGGCACCCGGTCGTTGGTCTTGACCTGCACCCGCGTGGTGTAGGGGAACCAGTAGAACTCGGCGTGGTCGTGGGTGTCGACCAGCGTCGGCAGTTCGGCGAGCACGGAGTCCAGCGGGGCCGGGCGCTCGTGGGCCCGCAGCACGAAGGCGTCGACGCAGCGCAGGGTCACCTCGACCAGCACGCCGAGCGCGCCCAGCCCCACCCGGGCGGCGGCGAAGACGTCCGGCCGCTCGTCGGCGGAGCAGCGCAGCACCTCGCCGGTGCCGGTGACCAGGGTCAGCGCGGCGACGAAGGTGGACAGGCAGCCGTACCGGGCTCCGGTGCCGTGGGTCCCGGTGGAGATCGCGCCGGCGACCGTCTGGGCGTCGATGTCGCCCAGGTTCGGCAGCGCCAGCCCGTGCGTGGCGAGCAGCGCGTTGAGCGCGCGCAGGGTCATCCCGGCGGGCACGGTGACGAGGCGGTCGTCGCGGTCCACCCGGACATCGGTCTCCAGTGTGGTCAGTTCGATCCGTCGCCCGTCGGTGACGGCGATCGGAGTGAAGGAGTGGCCGCTGCCGACCACCCGGATCCGTTCGCCCGCGGCGGCGGCGTCCCGGACGGCCTCGGTGACGCCGTCGAGCGTGGTGGGGCGCAGGATGGCGGTGGCGATGCTGTGCTGGTTGCCGGCCCAGTTGGACCATGTGGTGGCGGTACCGGCCATCGGCGCTCCTCGACATGAATGTGAACTGACTTCATATCAGGAACGTTGTCCCTGGTAAATACCGCAATCGAGGTCCGCTCGTTGTACCGGTAGTCACGGATTCGTGACATGTGGATATGTTTCTTCCGTCGAAGGGGGGTGGCGCCGAGTGTCCACACCAGCCGCCACGACCGGGCCGCTGCGCCGCGTTCCGGTGCAGGGTCGAAGTGTCGCGCGGGTCCAGCGGATGTTGGATGCCTGTGCCGAACTCGTCGACGAAGTGGGGTACGAAGGGCTGACCACCACGCTGCTCGCCGAGCGCGCCGATGTGGCGATCGGGTCGGTCTACCAGTTCTTTCCGGACAAGCGGGCGATCGTGCAGGCGCTGACCCTGCGCACGATGGAGTCCTACCTGCAGCGACTCGACGAGCGGTGCGCCTCGGACGACCTGACCCACTGGTGGGACGGTGTCGACGCGGGGATCGACGAGTACATCACGATGCACCGCATCGTTCCGGGGTTCCGTACCCTGCACTTCGGCGACGTGGTCGACCTGCACCTGCTCGATGAGCAGCGGGACAACAACGGCGTGATCGCCGACCAGTTGGCCCGGGTGCTGACCGAGCGGTTCGGCATGACCGACGAGCCGCGGCTGCGGTTCTGCCTGGAGATCGCGGTCGAGGCCGCGGACGCCCTGATCAAGCTGGCGTTCCACCGTCGGCCCGAGGGCGACGAGCGGGTCCTCGCCGAGGCCAAGGCCCTGGTCCGCGAGTACCTGCACCGCCAGGTGGACGCGGCTGAACCCGTCCAGCCCGGCTGACAGCCGGGCCGGGCGGCCCCGGTCAGAGGAAGGCGTGCCCCTCGCCGCGGTAGGTGGGGACGGTGGCCACCACCTCGTCACCGGAGACCAGGTGCAGCTCGTTGACGTGCTCGCAGAGCTCGCCCGCCTTGGCGTGCCGGAACCAGACCCGGTCGCCGACCCGCAGCCCGGCCGCCGCCGCGCCGGCCAGCGGGGTCTGCACCTCACCGGCCCCCTCCGTGCCGACCAGCGTCAGGCCGGCCGGCAGCCAGGGCCGGGGCAGCCTGCTCCGCTCGGCCGGGCCGGAGGCGATCCAGCCGCCACCGAGCACGGTGGCCAGTCCGGGCGCCGGCCGGCGGACCACCGCGCAGGCGAAGAACGCCGCCGGGGTCGGCCGCCAGGCACGGTACGCGTCAAAGAGCGTCGGCCCGTACAGGCCTGATCCCGCGGTGACCTCGGTGACCGCGGGATCGGCGCTGGTGGCGGCCACGCTGCCGGTGCCGCCGCCGTTGACGAACTCCAGGTCGGCGTGTTCGCGTACCGCCGCGACCGCCGCGCCCCGGCGGGCCAGCAGTTCCCGGTACGACCCGCGCTGCGCCACCCGGATCGCGGCGCCCAGCACCGCCCGTCCCGGTGGCGCGTCGCCGAGGCCGGCAATCTGCGCCTCGTACGCCATCAGCCCGACCAGCCGGAAGCCTGGCCGGGCGGCGATGGCGGCGGCGAGCGCGCCGGCGGCCCGGGCGCTGTGCACGGGTGAGCGGCGCACCCCGACGTGGACCCGCCCGCCCAGCGGTCGCCAGGAGGCGTCCAGGTCGAGGCAGACCCGCAGCTCCGGCCGGCTGCCGGGAGCGCGGACGGCGTCGACCAGGTCGAGCTGTTCGGTGCCGTCGACCATCAGGGTGACCGCCGCGGCCAGCGCGGGGTCGGCGGCCAGCTCGGCGAGCGCCGCCCGCTCCGCTGTCGGATACGCGACCAGCGCGTCGTCGATCACCCCGGCGCGGACCAGCCAGATCGCCTCGGACAGGGTGAACGCCAGCACGCCGGCCCAGCCCGGCCGACCCAGCACCCGGGCGGTCAGCTCCCGGCAGCGGATCGACTTGCTGGCGGCGCGGACCGGCTTGCCGCCCGCCCGGTCGGCCAGCGCGGTGGCGTTGGCGTCGAAGGCCGTGAGGTCGACCACGGCGTACGGCGGGTCGAGGTGGGCGGTCGCCAGGTCGAGGCGCTCGCGCAGGATGTCACTGTCGATGGCCACGGTTGCACGCTAACTGTCCGGGATAGTAACGCGAAATACCCTCGTGTACCGCCGGGCTGCGGTTGCTGGTCGCGGCAGCCTAGGCTCGGCGAGCAGGAGAATGTCGCCGGCGGGGAAGGCCCCCCACCGGGACTAGAGTGTTCCACCGGGACTGCCCAGCGTTGGGCCGGCACGTGGAGGTACGGCCATCGAAAGCCAGAAGAACGGCGAGTCGCCCGGCGTGTCGTCGTCCGGTGCGCAGCCCGGAGCCCAGACCGACCGGTCCGGCGCGGCCGCGATCCGTTCGGTGCTGCGTATCCGGCCGTTCCGCCGGCTGTGGATCGTGCTCGGCGCGGCCTCCTTCGGTGACTGGCTCGGCCTGCTCGCCACCTCCGTCTTCGCCGCCGCCCAGGTCTCCGGGAGCACCGCCAAGGGTGCTGCCTTCGGCACGCTGATCGCGGTCCGGCTGCTGCCGGCGCTGGTGCTCGGCCCGGTGGCCGGCGTGCTCGCCGACCGCTTCGACCGGCGCTGGACGATGGTCATCTGTGACCTGCTGCGCTTCCTGCTCTTCGCCTCGATCCCGCTGCTCGCGCTCACCGGGGCCAGGGGTGGCGTGGTGGTCAGCTGGGCGGCGGTCGCCACCTTCCTGATCGAGACGCTCACCCTGCTCTGGATCCCGGCCAAGGAGGCCGCGGTCCCCAACCTGATCCCGCGTGCCCGGCTGGAGACCGCCAACCAGCTCACGCTGATCACCACGTACGGCCTGACCCCGGTGGCCGCCGCGATCGCCCTGGCGGTGCTCGACCGCAGCGTCCGGGCGGTGACCGGCGGCGAGATGCCGGGCTGGGCCGAGCCGGCCCAGCTCGCCCTCTGGTTCAACTCCCTCTCCCGGCTGGCCACCGCGCTGGTGGTGGCCTTCGGCATCAAGGAGATCAGCCAGGCGCGGGTCGACGAGCGGGAACGCACCGAGCAGAGCGTGCTGCGTCAGTTCACCGAGGGCTGGCAGTTCATCAGGCAGACCCCGCTGGTACGCGGCCTGGTGCTCGGCATCTTCGGCGCGTTCGCCGGCGGCGGCATCGTGATCGGCACGGCCAAGTTCTTCGCCGCCTCGCTCGGCGCCGGCGACGCCGCCTTCTACATGCTCTTCGGGGCCATCTTCATCGGCCTGGCCCTCGGCATCGGGCTCGGCCCGATGGTCGTCCGGGACATGTCCCGCCGCCGCTGGTTCGGCATGAGCATCGTGCTGGCCAGCGCCTCCGTGCTGGTGCTCGCCTTCGCCATCCACCTGTCGATGGCCATGCTCGGCGCGATCCTGGTCGGCGCCGGGGCCGGGATGGCCTTCCTCGCCGGCACCACGCTGCTCGGCGGTGAGGTCGCCGACGAGGTGCGCGGCCGGGTCTTCGCGGTGGTGCAGATCGGCACCCGGCTGGTGCTGATCCTGGCCATCGCGCTGAGCAGCCTCCTGGTCGGCGTCGGCGGTTCCCGCAAGCTGCCCATCGCCGACCTCGGCATCTCCGTCTCGTCCACCCGGCTGCTGCTGCTCGCCGCCGGCGCCGCCGGCATCTTCGCCGGGATCAGCGCGTTCGGGCAGATGGACGACAAGAAGGGCGTGCCGGTCCTCGCCGACCTCTGGGGCTCGATCCGGGGTCGCCCCCTGATGCCCGCCGAGCACTTCGTCTCCAGCGGCCTCTTCGTGGTCTTCGAGGGCGGCGAGGGCGCCGGCAAGTCCACCCAGCTCGACAGGCTCGCCGAGCGGCTGCGCGGCCAGGGCCGGGACGTGGTGGTCACCCGCGAGCCGGGCGCCACCGGGGTGGGCGAGCGGATCCGCTCCATGCTGCTCGACAACGCCGGCGCCGAACCGCCCTCGCCGCGCGCCGAGGCGCTGCTCTACGCCGCCGACCGGGCACACCACGTCGCCACCGTGGTCCGTCCGGCGCTGGTCCGGGGCGCGGTGGTGATCAGCGACCGGTACGTCGACTCTTCCCTGGCGTACCAGGGCGCCGGCCGTACGCTGCCGGTCGAGGAGGTCTCCTGGCTCTCCTCGTGGGCCACCGGCGGGCTCAAGCCCGACCTGGTGGTGCTGCTCGACGTCGACCCGCACACCGGCCTGTCCCGGGTGGCCTCCCGCAACCAGGGCACCGACCGGCTGGAGGCCGAGTCGCTCGCCTTCCACGAGCGGGTCCGCTACGCCTTCCTCGACCTCGCCGCCAACGACCCGAAGCGCTACCTGGTGCTGGACGCCTCCCGGCCGGCCGAGGAGATCTCCGGCCTGGTCGCCCGCCGGGTCGAGGAGTTCCTGGTGGATCCGGCCGGCATCGTGCACCCGCGCCCCGCCCACGGGCCGGACACCTCGGTGCAGCCCGAGTTATCCGACGCGGAGCTGGTGACGATGGAGCACCGGACCTGATGCCCGACGTCTTCGCCGACCTGGTCGGCCAGGACGAGGCGGTCGGCACCCTGCGCCGCGCCGCCGCGGCGGCCGCCGCCGTGCTGCGTGCCGCCGCGCACCCGGCCGGTGTCGGGGCGGGCCGCCCAGCCGCCACCACCGGAGCCGACCTGGACGCGTTCGCCGAGGAGGCCGAGACTGAGGGGCCGCCGGCCAACCCGGCGGTCGACCCGGGCGGGGGGATGACCCACGCCTGGATCTTCACCGGCCCGCCCGGCTCCGGCCGGTCGGTGGCCGCGCGGGCCTTCGCCGCCGCGCTCCAGTGCGCGTACGGCACCGGTTGCGGCGAGTGCCCCGGCTGCCACACCACGATGGCCGGCACCCACGCCGACGTGCGCCTGGTGGTGCCCGAGGGGCTCTCCATCGGGGTCGGCGAGATGCGCGCGCTGGTGCTCCGGGCGGCCAGCACCCCGTCCGGCGGGCGCTGGCAGATAGTGATCATCGAGGACGCCGACCGGCTCACCGAGGCTGCCGGCAACGCGCTGCTCAAGGCGATCGAGGAACCGCCGCCGCGTACCGTCTTCCTGCTCTGTGCCCCGTCCACCCACCCGGACGACGTGTCGGTGACCATCCGGTCGCGCTGCCGGGTCGTGCCGCTGCGGCAGCCGCCGGCCGCCGCGGTGGCCGAGGTGCTGGTGCGCCGCGACAGCATCGCGCCCGACGTGGCGCACTGGGCGGCGGCGGCCGCGCAGGGGCACGTCGGGCGGGCCCGACGGCTGGCCCGCGACCCCGAGGCGCGGCGACGCCGGGACGCGGTGCTGGCGGTGCCGCGCCGGCTGACCGGCGTCGGCACCGCGCTCGACGCGGCGTCCGCCCTGATCGAGGCGGCCGAGGCGGAGGCGGAGGCGTCCGTGGCCGAGGCCGACGCGGCCGAGCGGGCCGCGCTGCAGACCGCGCTCGGCGCGGGCGGCACCGGCCGGGGCGCGGCCGGCGCCATACGCGGCGCCGCCGGGCAGCTCAAGGACCTGGAGAAGCGGCAGAAGTCGCGGGCCACCCGCGCCCAGCGGGACGCGCTGGACCGCGCCCTGGTCGACCTGGCCGGCTTCTACCGCGACGCGCTCACCATGGCGCTGCGCGCCCCGGTCGCCCCGGTGCACACCGACACCGCCGCCATGGCCGAGGCCGGCGCGCAGAAGTGGGACGCCGAGGGTGCGCTGCGGCGGCTGGAGGCCGTGCTGGAGTGCCGGGCGGCGATCGAGGCGAACGTCAAGCCCCGGATCGCCGTCGAGGCGATGATGCTCGCCCTCTGGAAGGGATAGTCCCCTCGTCCACAGGCATCGACACGCGTCGGGGGCGTGCGGTACGGTCCGGTGTGCCGTGGTGACGGTGACGGTGACGGCACGCAGGGTGAATGTCGGCCGGGGGGAGAACCGATGCCGCGCGAGATCGACGAGGCGTGGATCGAGGAGGCGGTGCGGCGCTACCGCCGTATCGAGTCCCTGCAGTCCGAGTTCGACCAGGCGGTCAACACGGTCGAGGTCACCGTCCGCTCGCCGGACGGGCTGGTCGAGGTGGTGGTGACCGCCGGCGGCCGGATCACCGACGTCCGCTTCCTCGGGCCGCTGCACGCCCGCCACCCGCGCGACGTCGCCACCTCGGTGCGGGCCGCCGTCACCGCCGCGGCGGACGCCGCGCAGTGGGCCCGGGAGAAGCTGCACAACGAGACCTTCGCGGCGTACCGGCCGCTGGCGGGGGCCTGAGATGGACGCGCTGCGCGCCCTCGCCGCCCGCTTGGAGGAGGCGAGCGCCACGCTGGCCGTGCTCGCCCGCACGGTGACCGCCACCGACCCGGCCCACCCGGCGTTCGGCGCGGACGCCCCGGGCCGGCCCGGCGAGGTCGGCCGGGCACTGCACCAGCAGTGGACCGCCGCCACCGGCGACCGGGCCCGGGAGGCCGGCGCGGCCTCCGCCCGGCTCGCCGCCGCGGCCGCCGCCGTGCGCAGCGCCGCCGACCGCTACGCGAGCGTCGACGACACTGCCCGCCGGCGGCTGTCCGGGGAGCACTGATGGACGCCCTGGACCGGCTCGCCGAGCCCGGCCTGGACCTGCTCCGCCGGGTCGACCAGCTGCTCGCCGCCGGCGCTCCCGAGGGGCACCGGCTGTGGCCGCTGCTGCGCCGCATGCAGGTGCTGCCCGGCGACGCGCTGCGCGCCTTCCTCGACCTGCAGCCGGCACCGCTGGCGACCGCCGGGCACGCCGTGCGCCGGCTCGTCGGGGGGTACGACGACGCGTGCGCCGCCCTCACCGATCCGGGCCTGTGGTCCGGTCCGGCCGCGTCCACGTACGACGAGGCCCGCTCGGCGCTGCTGCGCCACCTCGACGAGGGGCCGGAGAGCCTGGTCGGGCGGATCGAGTCGACCGCCGGGTACGCCGACGCGCTCGCCCACTGGGTGGAGGGCAGCCGGCTGGCGGTGGCCCGGATGCTCGCCGAGGTGCTCGGCTCCACCGAGGCGGTACGCGTGCTCGCCGCGACCGCGGCGGGCGGGGAGTCCGGCACCGGCACCGGCGCGGCGGCGGAGATCGCCACCCGGGTGCTGTCGGTGCTGGGCGTGGCGTACGACGGAGCGGAGACGCTGCTGCTCCAGTGGTCGCCGAGCCTGACCGAGTCGACCTGGCGGGCGCCAACGGCTGGCCCGGTCCGCTACGACACCACCACCCGGGTGGGCCGCTGAGAGGTGAATGGCCCACGGCGCCGCCTGCCCACGCCCGGCCTGGGCCGGGCCCGGCGGCGGCGCCGTGGCCATTTCCTGCACCCCCCGCAGGTCTGCCTCCACTCAACGCCCCCGCCGGGCGTTTGTCTCGCCGCCGGGCCCGAATCAGCCGTCCGGGCGAGGCCCAACCAAGCGAGTCGACGATTGTAAATGGCTGCACGGGGTAACCGTCCGGCGACGGGTGGCCGGGCCGACGCCGAATGTCCGTCGTAGGGTGGAGCACATGGGCATGCTCTGCGCGGTCAGCTTCAACCGGTACGGGCGCCTCTACTACCTCGATCCCGGTGAGCTGCGGCCGCAGGTCGGCGACCGGGTGCTGGTCCCCACCGACGACGGTCCCGAGGTGGCCGAGTGCGTCTGGGCGGCGCAGTGGGTGTCGGAGGACACCGACGGCTTCCCGAAGCTGGCCGGGCTCGCCCAGGAGGAGGACCTGCGCCGCGACGAGCTGCTGCGCCGGCGCAAGGCCGAGGCGAAGGTGGCCGCGAAGCGGCTGATCCGGGAGCACGGGCTGCCGATGAAGGTGGTCGCCGTGGACCACGTCCTGGGCGACGGCGACGGGGCGGCCGACCGCACCACCGTCTACTTCACCGCCCCGCACCGGGTGGACTTCCGCTCACTGGTCCGCGACCTGGGCGCGACCCTGCGGTGCCGGGTCGAGCTGCGCCAGCTCTCCGCCCGGGACTCGGCGCGGGTGCAGGGCGGCATCGGCTCCTGCGGCCGCGACCTGTGCTGCGCGACCTTCCTCAACGACTTCGAGCCGGTGACCATCCGGATGGCGAAGGACCAGGATCTGCCGCTCAACCCGCTGCGGATCTCCGGCGCCTGCGGCCGGCTGATGTGCTGCTTGAAGTATGAGCATCCTCTTTATGGTGAGAGCAGCAATTACCCCGTATCTGGCCAGCGGGTCGAGACGCCGGAGGGGACAGCAAAGGTCGTATCCCGTCATCCCCCGAGCGAGACGGTCACTGTCCGGCAGATCTCCGACGGGTCCTTGAAGCGATGCGCCCTGTCCGATGTCTGCGGATCGCGCCGAGCCTACGAGGACCAGCCCTCGATGTAGCGTGCGCTCGCCAATTGATACGAGGCAGCCGCACCCCCCGCCAGCCCCGCCAGCCCTGCCCTCCCGTGGGGCCCCACCTCCCGACGTCGATCATGAAGTTGGCGGCGATGTTGATCGCTCCCGCTGCCGCTAATTTCATGATCGACGCGCAGGGCCCGAGGTCGATGATCCAGTCGGCGTGCGCCATGACCGCGGGTGTTCGGGTCAGGTGAGGGTGATGGGGGGTTCGGCCAGGCGGGGGGTGAGGGTGGTCTTCGGGGTGAGCCAGGAGGCGGTGGGGGACTGGTCGGGGTTCAACTGCCAGTCGCGGGACACCCGGTCGACGGCGATCGGGTAGATGGTCAGGGTGCCGTCGGGTGTGATGCGCATCCGGAGGAAGGACTTCGAGTCCTCGATGCCCTGGCCGGCGAAGAGTTCGTTGAGGTTCACCCCGAACGATCCCGCCACCAGCAGGTACGCCGCCACCACCTGACTCGACACCAGACCGATCACCGGGCCGTAGACGGCCGCCGCGGCGACCACCGGCAGCGGCCACGGCCAGTCGTAGAAGGGCAGCGCCAGCCAGGCCCAGGTGCCGGCGGCGGCCAGCCCGACGTGCGCCAGCCCGTGGGTGACCCCCAGGATCCAGTGCCGGGCGTGCCGTTTGCCGCCGGCGCTCGGCGGCTTGGCGAAGAGGCCCGCGCCGAGCGTCACCCCAAGCATGATCACCAGCGGGACGCTGAACAGCCGCTGCTCGGTGCTGTCCGTCCGGTTCGCCGCCACCCCGGCCATGGCCAGCATCAGCAGCGTGTGCAGGGTGCCGAGCAGGGTGGTGAAGCCCGGGTTGCGGAACGGCAGCCGGGGGAAGATCCCCCAGCCGTACCGCCGGGAGCGGGCCGCGTCCGGATAGCGTGCGACCAGGTCGTACGGGCGGGTGGCGCTGGCCCGCCGGGACAGGGTGTCCTTCGGCGGCACCTCGATCCGCTCCGGGAGCTTGTGTGTCGGGTAGAGGTACGCCCCGCCGCCCCCGCAGGTGATCAGCTGCCGCTCCGGGCCCGCGTACCGGGCGTAGTGATGCAGGTCGCCGGAGACCAGCAGGCGCACGTGCGCGCCGGTGGGGGCGATGATGGTACGCACGAAGTAGTCGATCGAGTCGTACGCGGTGGGATGGTCGACGGACTTGGCCCACGTCGGCGCCGGCACCGCCAGGATCACCCGGCTCTGCGGCCCCAACCGGCGGGCCACCTCGTCGAAGTAGGCCAGCTGCGGGTCGTCGAGGTACGACCCGGACTGGTCGTCCAGGCCGAGCAGCCACCAGTTGGCCGGCAGCTCCACCGCGAAGTACGACCGGGACTGCCCGGTGCCCCAGCCGCCGAAATGCCGGTCCCGGGAGCGGACGAACAGCCGCAGGAAGGCGGTCAGGCCGTCGTACCAGTCGTGGTTGCCGGGCACGGCGAAGAGCGTCGGCCGCGCGGGCGGCGTCACGGGCAGCGCGGCCTGGTACGGCCCCTTGCACCGGTCCTCGTACGCCTCGTACGCCGCCGACGGGTAGACCTGGTCGCCCCCCATCACCAGGGTCTGCGCCCGGGGCAGCCGGTGCCCGTCCACCTCCAGTTCCGGCTGCGCGAGCAGGTACGCCACCGAGTAGGTGGCGTTGAAGCCGTCGCCCAGGTCGGCCACGTAGTCCAGCCAGAGCCCGCCGTCCGGCCCGACCTGCTTCGCGATCTTCGAATCCAGCGCGTTCTGGAGCTCCCGCTTGTCCAGGTACGCCCCGAACAGCATCGCCAGCAGCGTACGGATACCGGTGCTGATCAGCAGGAACGGCGCCAGCCACGGGACCGGCTTGCGCGGGGTGAAGCCCAACTCCACCGGATCGAGGCTGCGCGGCCGGCGAGCGGCCCGCTCGCCGAGGGCGTGCTCGGCGGGAACGTCGGGCCCGGACGTGGGGTGATCGTCGGTCACGCGCCGGAGCGTAGCGCCGACGCGCCGCCATCGCTGTCCGGCGAACGACCGATCGCGGTGTCCGGGTCCCCGGGTGTCGGGTGGGGAACCCCCTCGGCCGGTGGGCGGAGGGTGCCGTACACTTGACGATCGTTGCCGCCTTAGCTCAGTCGGCTAGAGCGACGCACTCGTAATGCGTAGGTCGACGGTTCGATTCCGTCAGGCGGCTCGGTACAGAAGCCCAGGTCATCGGCCTGGGCTTCGCCGTTTTCCCAGGTCGGTCACGTCCCTTCTGCTGTTGCCCGACGGAAAGATGGCGCCAATCGTTGATGGTCACCCCGAGCCCCGGCCCGAATACGCGCTCCCACCGGTCCAGCGCTTCTTACCTGCCGAACCGCTGATCAACGACCAGGTGGAAGTTGCTTGCCGACAAGTGCTACCAGGTCGGCGTGCGTCTCATGGTCCGCCGCCACGACGAGCCCGCCCGCGCCGGTGTGCAGCGGTTGCCCCTGAATACCGGTCACCACGCATCCCGCGGCCTGGCACAAGGCGATCCCACTAGCGAAGTGCACGCTGTCCCGCAGGTGGCCATCGGTGACGTATGCGGCTCGTCGGCCGGCTGCCACCCAGGCCACTGCGAGGGTGGTGGAGACCACGCGTGGGCGGAACCGTTCGACGAACCCCGGCTCGGCGAGCAGCCGCACAGCCCGGAAGCCGGGAGCGTTCGGAAACGGCGGATCGAGGTTGATATCCACCAACCGCGACTCGGCCGATGGCCTGAGCTGCTCGTCCACACCGTCGCGGCGCACGTATGCGCGAGTGCCGTCCGTCCAGAACACCTCATCGGCGAACGGGTCGGCTGAGGCCGCCACGGTGACGTTCGAACCGATCCGCAGCGCGACGTTCACCGCGACCAGCATGTTACGGACGGCATAGTTCAGCGTGCCGCACAAGGGATCGACCAGCCACATGCGCTCCGTGACGCTGGCACCCGTGCGTCCACTTTCCTCACCCGTCACGGCATCCTCCGGCCGCGCGGAGCGAAGAACGTCGAGGATGGCATTCTCCGCTTCGATGTCGGCGGCAGTGGCGAAGTCACCCCCGGACTTCTCCAAGCGCGTCAGAGACGCCCCGTACATGGCCCGCACGACTGCAGCTCCCGCTTGCGCTGCCGTAACAGCCACGCCTTCGTCTGTGATCACCACGCGTGAAGGGTAGCCGCGGCCGCCACACTGCCTGAGCGACGAGATCAAGGAGTTGCCGAGAGGCGTTTCACAGGTCCCGGCCAGGCCACGCCAGGTAGACCGTGGTGGGCAACTTGGTCTCGTAATGCTCAGGTCGACGGTTCGACCGTCCGAGGGCGACCATGCCGCCCTCTCCCGTCTGACCCGCAGAGCTAACCGTGCCACTGCTCGGCGAGCAGTCCGTAGATCACGTTGTCCGTCCACTCGCCTTTCGTCCAGTGGTCCTGGCGCAGGTGCGCTTCCTTGACCATGCCCACCCGTTCGCACAGGCGCGCCGATGCCTCGTTCCGGGCATCGACGTGAGCGATGACACGGTGCATGCCGCAGTGATCGAAGGCCGCGCCGATGAGCGCGCCAACTGCCTCGGTGGCAAATCCCCGGCCCGCCACCGACGGGTGGAAAGCCCAGCCCATCTCCCCGCGAGACAGCGTCTCGTCGGCCGGCCACAGAATGACATCGCCGACGACTTCGCCCTCGTGCTCCACCACCAGCGCCAGACGGGACTCGGCCCCGGTGATGCCCGAGCTGTGGATGCGCCTGGCGACCACCTTGGCCGCGAACTCGCGCGACCACGGCTCCCACGGGATGTAGCGAGCAACGAGCGGGTCGCTGTAGTAGGCGAGCAGGGCATCCACGTCATCGATTCGGTACTGACGAAGTAGCAGTCGCTCGGTACGGATCGGCAGTGCCAGCTCAGCCATGTCCCCAGTATCAACTTCCCTGACTCATGGCGCGCTCGGCGGTACGCGTCGTCAGCACGGCGTGATGGTCGGTGGGATCCCCGCCCGGGAGCCTGGACGGCCCACGACTGCTCGACGAGGAGACTCTCAGGTCTTGTCCGGGCGCTGCTGTGCGGGCCGCTCGCCAGACCGGATCAACAACAGGCCAGCGCTGAGGACGAGCCCCGGTCCCATCACGAGCAGCACGGCCTGCGTCGGTCCCGACGCCACCGGCACGTCCCACACACCGAATGGCCTTGGCAGGCCCAGGTGGATCGCAACGATTCCGGCGGCGCCCGCACCCATCAGCGTAACGACTCGACTGCGCAGGGCCCGATCGACGCCCAGGACGGTGGCCAGGGCCAGAGCCAGCACGACCGCGAACGTCAGGCCGACAACAGCGCCGCCGAGCCGAGAGGAGACGACGAACACGGGGTGGAACCCCGGATCGATGGAGTCTGCTTGTGACGGTCCGATGTACTCCCCGAGTAGAGGAATCGCCGTCGCCGTGAGGGTGGTGAACGCGGCGACGACTGCGAGCAGCCAACGCCCACGGCGCACCAGCAGGTCCAGGCCGCGGCCGACCGGAGCGGACACGCTCAACGACACTGCTGCCGCGACCGCCAGCAGCAGTGGCCATACCAGCAGGTGAAGCGGCGCAACGTAGCCCGGGTCGCCGTTGATGCGCGTTGCCACCACGACGATTTCGTACAACACGGCCGACCATGCGCCCAGGGCGGCAGCGGTCCGCCACCGCGCGAAGACGGCAATGCTGATCGCGACCCACGCGGCAGCGCGGGGCCAGGTCGCCGCCGGCACGGCGGTCACCGTTTCGCCCGTACGAGCGAGGAAGGCCGCCGCCTCGGCGAGCGGACGTAGCTGGCGGGCAGTCAGGATCAGCGTGACAATGACGGCGACAACAGCGGCGGCATCAGCCCATCGCACTCGGTTGGGCGGTTGATCGAGGTTTCCATCTCTGCTTGGACGCGCAATCCTCAGGCAGGGTTGCAGCACACCTCTACAGCCAGCAACAGTTGCTCGTCGGCCATCGGGTCGAAGTCGCGGTCAATGTCCCGCAGTCCATCGCCCAGCCGCCGCGCAGCCAGACCTGCACTCCAAGGTGCTGCGCCAGCGCTACGGTCTCGCCGATGGCGGCGAGCTGGCGATCAGCCAGTGCCCGGGCCATGGATCGGCGCCCTACCCGACCCTGCTGGAGCAGATTTGGCTCGTCGGCGACGAGCGGGTGCAACGCGCGGCCCGGATGGTCGTACGCCATTCCTGGGCGTTGCTCCGGGTCGTCGAGGGGCACGAGGACGAGCGGGCGGCGGAGCTCGACGGCGCGCCGCCGGAGACGAGACTGAGCACATCGCTGCACGATTTCGTCCCCACGGTGCGGGTCCAGTTGCGGGTGCCCAATCCGGAGCACATCGCCTCGGACGAGCCCGACGACTGGCCGGAGTTCGCCGCCGCAGGTCAGCGGTCGTTTCGCATTGTTCTCCCCACCCGCTGATCCGACCAGCCGCCGTCGCGCCGTCCCCACAGGCGCCCGGGAGCGTGATCCGTTAACGACATCAGCTCGACAGCGCCGCACGGGACACCGCCCTGCCCGGGGGCCCGGGAGGTCGTGGCACCTCAGCGACGGGACGCGGCGGCAGGAACGGGGTCGCGCCATTTCCCGGAACAGTCGATTATCTACCCTTGCTCCTCGCCTCGGTCGCCGTAGCGGCGGCGTTCCTCGCCTGGCTGACCGTCGCCCGTAACCGCCGGCTCAGCGCGGTGGTGTTGGCGGCGTTGCTCGCGGTCGCGGTCGGCACCGTTGCCCTCGCCGCCGCCCAGCTCCGGGCGGCCGCGGAGCCGTGCGTCCTGCTCTTCCTCGGGGTCGTCGCCACGCTGCTGGTCGCGCGGGAAGTCCAGCGCCGCCGGCTCACCCACGGCGACCCCGCGCAGGCCACCGACGGTCGCAGCAGCCGGCCGGCGAGCCGGCGGAGCAGGTGGCCGGGCGGATGTGGGAGCACCTGGCCGGTCAGGGCTGGTCGGCCGCCGACGGCGGCCGGAGCTGCCGTCCCGTCGGCTGGCTGCTCGACAACCGGGAGACCTGCGTCTGGATCAGCACGCAGGAAGGAGTGGCTCGGCTGACCCTGTCGGGCGGTCGCCGCTACCCCCGGTACAACGAGTCGAGGTACTCCGGGCCGTAGCGGCGCTCCAGGTTGGCCAGGCTTTCCGACACCGCCTCCACCTCCTTGATCAGCCGGGGCCGGGGCGGCAGCGCGTCCGGCCGCCAGGTCTCCGGTTGCCACAGCTCGGAGCGGAGGAACGCCTTGGAGCAGTGGTAGAAGATCTGCTCGACCGCCACCTCCACCGCCAGGACCGGCCGGTGCCCCTTGACCACCATGTCGTCGAAGTACGGCGCGTCCCGCAGCAGCCGCGCCCGGCCGTTGATCCGCAACGTGTCGGTGCGCCCCGGGATCAGGAAGATCAGCCCGACGTGCGGGTTGTCCAGGATGTTGCGGTAGCCGTCGGCCCGCCGGTTGCCCGGCCGCTCGGGGATGGCGATGGTCGTCTCGTCCAGCACCATCGCGAAGCCGGCCGGGTCACCCTTGGGGGAGACGTCGCAGCTGCCGTCCGCCCCGGCCGTGGCGATCAGGCAGAACGGGGACGCGGCCAGCCACTGCCGGTCCCGCTCGTGCAGCACGACGCGTTCCTTGGCGACCGCCCGGGGCATCGGCGCCCCCAGCAGGTCACGCAGCTCCTGGTGCGAGGTGATCTCCACCGTCACGTCCGTCTCCCCCGTCCGTTGACCTTCTTGGTGGCCGGGCAGGACGCCGACCGCCGTCCGTCAGCCTATGCGGGCGTGGCGCGCGTGAGGTTTGCCCACCGGAGCGGCGGGTACGGCTCACCCAGCCCCCGATGCGAGCAGTGGAGGCCCACCATGGAGAGCCGTCTGAAGGCGCTGGGTCACCCCGTGCATCCGATGCTGGTGATGTTCCCGGTGGCGCTCCTGGTCGTCGGCACGCTCTTCGACATCATCGACGCGGTCGGTGGCCCCGACTTCCTCGGCGAGGTGGCGTACTGGAACATCTCGGTCGGCCTGATCGGCGGTCTGCTGGCCGCCGCGGCCGGGTCGTTCGACCTGCTCGCCATCCCGGCCGGCACCCGCGCGAAGCGGGTGGCGCTCACCCACGCCGCAGCGAACGTGGCGGTCATCCTGCTCTTCGCGGCCGTCTGGGTGGTCCGGCTCAACGCCCCCTCCCGGGCGGCCGGTGGCGCGCTCATCGCCATCGAGGTGGTCGGTGTCGCCATCCTCGGCGTCAGCGCCTGGCTCGGCGGTGAGCTGGTCGACCGGCTCGGCGTCGGCGTGGACCGGGAGGCCGGCCTCGACGCCCCCAGCTCACTGCGCCCCCCGGCGGCCACCCAGCGGATCGGAGACACGCGATGACGGAACAAGCCGGCGGGCTCGGCCGGGGCTGGCGGGGCCGGCAGCACGGCTGGGACCTGATGGGAGAGCTCCAGTCGCTGCGTTCGGAGCTGAGCCGGCTGGTCGGCGGCCGGGGCGGCTCGCCGGACGTCGAGCTGACCGAGGTCGCCGACGGCTGGGAGGTGATCGTCCGGCTGCCCGGGGTGGCGCCGGAGGAGGTCGCCGTCGAGCTGGACGACCGGGAGCTCTGCGTCCGGGCCCGTTCCGAGGCCGAGGTCAACGCCGACCAGGGCATCCCCGGCGGTGTCGAGACCCGCGGCTTCGAGTACCGGGTCGACCTGCCGTCCCGGGTGGACCCGGACGCCATCGACGCGGTGATGGACCACGGCCTGCTGCGGGTCCGCCTGCCGCGGGCGAAGCGCCCCGGCCTGCGGACCATCACCGTCTGCCGTGGCGGCTACCGCGGCGGTCCGGCCGCCGGTGGTACGAGCAGCCTGGTCGATCCGGCGGCGGACCGGGAACTGCACCACCCGGACACCACCGCCGACGAGATCGACCGGCCGTAGCTCTCCGGTGGCACCCGCGTCCCTGCTCGGTCCGGTCGGCGAGCGCGTGCCCGACGTGCGGCGCATCGCCGTGCTGCGCGCCAACGCGCTCGGCGACTTCATCTTCGCGCTGCCCGCGTTGGAGTCGCTGCGGGCCGCGTACCCGGAGGCGGAGATCGTGCTGCTCGGCGCGCCATGGCACGCGGAGCTCTGGCGCGACCGGCCCGGCCCGGTGGACCGGGTGCTGGTGGTGCCGCCCGCCCCCGGCATCCGCGACCTCGGCCCGGGCGAGACGCCCGCTTCCTTGGACGAATTCCTGGAGCGGACCGCCAAGGAGGGCATCGACCTGGCGTTGCAGGTGCACGGCGGCGGGGCGAACTCCAACCCGCTGATGAGCCGGCTCGGCGCCCGGGTCACCGCCGGGCTGCGCGCCGAGGACGCGCCGCCGCTGGACCGCTGGATCCGGTACGTCTACTACCAGCACGAGGTGATCCGCTACCTGGAGGTCGTCGCCCTGGTCGGCGCCCCGGCGACCACCATCATCCCGGCGCTGGCGGTCACCGACGCCGACCGGGCCGAGGCGCTGGCGGTGCTCGGCGAGCCGGACCGGCCGCGGGTGGCGCTGCACCCGGGGGCCACCGACACCCGCCGCCGCTGGCCCGCCGGACGCTTCGGCGAGGTCGCCCGGTCGCTGCACGGCGACGGGTACGAGGTGCTGGTCACCGGCACCCCCGCCGAGCGGGAACTGGTCGACGCGGTGGTCGTGGCGGCCGGCGTGCCGGTGCGCCCGCAGGTCGGCACGCTCAGCCTCGGTGGGTTGGCCGCCGCGTACCAGGGCTGCGAGCTGGTCGTCTCCAACGACACCGGCCCGCTGCACCTGGCCGGCGCGGTCGGCACCTCGACGGTCGGCATCTACTGGCTGGGCAACCTGATCAACGGGGCGACGCCGCTGCGCGCCCGGCACCGGCCGATCGCCTCCTGGACGACGCACTGCCCGGTGTGCGGCGTCGACTGCACCCCGGGGATCTACCCGCACCGGCCCGGCGACGGGGACTGCCCGCACCGGGACTCGTTCGTCACCGATGTGCCGGCGGTGGAGGTGCTGGAGGCCGCCGCCGAACTGCTCCGCCCGGAGCCGGGCGCGCCGCGCTGAGCCACGGACCGCGGAGTTCAGGCCGGCTGTGGGGTGTCGGACTGGGCGAGCACGACCTCCCAGGCCTCCACCTCCCGCTCGGTGACCGTGGTCGGCGACTCCAGGTGGTACGCCCCGCTGGGCAGCACGCCGGCGCCGCCGTGGCGCGCCATCACCGCGAGCTGCGCGGCGACGTCCTCGCCCTGGTGCTTTTCGTGCAACCGCCGCCAGAAGTCGAAGCCACCGGAGTCGACCAGCGCCGCCCGGTCGTAGAGCACGCAACCGCCGATCCAGGAGACCTTGTACGCCCGCCAGGCGCCCGGCGGCAGATTCAGCTTCCGCGTCACGTGCAGCAGGTTCGCCGCCGGATGGATCGACGCCCGGTGCCACTGCGGGGTGTCCGGGCGGATCCGCTCGGGGACGACGGGTCCGTCCCACTCCTCGTAGTGGCCGTGGGTCTCCGGGCGCACGTCGTCGGCGTACGACAGGCCGTGCACCGCGTTGCCGACGAAACCGCAGCCCAGCTCGCCGATCGCGGTGACCAGCCGGTGCAGGGTGCCCGGCTCCAGCCAGACGTCGTCGTCGAGGCAGAGCACGTAGCGGGCCGCCGACCGTGCCAGCAGGTACGCGCGGTGTTCGGCGAGCCCGCGCCGGGGCAGCCGGCGGGTCAGCAGCACCGGGTGCCCCCGGTGGCGCAGCGCCCGGGCCATGGTGGCCGCCGCCGGGTGTGCGTACGCCGGCTCGCCGTCGGACTGGTCGCTGACCACCACCCCGAACCCCGGTACGCCCTGCTGGGCGGCCAGCCCGGAGAGGGTGACCGCCAGTTCGGCGGGGCGGTTGCAGGTCGGGATCAGCACGTCGAGCTGCCGGGGCTGACGGAACTCCTCGGCGCTGCCGAGGTCGAGCGGTCGGTTCACGCCGACCTGCCCATGCGCTGCGGGGTCACGGAGCTCCCGGACTGCGGCGACCGGGTCGGCTGCGGCGGCTGCGGCGACGGGGCCGCCTGGGCGCGGATCCGGTCGATGATCGCCGAGGTGGAGCGGTCGGGCACGTACCCGAGGGTGCGGACCTGGCCACCGAGCCGGCGGACCAGCGGTGCCTCCGGCACCATCTCCGGCGGGTAGTCGCCGCCCTTGACGTACACGTCGGGCCGGACGGTCTCGATCAACGCGGCCGGTGAGTCCTCCTCGAAGACCACCACGTGGTCCACGCAGGAGAGCGCGGCGAGCAGGGTGATCCGGTCCTCGACCGGGTTGACCGGCCGGTCCGGGCCCTTGAGCCGGCGGACGCTGCCGTCGGAGTTCACCGCCACCACCAGCAGGTCGCCCAGCGCCCGGGCCTGCTCCAGGTAGCGCACGTGCCCCGGGTGCAGCACGTCGAAGCAGCCGTTGGTGAAGACGATCGAGCGGCCGGCGCGCCGGTGGTCGGTGGCGATCGCGTCCAGCTCGGCCGGGCCGACCAGCGTCGGGTGGGCCGTACCGTCCGGGGTGGTGCCGAGCGCGGCGAGCAGGTCCTCCCGACGGCAGACGCAGGTGCCGGTGTCGCCCACGGTGATGGTAGCGGCGAGCTGGGCCAGCTGGGCGGCGGTCGGCAGCGGCGCGTCGGCCGCCAGCGCGAGGGTCATTGCCGCCAGGTACGCGTCGCCGGCGCCGACCGCGTGGCTGGCCGGTACGGGGGTGCTGTGGCTGCGTCGGGGCTCGCCGTCGGCCCCGCCGACCACCGCCCCCTCGGTGTCCAGGGTCACCGCCACCACGTCCGCGCCGGTGTGTGCGCGCAGCTCCTCCAGCCGCGACTCGGCCAGCACGGCCCGGTCGACGCCCTCGCCGGTGGCGGTGTTCACCGCGACCCCGGTCCCGGTGACGCTCAACCCGTCGCCGGTCATCGCCACCCGGTCCTCGCCGGGCGTGGGCTCCCCGGTCGGGCCGGTGCCGACGGTGCCGGTGCTCCGTTCGCCGGCGCCGCCCGGGGCCGCGCCGACGCTCAGCTCGGACGGGCCGTCGGCCGGGTCGACCGGCGGGTGGTCGAGGTGCAGGTCCGGGCTGGTGGCGCCCCGTCCGGCGGGGCGGGGTGCGGCGCCGAAGCCGGCGGCGGCCCGGGCCAGCAGCCGGGTCGCCTCGGCGAAGCTCGGGGTCACCACGGTCGGGGCGAGGCCCCGCCAGTCGGCCAGGTCGTGCGCGTCCAGGGCGACGGTGGTGTAGCGCTCCCGGTTGGCGACCAGCCAGGCGCGCACCGGCGCGGGCAGCGCGCCCAGGCCGTAGTCGCAGACCACCAGGGTGGGCGTCGCGCCGGCGGCGGCGGCCTTCAGCTCCTCGGTCGCGCAGTCCAGTGCGGTGAGCAGCCGCCGCACCCCGTCGGCGTCGAGCGGGTCCTCCAGGTCACCGGAGTCCTCCCGGAGCAGGATCTGGTTGCCGGCGAGCATCCGCCGCTTCACGGGGGTCGGCCGGTGGGGCTGGCTGACCGTACGGTCCCAGACCCCGGCGCGGTCCAGGCAGTCGTGCAGTTCGTCGCCGGCCACGTCGGCCCCGACCGGGGCGACCAGCAGCGCCCGGCCGCCGAGGGTGGCGACGTTGACCGCCGTGTTCGCGGCGCCGCCGGCCGCGGAGATGCGCCGGCGCAGGGTGAGGACCGGGGCGGGCGCCTCGCGGCACAGCCGGTCGGACTCGGCGAAGCGCCACTCGTCGAGCATGGCGTCCCCGACGACCAGGACGGGACGCCCGAGCCAGCTCTCCACGACGGTGGCGAGCCGGCGCTGTTCCGCTGCTGCTCCTGCCATGCCTTGCCGACTCCCCCGCGGGTCCCGGGCCAAACATCTCCGGCGGCGGAGCAGGGTCACGGCCGGCATGGTGGCCGAGGGTCGATCGTCCTGTCGGCGGGTTTTCCGGCTCGGGGCGCATGTTCCGCACGGTCCGGGATAGAAGGCGGGATGACCACGGAAGCCCAGGGCCGTCCGCTGCTCAACGCCCGTCAGATCCGCCTGCTCATGTTCGGCCTGATGACCGGGATGCTGCTGGCCGCGCTCGACCAGACCATCGTCGGTACGGCGCTGCCGACCATCGTCGGCGAGTTGGGCGGTATCAACCACTACTCGTGGGTGGTGACCGCCTACCTGCTCGCCTCCACCGCCTCCACCCCGTTGTACGGCAAGATGGCCGACCTGTACGGACGCCGCCCGGTCTTCCTCTTCTCGATCGGCACGTTCCTGCTCGGCTCGCTGCTGGCCGGCCTGTCGCAGAACATGACCCAGCTGATCGTCACCCGGGGCATCCAGGGACTCGGCGCGGGTGGCCTGATGACGCTGGCGTTCACCATCATCTCCGACGTGGTCTCGCCCCGGGAGCGTGGCCGCTACCAGGGGCTCTTCGGTGCGGTCTTCGGGCTCTCGTCGGTGGCCGGGCCGCTGGTCGGCGGCTATTTCGCCGAGACGAACTGGCGGTGGATCTTCTACATCAACGTGCCGCTGGCGATCCTGGCGATCGTCGTCTGCTATCACGTCATGCGGCTGATCCCGTTCACCCGGCGCCAGCACGCCATCGACTGGGCCGGGGCCGGGCTGCTGGTCGCCGGGGTGAGCGCCCTGCTGCTCGCGCTGAGCTGGGGCGGCAGCGAGTACGCCTGGGGCTCCGGGGTGATTGTCGGGCTCCTGGTCGCAGGGGTGGTGCTCGGGGTGCTCTTCGTGGTCCAGGAGGCCCGGGTCGCCGAGCCGATCCTGCCGCTGCGGCTGTTCCGCAGCGCCACCTTCGCGCTGGCCAACTCGGCCGGCTTCGTGCTCGGTCTGGTGATGTTCGGGTCGATCATCTTCATCCCGCTCTACCTCCAGATCGTCAAGGGCGCCTCGCCGACCCGCAGCGGTCTGCTGATGCTGCCGATGATGGCCGGCATTATCGTCACCTCGGTCCTCACCGGCCGGGCGATGAGCCGGATCGGCCGGTACAAGTGGTTCCCGGTGGCCGGCTCGGTGGTGCTGCTGGCCGGCATGCTGCTCTTCACCCGGCTCCAGGTGGGCACCTCGCTCTGGATCGCCTTCGGCTTCATGGTGGTGATCGGCGTCGGGCTGGGCCTGAGCATGCAGTCGCTGATCCTCGCGGTGCAGAACGCGGTCGACGTGCGCGACCTGGGTGCGGGCACCTCCTCGGCGACGTTCTTCCGCTCGCTGGGCGGCTCGTTCGGGGTGGCGATCCTCGGCACGGTGCTCTCCACCCGGCTCACCGCGCAGCTCGCCGACCGGCTGCCGGCCGCCATCGCCCAGCTGCCCCCGCAGGAGCGGGCCGCCGTCGTGGCCAGGGGCGGGGCGAAAATCTCGATCAACGACCCGGCGACGATCCTGGCCCTGCCGGGGCCGGTGCGGGCCGCGATCCAGGCCGCCTTCGTCGAGTCGCTGCACATGGTCTTCCTGACCACCGGCCTGATCGCCATCCTGGCGGTGCTGGTCACCCTGGCCCTGCCCGACCACCAGCTGCGCGGCGCCGGCCCGCAGGGTGCCGTCGGCGGCGCCGACCCGCTCGGCGGCAAGGCTGCCGCCCCCGGCGGCAAGCCCCTGTCGAAGGAGTCGAAGGAGGAGGCCGCCGCCGACATGGAGGCCAAGTCCCAGACCATGCTCTGACCGCCGGCTGATCGACTCGGCGACCTGGTGGCGTCCGGCGGTGTCGGCCCCCGCCAGGTCTTCGACGTGGAATCGATCAGCGCGGGGGCACGGCACCGGGCGCCGTGAGGAGGGCGAGGATCAGGGCCAGCGGGGGCCAGGCGGCGCGGCCCCGGCGGGTGACCGCGTACGACCGCAGCCGGGCCTCCGGGTCGGTGAGCGGGAGCAGCCGTACGCCGGGGACGGTCGGCTGGTCGGCCGGGAGCAGCCCGACGCCGAGGCCGGCGACGATCAGGTCCTGGACGAGGTCCAGGCTGTCCGCCCGGTGCGCGATCCGGGGCTCGAAGTCGGCCATCGCCCCGATCGCCCGGACGACCACCTCGTCGGCGGTGTTGCGGGAGTTCACGATCCAGTCGTGCTCCCGGAAGCGGGCGAAAACCTTCGGGGCGGTGGCCGGAGCGGGCCGGCCCGTGGCGGCGTCGGCCGGTACGCCGAGGCTCCACGGGGCCGACCAGAGCGGGGTCGCCTCGACCGTGCGGTCGAAGGGCGCCGGCGCGAGGTTGTAGTCGTAGGTCAGGGCGAGGTCGACGTCGTCGGTCGCGAGCAGCGCGAAGGCCTCGGCCGGCTCGTGTTCGTGGATGCGCAGCCGGACGGCCGGGTGGCGCGCCGCGAGGTCGGCGGTGACCGGCAGCAACGACCGGCGGACGGCGGTCGCGAAGCCGGCGACCCGGACGGTGCCGGCCGGCTCGGCGTGCGGGTCGAGGTCCAGCCGGGCCGCCTCGACGGCGGCGAGGATGGTCACCGCGTGCTCGGCCAGCCGCCGGCCGGCGGGGGTGAGCCGCACCCGGCGGCCCTGCGGTTCGACCAGCGCGGCGCCGACCTCGCGGGAGAGCGTGGCGAGCTGCTGCGACACCGTCGACGTGGTGACGCCCAGCTCGTCGGCGACCTCGCGCATCGAGCCGAGCCGGGCCAGCTCGTGCAGCAGTCGCAGGCGGCGGAGGTCCATGCCCGTGATTGTTCAGGATCGCCGAACGGTTCGTCCAGTAATTACACGTGGACGTGAACGGTGCGCAGTCGCTCTACTGGGGGCATGGCTCCCACCCGTACCGGCGCGGTGATGGCCGTCGCGTCGATGATGTTCGTCCAGCTCGGCCTGGCCGCCTCGGTCTCCCTCTTCGACGAGGTGGGGCCCGAGGGGGCCGCCTGGCTGCGGCTGGCCTGGGCCGGCGTGCTGCTGGCGGTCCTGGTCCGCCCCCGCCCGTCCGGCTTCACCCGGCGCGCCCTGCTGGCCTGCGTCGCGCTCGGCGTGGTGACCGCCGGGGTCACCATCCTGTTCATGGCCGCGGTGGCCCGCCTGCCGCTGGGCACGGCGAGCGCGCTGGAGTTCCTCGGCCCGCTCGGCGTGGCGGTGGCCCGGGGGCGGGGCGGGACGAAGCTCTGGCCGGCGCTGGCCGCCGTGGGCGTGCTGCTGCTCACCGAGCCGTGGCGGGGCGGGGCGGACCTGGTGGGCGTCGGCTTTGCCCTGGCCGCGGGCGTCTGCTGGGCGGCGTACATCCTGCTCACCCAGCGGGTGGGCGACGAGGTCTCCGGCATCCGGGGGCTCGCGGTGTCGATGCCGGTGGCCGCCGTGGTCGCCACCGTCGTCGTCGGGCCGGCCGTCCTCGGCGACCTCACCTGGCGGGTGCTGCTGGCCGGGCTGGGGCTGGCCGTGCTCCTGCCCGTGGTGCCGTTCGTGCTGGAGCTGTTGGCCCTGCGGCGGCTCACCACCGCCGCCTTCGGCACGCTGATGAGCCTGGAGCCGGCGATCGCGCTGGTCATCGGCCTGGTCGCGCTGCATCAGGTGCCGGGCGTCGGGGCGGTGGTCGGGATCGCCTTCGTGGTGGCCGCCGGCATCGGAGCCGAACGCACCGGCGCGCGGTCCGAGCCGGTCGCGGCGCGTCGGCCGGAGCCGGCCGCGGTCGGGACTACTTGAGGATGAGCCGGTTGGTCTGCTCGAAGACGTCGAGGTCGGCGAGGGTCTCCGGCACCGAGGCCGACAGCGGGGACGGGAACGCGTCGCGGGGGAAGAAGCCGGCGTCGGTGGTCTCGTCGGTGACCCGAATCAGGTCGCCGTCCCAGTCCTCGGCCCGGAACGCGGTGGTGAAGATCTGGTAGGTGTGGCCGTACATGTTGGTGTGGGTGCGGTCCGGGCCGGTGTAGAGGGCGAAGGCGCTGACCCGCAACGCGCGCAGGCCGGTCTCCTCGCGGACCTCGCGTACCGCGCAGTCGGCGATCGACTCGCCCAACTCCATCGCGCCCGCCGGCAGCGCCCAGTGGCCGTTGTCGGAGCGCTGGATCAGCAGCACCCGCCCCGCGTTGTCGCGGACCACGGCGCGGGCCCCGACGAACATCAGCGTCCGGTCACCGGCCAGGGCGCGCAGCTGCCCCACGTACGAGTCGGCCCATGAGATGCTCACCCTCGACAATTTACGCAGCTTCCCCTGGGCTCCTCCGGCGTTCCGGGGGTTCCCAACCTGTGACTGGCGACACTAGCTTGTTACCCATGCGTAGCACGATGATGGACGCCCCTCTCCAGGTCTCCCGGATCCTCGAACACGGCTCCACCGTGCACGGCGCGGCCGAGGTCGTCACCTGGACCGGCGCCGAGCCCCGCCGGATGTCGTATGCCGAGGTCGGCCGCACCGCCGCCCGGCTGGCCCACGCCCTGCGCGACGAGTGCGGGGTGACCGGCGACGAACGGGTCGCCACCTTCATGTGGAACAACAACGAGCACCTGGTGGCGTACTTCGCGGTGCCCAGCATGGGCGCGGTGCTGCACACCCTGAACATCCGGCTCTTCCCGGACCAGGTCGCCTACATCGCCAACCACGCCGAGGACCGGGTGGTGCTGGTGGACGCGACGCTGATCCCGCTGCTGGCCCGGGTGATCGGCGAGATGACGACGGTGCGGCACGTGGTGGTGGTCGGCGGCGGCGACCCCGCCCCGCTGGTCGCGGCGGCCGGCGACCGGATCACCCTGCACCACTGGGACGAGCTGCTGGCCGGCCGCCCCGACAGCTACCCGTGGCCGGAGGTGGACGAGCGGGACGCCGCCGCGCTCTGCTACACCTCCGGGACCACCGGCAACCCCAAGGGCGTGGCGTACTCGCACCGGTCGATCTATCTGCACTCGTTGCAGGTCTGCATGCCGGAGGGCTTCGGTCTCGGGCCGGTCGACCGGGAGCTGGCCATCGTGCCGATGTTCCACGCGATGTCCTGGGGGCTGCCGTACGCGGCCTTCCTCTCCGGCGCGTCGCTGGTCATGCCGGACCGCTTCCTCCAGGCCGCGCCGATCGCCGAGATGATCGCCGCCGAGCGGCCGACCCTGGCCGGCGCGGTGCCGACCATCTGGAACGACCTGCTGGCCTACCTGGACAGCCACGACGTGGACACCTCCTCGGTGCAGGAGGTGATCGTCGGCGGGTCGGCCTGCCCGCCCGCGCTGATGCACGCCTTCGCCGAGCGGCACGGCATCGACGTGATCCACGCCTGGGGGATGACCGAGACGTCGCCGCTGGGCTCGGTGGCCCGGTCCCCGGCCGGGGCCACCGGCGACGACGCCTGGCGTTACCGCTACACCCAGGGCCGGGTCCCGGCCGGGGTCGCCGCGCGGATCGTCGGCCCGCTGGGCGAGCCGCTGCCCGCCGACGGGACGGCCGTCGGCGAGCTGGAGGTCCAGGGGCCGTGGGTGACCGCCCGGTACGTCGGCGACGAGACCCCGGACGAGGAGAAGTTCCGCGACGGCTGGTTGCGGACCGGGGACGTCGGCACGCTCTCGCCGGACGGCTACATCACCCTCACCGACCGCGCCAAGGATGTGATCAAGTCGGGTGGGGAGTGGATCTCCTCGGTGGAGCTGGAGAACGCGCTGATGGCCCACCCGGACGTGCAGGAGGCCTGCGTCGTCGGGGTGCCCGATCCGCGTTGGGACGAGCGTCCGCTGGCCACCGTGGTGGTCCGCGAGGGGGCCTCGGTGACCGCGGAGGAGCTGCGGGCGTTCCTGGCGAAGTCGGTGGCGCACTGGCAGCTGCCCGAGCGGTGGGCGTTCATCGACGCGGTGCCGAAGACCAGCGTCGGCAAGTTCGACAAGAAGGTGGTCCGGTCCCGGTACGCCGAGGGCGGCCTGGAGGTCCGGGAGCTGACCGGGCCGTAACGTTTTCCGGCGACCCGTCGCCCTAGCGGGTAGGGACGGCTCCTGGAGCATCGCTCCCCAGGGGCGGCCCCGGCGTTCGCACCGCGCCGGGGCCGCCCGTTCCTGCGGGGCGACCCGCACCGTCATTGTCGCGAAAATTGCTCACCTCTGTCCGGGTGATCGCGAAATGGGCTCACGAACTACTCCTCGGCGGTGCTGACCAGCACCTTCCCGACCACCGAGTCCTCCACCGCCTGGTGGGCCGCGGCGGTCTCGGCCAGCGGGTAGCGGTGCAGCGGCAGGCCGACCTCCGCGCCCACCCGTACGCCGCCCCGGGTCACCGCCGCCGTCACGTCGGTGACCGCCTGCGCCTTGGCCGCCTTGGGCTCGGTGTAGACCAGCACGAACTGCCAGCGGGCGTTCGGCACCATGAGCGGCCGGATCGGCAGGGTCACCTCGTCCCCGCCGTCGTCGGCGTACACGCAGACCGCGCCGCCGGGACGGAGCAGCTGGACGTCGGTGGCGGCGTTGCGCGCGGCGGACACCTCGACGATGGTGTGCACCCCGTCCGGCGCGATCTTGCGGACCTCCTCGACCACGTCCTGTTCCCGGTAGTTGACCACGAAGGACGCCCCGGCCGCCGCCGCGAGCTGCCCCTTCTCCGGGGTGCTCACCGTTGTGATCACGCACGCGTCCGCCCAGCGCGCGAGCTGGATCGCCGCGTTGCCCACCGCCCCCGCGCCGCCCTGCACCAGCACCACGTGGCCGCTGAGCGCGCCGACGTGCAGCGAGTCCGGCATGTACTCCCCGGCGGTGAGGCAGCGGTGCGCGGTGAGGAACGGGATGCCGAGGCAGGCGCCCAGGTCGAAGGAGGCGGAGCCGAGGCGTACCGCCTGGCGGACCGGGACCACGGTGTACTCGGCGGCGGTGCCCCAGGGGCGCTGCCAGGCGGCCTCCCAGATCCACACCCGTTCGCCGATCAAGCCCTGGTCGACGCCCTCGCCGACCGCCTCGACCACCCCGGCGCCGTCCTGGCCGGGGGTCTGCCAGCCGGCCGGCAGCGGCCACTGCCGGCGGCCCTTCCAGTCCGTCGGGTTCACCCCGGAGACGGCCACCCGGACCAGCACCTCGCCGCGCCCGGGCTCCGGCACCGGCCGGTCGACCAGCTTCAGCACCGAGGGGTCACCGGTCTGCTCGTACACGATCGCCTTCATCCCCGTCTCCCTCCGACAGTCGCGTCCCCATCTTCGCCGATCCCGCCCGGGCCCGGGCGGCGTGTCCGGCGGCGTCCACGCCCCGGAGGTGTCCCGGTGAGTTTCGTCGACGGCGTTGCGGGGGCGGATCAGCCGAGCCGGTCCACCAGGTCAGGGTTGAGGTCGTGCACCGCCGGCAGCACCACGGCGGCGAGCGCCTGGGCGTCCGGGTCCAGCGGGTACGACCCGTGCGGGACCACCACCACCCGCATGCCGGCGGCGGCCGCGGAGCGTACCCCGTTGGAGGAATCCTCCACCGCGACGCAGCGGGCCGGGTCGACGCCGAGCCGGTCGGCGACGGCCAGGTAGACGTCCGGCGCGGGCTTGCCGCGCGCGGTCTCCTCGGTGGAGAGGGTGACCCGGAAGGCGCCGGCCAGGTCGGCGGCGGCCAGCGCCGCGGCGATCAGCCGGGTCGGCGACGAGCTGGCCAGCCCCAGCGGCCACCGCCCGGCCAGCCGGCGCACGACCCGGTCGGCGTCGTCGATCAGCGGTACGTGCCGCGCGTACCGCCGGGTCATCTCCTCGACCACCTCGGTGGCGACCTGCCCGGCGTCGCGGTCGACGCCCAGCTCGCCGCTGAGGTGGTCGGCCCACTCGGCGGTGCTCATCCCCATCAGCCGGCGCTGGGTGTCCGGCTGCCAGGTGCCCCCGTGCGCGGCCACGTACGCCCGCCGGACCTCCTCCCAGACCGGCTCGGAGTCCATGATCACGCCGTCGAGGTCGAACACCACCGCATCCACCGTCACCCGCCCATCCTGCTTCCTACTCGTTGCTCATAGTTGAGCGGTTCGGATGATTCGCTCTCCGCCCAGCGGTGGCTGGGCTGGAGTCCTGGACCGGCAGTCTGGTCCGGTGGCGATCGGTCCTGTCCTGCAGGATCTGCTTCACCGTGTGGTGTGGGGTGTGCAGGGCGATGTCGGGGTCGCCGGCTCGGTGCAGGATGTTGATCGCGGCGTTCACGTCGGCCTGCCACACCACCCCGCAGCGGGTGCAGTGAAACCGGTCCCCGCTACGTCGGCCGAAGGCGCCGCAGCGGTGACAGGTTTGTGAGGTGTAGGCGGCGTTGACGGGAACGAGCGTAGAACCTCTACGCTCCGACACGCTTTTCAGGGCCTCGGCGGTGACTCCTTTGGTCCATGCGGCGAGACGCCGGTTGATGTTCTTAGGAAGCTTCTTGCGTCCGGTGAAGCGTTTGGTGAGATCTTCGGCGATCACGGTGACGGCCTCGTCGACGACCTCGTGTACGGCGGTGAAGACCTCCGTACGCACCCGCGCTCGATGCCGGGCCGCCTGCCGATCCCGCTTCACCGTGCCGAGATTGTCGGCCTTGATCCGGTGCGCTTTCGCGTGGTCACCACGCAGGGCGGCGGTGTTCGCGATCGAGCGCAGCTTCGCCCGACGCCGGTTACGTTCCTTCAACCGATCCGACTGGGCGGTCAGCAGCACGCCGAGCCCTACACCGTGGGGCTGGCCGTCGGAGTCGGTCAGGGCTTCGGTGTAGCCCTTGTCCACACCCAACGTCCGGTCGCCGCACGGCCGCTGCGACGACCGCATCTGCGCCGCGTCGATCTGGTAGTGCACCTCGACCCGGCCGCTGCGCAGGATCAGCCGCAAGGTACCCGTCGGCGCGACCGTCGTGGACAACGGGATCCTGACCATCTTGCGGGGCTCGAGACCGGCAATCGCCAGCCACAACCGGCCCCGCCCGTCAACGAGCGTGTTGTACTTGTCGGCGCGCACCACGATCTGATCGTGTGTGCGGTTGCGGCCCCGCTTCCAATGCTTACGCATCTGCCGGGCCAGAAACGGGTCACTGGCCCACTGGTCCGCCTTCAGCGCGGTGAACATCCGCTTACGCTCGGCCGGATCGTTGGTGCCTCGGCTGATCGCCCGCCGGACGTCGACCTTGGCCGCCTCCAGGTTCGCTGCGATGTCGGCCATGGCGTCGCGGACGGTTTCCTTCCACGCATTCGCCAGCACACCAAACAACGCGTGTGTGCCGTCGGCCAGCCACCGGTCCCGCACCTGCCGGTCTCTCAACCCGGACCCGACTCCGAGGACCGAGCCGTAACGCTGCCACACCTCGCTACGCACCCGACCCAACCGACAGGCCTGCTCCACCAGGGCGGCGTACTTGCCCGAATTCAGTCGGGCCGAGTAGGCGATCCGGGTGACCTTCACCGGTCACCCTCCATGGTCAAGTCCGCCCTTTTCAACTCCTTCTCGTAGCGGCGCAGACCGTCCAGCCGGCACGAGAAGGTGTGCACGACGGCCAAAAGGTCCTCGACCAGCTCCTGCTGCGGGGACAGGGACTCCTGGTTGGCCACCACGATCTCGCAGCCGCCGCGCGCCGCCAGATGCTCCAGCAAGTCGAACCCGAACCGGGCCAACCGGTCCTGGTGCGCCACCACCAGAGTGGCGACCTCACCCCGGTCGACGGCGTCCATCAACGCCAGGAACTTCTTGCGGCGAAGGTTCATCCCGCCGCCGACCTCGCTGATCCACTCATCCACGGCCAGACCACGAGCGAGACAGAACTGTTGCATCGCCGCCACCTGCGAGACCAACTCGGACTTCTGACCCGGCAACGAGACACGGCAGTACACCACAACCCTCCGCCGCCCGGCGTCAAAGCCCGACTGAAGCACCCTGCGCACATCCGAATCGTCGAAATACCGCTGCCCGGACGGCAGACGACGGGCCGTGATCCGACCCTCCACCTCCCACCGGCGCACCCTGCTCCCCGACCCAGGTCGGGGCGTCAGCTCCGCAGGGCGGGCAGGCCGATGGGGCTGTTCTCCGGGATCACCGTGTGGCAGGCGCGGGCCATCGGTTCGAGCAGTTCGCGGAGGCGGTCGGTGCGGTCCGGGCCGAGCGCCTGCCAGGGACGGGCGGCGGCGAGGTCGGTGGCGTCCTCGACGGCCTGGAAACCGGCCCGCCCGAGGTCGGTCGGCTCACCGTCGGAGCCGAGCCAGCCGCACTCGGCCAGCCGGCCCCGGGCCGCGTGCCACTGCTCCTCGGACCAGCCCCGCCCGAGCAGGTTCTGCCGGGGCATGTCCACCGCGACCCGCCAGGCGAGCGTCTCCACCGGATCGAGGCCGGCGGCGACCAGGGCGGCGACGTGCCCGTCGCCCCGGTGTTCGCGCAGCGTGGTGGCCGCCTGCCAGAGCCTGGCCAGGGGATATTCACCACGCGGCAGGGCGGCGTTGGCGGCGCCGAGCACCCGGCCGGCGGGTTCGACCGCCCCGGCCGCCTCCTCCAGCAGCTCCGCCGCCTCGGCCAGGTGTGCCTCGGGCAGCTCGTAGGTCAGCTCGGCCAGGGCCTGCACGGCGCCGGTGAGCCGGGCCCGCAGCGCCTCCTGCGGGGTGGCCAGCCGCCAGACCGCCGGCAGCGCCCGGGTCACCATCGGCGGGGCGAAGTTGAAGAACGCCGCGATCACCGGGGCGGCCTCGGTGGGCCCGAGCGGGGCGGCCCGGCCGGCGAAGTAGCCCCGCCAGTAGCCGCGCAGCCCGACCGCCTCGTACGCGGCGCGGGCACGCGGATGGAAGTAGGTGACCGCGTGTACGGGTTCGACGTGCGTCCACATCAGCCGGGCGGTCCGCCCGGGGTCGTCCAGCGCCGGCACGCGCACCTCCGCGATGGTGAGGGGTCACCGTGGCGCGGCGGCAACCGCCCACGGTGACCCCGAACCTACTGGGCGTAGGTGACGGCCGGGAAGACCCCTGTGGGCTACTGCACCGCGAGCACGTCGACGACGAAGCGCAGCGGGCCGGACGGCGCACCCGGGCGCTGCGGCTTGTCGCCGTACGCGAGGTCGGCCGGGATGTCCAGCTGCACCCGGCTGCCCACGGTCTGCCCCTGCAGGCCCTGGTCCCAGCCCGGGATCACGTTGCCCTGGCCGAGCCCGAAGGAGAACGGCTCGGACCGCTTCCAGGAGGCGTCGAACTCCTCGCCCGTCCGGTACGACACCCCGACGTAGTTGACCGTGATCTGCTGGCCGCTCTGGGCGGCGGCGCCGTTGCCCCGGATCAGCGGGGTGGCCTTCAGGCCGGTCAGCTCGCCCTCGCCCTTGCCGGCCTGCGGCTTGGTGCACAGCGCCCGGTCGGCGCCGTCGGGCAGGGTCGGGTAGCCGCCCGGGCAGCCGGCGGGCGCGGCGGCGGTCTTCGGCTTCTCATCACCGCTCCGGGTCACCACGAAGACCCCGACGATCACCGCGATGACGGCGAGGCCGGCGAGCGCCCCCAGCCAGGCCTGCCGGCGCTTCTTCGCCTCGGCGGCCTTCTGCGCCGCCAGTTGGGCGGCCAGCCGCCGCTGCGCCTTCGTCTCCGGGCCCTGGCCCGTCGACCGGTTCTGCGTACGCTCGCTCACGTCCTCGACTCCCTGCTGGTGTGGGTGACCGGCCCGTCGACCCGGTGCCGTGGCCAGCGCACACGGTACCCGGATCAATGCCGCCGGGGTCCCCGCGCCCGCCCGCTCTCCCACCCGCCGTCCGGCGGCTCACCGTCATCCCGGTTCGTCCGGGTGGCGAACGTGGCTCCACGCCGATGCGACGCCAGTGGTCGCGGTGAGCAGGACCCGCTTTCCAACACTCGGATCCCGGGCGGGTCGAGGCTGTGGTGACACGACCGGACCGACTCGGATGATCTTTTCGGTCAGTTGTGCGGATACTGTGTTGCCTGTCGATGGATCCCCCGCCTATGGTCCGCTGGCATTCACTCTTCCAGAGTTACGGGGGTCTTTCTTGCCCAACATCCGTGGCGTCCTCTCGGGCGTCATCGCCACGGTGGTCGCGACGACGGCGGTGTCGGGTCCCGCCAGCGCGGCCCCGACAGCGACCGCTCCCCACACCGCTCTGTCCGTCGACGGCCACCCCAACTCCTGGTGGTACCAGGGATCCCGGGTGTTCGACCAGGCCGACGGCGCCACCTTCACCGTCGGCGCGGCCGCCGGTGGCGAGCTCGACCTTCGCGCCGACCGAGGCGGCGACAACTGGACGTGGCGACTGGCCCCGCCGACCGGCGCGTCCTGGACCGCCGGAACCACCTACCAGTTGGCCGGTTATCCCAGCGCCGACTACGCCCTCGCCGACGTGCAGCACGCCGGGGCGACCTGTGACGAGGCCCCAGGCACGCTCACCGTCCGGGAGGCCACCACCGACCCGGAGACGGGCGCGTTGACCGCCTTCGCGGCGTCGTACGTCATCTCCTGCTATTCCAGTTACAACGACCTGCACGGCGAGATCCGGTGGAACTCGTCCGTCGACTACGCCGCCGCCGCGACGGACGTCATGTCGCACAACTTCGGTGACCGGCTGGTGGGCAGCCCGCCGGTGACCCGGACGATCACGGTGACGTCGACCGGGTCGGCGGCGGCGGTGTTCGGCACGGCCGGCTTCTTCTCCCCGACGACCGCCTTCTCGATCACCGGCGACACCTGCTCGGGCACCACCCGGGCCCAGGGCGACACCTGCACCATCACGATCAGCGCCGCGCCGACCAAGCTGGGTGGCGACTGGACGTGGCTCCAGCTCCCCGACAACACGGTGCTCGGCAAGCGGTACGTGCAGCTCGGCGTCAACGGCCTGGACCCGCGTACGGTCGGCGTCTCCCCGGCCTCGCTCTCCTTCGGCGACCAGTACATCGCCGACCGGGGCCCGGCGAACACCGTCACCGTGACCGGCACCAGCGTGGAGCCGACCACCTTCGGGGCGGCCAGGATCACCGGCACCGACACTGCGTCGTTCGTCGTCACTGCCGACACCTGCAAGGGCGCGACGCTGGCCAAGGGTCAGACCTGCCGGGTGGATGTCGCGCCGACGCCGGCCGGCGCGGGCATCCGGACCGCGGTCCTGGAACTGCCGAACAACAGCCTCAGTACCCCGCGCACGGTGCCGTTGACCGTCAACGGCGTGGTCGGCTCCCGCGGTACCTACTACCCGGTGTCGCCGGCGCGGATCATGGACACGCGTACCGGCAACGGCGCCGCGAAGGCGAAGCTGGGCCCGAACGGCACGGTCAACCTCCAGGTGACCGGGCGCGGCGGCGTCCCGTCCACCGGCGTGTCCGCGGTGGTGCTCAACGTGACCGTCACCGAGCCGACGGCGTCGAGCTTCCTGACGGTGTACCCGTCGGGGAAGGCGAAGCCGAACGCCTCGTCGCTGAACTTCAAGAAGGGTTGGATCAGGTCCAACTCGGTGACGGTGGCCGTCGGCTCGGGCGGCAAGGTGGCGATCAACAACAGTTCCGGCTACACCCACGCGATCGTCGATGTGGTCGGCTTCTACGCCAGCGACAACAGCTTCATGTCCACCAACCGTGGCCTCGGTGGGCAGTTCCTGCCGGTGGTCCCGCGACGGCTCTTCGACAGCCGTAGCGACTGGAAGCAGAAGCTGCCGGCCGACAACCAGGTGCGGCTGGCAGTGAACTACGGCTCCGACGCCAACTGGCGGATGCGGGCCGTGGTCGTCAACATCACCGCGGTGTCGCCGACGTCCGCCGGCTTCCTGACCGCATGGAACGGCGCATGGCCGGAGCCGAAGACGTCCACCGTCAACTACGGGGCCAAGTCCATCACCCCCAACCTGGCGGTCGTGCCGGTCCGGCACTGCTACGACTGCCCGTGGGGTTCGGAGTACCCGACCTTCGGCGTCTACACGCTGAAGGACACCCACGTCGTCGTGGACATCGTCGGCTTCATCGACGACTCCGGCCTGCGCAACGGTCTGCGCTTCAACCCGCGGACGCCGACCCGGATCGTGGACAGCCGCGTGGGCCAGGGCCTGCCGGCCAACCTCGGTGCCGGCAAGACCGGCGTGGTCACCACGCCCGCCGCGGTGGCGACGACCGACACCCGTGCGCTGGCGCTCAACGTCACGGCGGTGGCCCCCACCGCCAGCACCTTCCTGAAGGTGTGGCCGAACGGCATCCAGGGCATCGACCGGCCGGACGTCAGCAACCTGAACGCCGCGGCCGGGCAGACGGTGGCCAACGCGGCGGTCACCCTGATCGGCCCGACCGACCGGTTCAACGTCTACAACAACTCGGGCACCACGGGCGTGGTCGCCGACGTCGTCGGCACCTTCTGGCTCTACCCGGGTACCTCAAGCACCACCGTACGTGGCCTCACCACGGGCGCTCCGCCCGCGGAGCCCACCCCGGGTGACATGCCGAAGCCGGACATCGCGCGACGATGAACGGCTGAACGAGGAATCGCGGAATGGGGGCGGCGGCCGGCGACGGCCACCGCCCCCATTCCGCGCCTGCGGCAGTGGGCCTTGTGTGGAGGGGGTGCCGCAGTGGACCGTCCGGCGGTAGGTTCTGGACCATGGCGATCCTCACCGATGAAGACCTGGCCCTGCTCTCCGAGGCCCAGCTGGCCCACGTGGCCACCGTGGAGGCCGACGGCACCCCGCACGTCACCCCGGTCTGGGTGGACACCGACGGCGAGCACATCGTGTTCAACACCGCCAAGGGGCGGCAGAAGTACACCAACATCGAACGCAACCCGGCGGTGGCGGTCTCGGTGGTCGACAAGGCCGACGACTTCCGCACGCTGTGGGTGAAGGGCACCGCCGAGTTGGTCATCGAGGGTGCCGACGAGCACATCGACCGGATGGCCAAGAAGTACCTCGGGCAGGACACCTACCCGTTCCGGCAGCCGGGCGAGGAGCGGGTGATCGTCCGGATCACCCCGACGCAGAAGCTCGCCCGCGGCTGACCTGGGAGGCGCCCCGGGCGTACGGCAGGGCCCGCGCGAAGTGCTCAGGCCGTCTTGCGGGGGGCGGCCTTCTTCGCCGGTGCCTTGGCGGCCTTCTTCTCCGCGGTCTTCTTGGCGGCGGCCTTCTTCGCCGGCTCCGCCTTCTTGGCGGCGGCCTTCTTCTCGGCCGCCTTCTTCGCCGGTGCCTTGGCGGCCTTCTTCGCCGCCTTCTGTGCCGAACGGGCCGCGGAGATCGGCGTGGGCTCGCCCGCGCCGCCGGCCGGCTGCTCGCCCCGGGCCGTCCGGGCCCGCTCGACGGAGGCTTTCAGCGCGGCCATCAGGTCCACCGCGGCGGCCGGCGCGGCCTCCACCTCCTCCGGCTGCACCACCTCGCGGCCCTCGACCTTGGCGTCGATGACCTCCTGCAACGCCGCCCGGTAGTCGTCGGTGAAGGCGTCCGGCTGGAACTCGCCGGCCATCGAGTCGATCAGGGAGCTGGCCATGGCCAGCTCCGGGGGACGGACCTTCAGGTCCTCGTCCAGGAAGCCGAAGTCGGGGGTACGCACCTCGTCCGGCCAGAGCATGGTGTTGAGCAGCAGCACGCCTTCGCGGACCCGCAGGGTGGCCAGCTGCTCGCGCTGGCGCAGCGCCACCTTGACGATCGCCACCCGTTCGGAGTCGGCGAGCGCGTCCCGCAGCAGCACGTACGGCTTGGTCGCCGCGCCCTCCGGCTCCAGGAAGTACGCCTTGTTGTAGAGGATCGGGTCGACCTGCTCGGCGGGGACGAACTCCAGCACGTCGATCGCGTGCGAGGTGGTCAGCGGCAGCTCGGCGAAGTCCTCGTCGGTCAGGATCACCATCTCGCCGCCGCCGAGGTCGTACCCCTTGGCGATGTCGTCGTAGGTCACCTCCTCGCCGCAGACCGAGCAGGTGCGCTTGTAGCGGATCCGGCCACCGTCGTCCCGGTGCACCTGGTGGAAGCGGATGTCCTTCTCCTCGGTGGCCGAGTAGAGCTTCACCCCGATCGAGACCAGCCCGAACGACACCGCCCCTTTCCAGATCGCCCGCATGCCGCGCTCCTCTCCCCGGTTCTGCCCAGGATGGCAAACGATCGAACGGGGCGCACGCTCTTCGCTGTGCAACTACAGTCGAAAGGTGCCCGGCGCGCCGCTGAAGCCGATGCTCGCGATGACCGGGCAGCTCCCGGTGGGTGACGGCTGGGCGTACGAGTTCAAGTGGGACGGGGTGCGCGCGCTGGCCGACATCACCGGCGGCCGCCAGCACCTGTACGCGCGCAGCGGCGTGGAGATCACCGTCGCGTACCCCGAGCTGATCACCCTGGCCGAGCAGGTCGACGACGCGCTGCTCGACGGCGAGGTGGTGCTGCTCAACCAGACCGGGCAGCCCTCGTTCACCGCGCTGGCCGAGCGGATGCACGTCCGGGACCGGGCCAAGGCGGCCCGGCTCGCGGCGGCGGCCCCGGTGACGTACATGATCTTCGACCTGTTGCGGCTGCGCGGCGATGACCTGACCGGGCGCTCCTACCGCGAGCGGCGGTCGGCCCTGGAGGCGCTCGGGCTCGGCGCGGCCCGGTGGACGGTGCCCCCGGCCTTCCCCGACGGCGCGGCCACCTACGAGGCGGCCGGCGAGCACGGGCTGGAGGGGGTGATGGCCAAGCGGGTCGACTCGGTCTACCGGCCCGGGGTGCGCGCGCCGGACTGGGTGAAGGTCAAGCTGGAGGTGACCGGCGACTTCGTCATCGGCGGCTGGCGGCCCGGCGCGCGGAAGATCGGCGGGCTGCTGGTCGGGGTGCCCCGGCCGGACGGGCGGCTCACCTACCGGGGACGGGTCGGCGGCGGGATCGGCGCGGCGCTGGAGCGGGAGCTGCTGCGCGAGCTGGAGCCGCTGCGCGGGGCGGAATCGCCGTTCGCCGGGGACATGCCGCGCGAGGATGCCCGGGGTGCGATCTGGGTGACACCGCAGGTCGTGGTGGAGGTGAAGTACGGCCAGCGCACCCCGGACGGGCGGCTGCGGTTCCCCCGGGTGCTGCGGCTGCGGCCGGACAAGCCACCGGAGGAGGTCGAGGATGCCGGCTGAGCGGTTCCGGGTGGAGGTCGAGGGGCGGACGCTGGAACTGTCCAACCTGGACAAGGTGCTCTTTCCTGAGGCCGGGTTCACCAAGAGCGAGGTGATCGACTACTTCACCCGGATCGCCCCGGTGCTGCTGCCGCACCTGGCCGACCGCGCGCTGACCCGGATCCGCTTCCCCAACGGGGTCACCGGCGGCTCGTTCTTCGAGAAGAACGCCCCGGCCGCGACCCCCGACTGGGTACGCACTGAGACGCTGCCCGCGCCCGGGTCGAGCAAGGGGCGGGAGACCATCGACTACGTGGTCGCCGACGACCTGCCCACCCTGGTCTGGCTGGCCAACCTCGCCGCGCTGGAGCTGCACACGCCGCAGTGGAAGATCGGCGCGCACCCGGACATGATGGTGGTCGACCTGGACCCGGGCGCGCCGGCGGCGTTGAAGCAGTGCTGCCAGGTGGCGCTGCTGATGCGGGACCGGCTGGCTCTTGACGGGATCGAGGCGTACCCGAAGACGTCAGGCAAGAAGGGGATGCAGCTCTGCTGCCCGATCGCCGGGACGCAGTCCTCCGACGTGGTGTCCGACTACGCGAAGCGGATCGCGCAGGAGTTGGAGAAGGCGCACCCGAAGCTGATCGTGTCGAGGATGGCGAAGAACCTGCGGCCGGGGAAGGTCTTCATCGACTGGAGCCAGAACAACGCGGCGAAGACGACGGTGGCGCCGTACTCGCTGCGGGCCCAGTCGGTGCCGTCGGTGTCGACGCCGCTGACGTGGGACGAGGTTGGGGCCGGGGCGGCCGGGAAGCGGCCGTCGGTGAAGCCGTACACCGCCAGTGAGGTGTTGCAGCGGGTGGAGAAGTGGGGGGACCTGCTGGCGCCGCTGCTCGACGGCGGTCCCGAACTGCCGGTCTGAGGTCAGCGCCCGGGTCGCCCGCGCAGGCGCCAGAACGCGCCGCCGACCAGGGCAATCGTGATCACGCTGACGGTGATGTCGCCGATCAGCGCCTCGGCCGGCGACGCGGGCTTGTAGCTCGGGGCCGCGTACGCGAGCGCGGCGGCACCGACGACGCCGGCCGCCCAGGCGGCCAGGACATGGCGCTGACGCCAGCCGCTGCGCCTCGACCAGGCGACGATGACCGCAGCGGCCATCCCGGCCACGGCGGCCTTGAAACCGACCCCGATCCAGCCCGTCACCAGGGCCGTGCCGAGATAGGCGACCAGCACCACCAGGGCCGGCCAGATCGGCCGCGGGGCCCGAGCACCCGCCGGTCCGCGCCCGCGCTCCGGTCCTTGCCTGCGCTCCGGTCGGTGCCGCCATCGGGGCAGCAGGGCTGCGCCGATCAGGACGAGGGTCAGCAGCGCCGCGAAGGACAGTTGCACCGGGCTGGCCAGGAAGCCCTTGCGGCCGCCGTCGTCGGAGAAGACCAGCAGACTGCCGAGCAGATAGAGGGCACCCACGACCACCAGGCCGAGCCGGCCGAGCCAGGGCTGCCTGCGGTGTCCCGGTGTCAGGAACGACTCGATGATCGCGATCGGGGCGCAGATGCTCAGCATGATGTGGTTGCCGATGTAGTCGACCGCCTGCTGGGCGCTGAACCCGAGACCGGGCACCAGGGTCGCGTTTGCGGTGGCCTGCGTGTCGGCGAACTCGGTGTCCGCCAGGAAGGCGGGATTGAACAGGGACTGGTCGACCAGGCCGGCTTGGACCGACCCGAACGCCGCGGCGAGCAGGACGACCGCCGGCCAGCCGCCGCCGGTACGCCGGGCCGTCTCCCTGATGAGCACCGCGGCGCCCCCGTACATGGGGGCCAGGACGACCACGACCACCAGGGCGTCGACGGCGGTGAAACCTCCCCAGGAGCACTCGGCGGTCCACGGGGCGAGCGCCATGAGCGCGAGGACGGGTCCGACCCGTCGCCAGCGGGAGGGCGGTGCCGGCGCGTCGGGTGCCGCGGCGCCCTCGACGGCGGGAGTTCGATCGACGGCCACGTGCCCCCCCAGGTTGGTCGGCCAGCTCACGAGCCCGGGCATGTGCCGGCCCCACTCACGTCACTGTCCGGTGTCGACCGGTGCCGACGTAACGGCCGTCGGTCTACGCCGACGAACCAAAGTCGATGCCTCCGGCATCCGGTCGCGCGTGCGGTCCAGACCGGGCGAGCCCCGACAGTAGGGTGGAACGATCCGTACCGAGGGGTGCCTGATGGATACGAACGTGGCTGTGCCTGCTCCGATCCCGGCAGCTGCTGTCCCCGAGGCGGGCCGTCCGCTGCTGACCTACTACGACGATGCGACCGGGGAGCGTACCGAGCTGACCGCGAGCCAACTCGGCGGCTGGGCGGCGCGCAGCGCGGGACTGCTGCGCGACGGCTGCGGGCTCGCCCCCGGCAGCCGGGTCGCGGTGCTGCTGCCGCCGCACTGGCGTACCGCCGCGGTGCTGCTCGGGGCCTGGTCGGTCGGGATGGCGGTGTCGTTCCGGCCGCGGGCCACCGCCGGGCTGCCCGTCCTCGAACCGGGCGGGGACCTCCCGTACGACGCGGTCTTCGTGACCCCGGAACGCCTCGACGACTGGCTGGAGGACGTACCCGAGGGGACGCACCGCTACCTCGTCGGCACCGGACCCGGGCCGCTGGACGACGTGCCCGGGGGATGGCTCGACTGGTCCACCGAGGTGCTCCGGCACACCGACGCCCCACCCGATTACACCACCATCCACCCGTCGGACCCGGCCAGCCCGGACGGCACCAGCTACGGCGCGTGGGGCAGCGTCGCCCGGTCGATCGCCGAGCAGCTCGACCTGCGGACGGGTGACCGGCTGCTGGTCGACGCCGCGGAGCACGAGCAGCCGGTGAAGTGGCTGCTCGCGCCGCTGGCCGCCGGGGCGTCCGTGGTGATCTGCGCGAACCTCGACCCGGCGAGGCGGGACGCGCGGATTGCCGCCGAGCAGGTCACCCGGGTCCTCTGAGGTCTGCTCGGCAGGGCCGTCAGGATCTGGCGGTGTTCCACGTCGTGCTGTCGAGAAAGTAGGTGTCGTAGAGCTCCTGGACCTCCAGTAGGCTCTCCCGTGGCACTTTCCCGTACGCGATGCGCTCCAGGTGGCGGAAGTACTCGAATCGCTCCACGCCGGGGGTGATGACGATGAGGATGTCGGCGTCCTCGCCCGGGTGCGGCGGCGAAGGCGTGCGCGACGCCGGGCGGCACGATGACGAGGTCACCGCGCTCGGCGGTGACCAGTTGGTCGCCGGAGAGCAGTTGGGCGATGCCGTCCAGCAGATAGAACAGCTCTGCGGAGTTGGCGTGGTGGTGCGGCCTTGCGCCGCCCGCGCCGTCAGTCAGGGTGACCCGGTGGATGGAGAGCGCCGCGCCGGCCCGGCATCAGCCGCCGCAGCCGGACGTCGTAGCGATCGGCGGCAGGCGACAGGGGCAAAGGATCATGGTGGACTGGACGGGACCAGGCGGGGACGCGCTGACCTGGAAAGGGTTCGGCGAGGGGCACCTCGCGGAGCTGACCGAGCTGGCCGAGGCGTGCTTGGCTACCGACGGTGGGCTGCCGCTGTTCGCCCGCCCTCCGCTGCTGCGGGCGCGGCTGCTTCAGGCCCGTACCCTCGGCGCCTGGCACGACGGCGGCCTGGTCGCGGCCGTGGGGGTCGGCACCGCCGGGTGGCCGGCCACCAGTACCGGCCTGGTGCATCCGGCCTGGCGGGAGCGGGGTCTCGGCGGCCGGCTGCTGAGCTGGGCGGCCGAGCAGGCCGGCGACACCGACCTGCTGGTGACCACCGAGTCCTGGAGCCCGGGCGCGGACGCCCTCTACACGGCGCACGGCTTCGAGCGGACCTTCGCCGAGTGGGTACTGCGGCACGACCTCACCGCCCTCCCGGAGGTCGCGCGCCCCGACGACGTGCACACCGAGCCGGTGACCTGGGAGGTCGGCCCCGAACTGTTCGAGACCTACCACGCGTCCTTCGCAGACCGGCCCGGCTTCGGCGCGCCCAGCGCCGAGGACTGGTTGGCTGAGCTGCGGGAGGACGACGAATACCGGCCGGACCTGTCGATGATCGCGCGCGGTCCCGACGGTACGGCCGTTGGCTTCCTCAACGTCATCGACAACTGGATCGACCAGGTGGGCGTCGTCCCCGGCTGGCGGCACCGACGGGTCGGGGCGTACCTGGTGGCCAGCGCGTTGCAGTCGCTGGCCGGGGACGGTGCCCGAGCGGCTTGGCTCTGCGTGAACGACAACAACCCGGCCGCCGCGCTGTACCGGCGGCTCGGGTTCCGCGACGCCGGCCGCCGCGCCCGCTACCTGCGCCGCCGCCCGTGACCGCCGCCGACGGTGGCCCGGTGGAGCGGCGGGCGTACTGACCGGGCGGCCGGAAGGCCGGGCCTGCCGGGGAGCCCTCTCTTGGGGCTGTTGTTCACGACAATGGCGTGTTCTTATACCGGGACGACGATGTCAATGTCCTTGTTGCGGCGACCCTCGTCCATTCCGCTCTGTGACACCATCCCCCATGCGTGAAAGGTGCAACGATGCGCAGGAGATCGACGTTCCAACTGGCAGTCCTGACCGCTACCGCTGCGACATTCCTGGCGGCCGGTGGAGCCTCCGGGGCGGTGGGCACGGCAGCGTCCGCGACCGCCTCCCCGGGTGTCGCGGCGTGTGAGCCGGGCACCGAGGGGCACAGCGCGGCGCGGGTGAGCGAGGGCGCCACCGCACAGGAGCCGGAGCTGTATTCCAAGAACGAGGCGAACGCCTACGGCGTGATCAAGGATTCGCCGCGCCTGCCCAACGGCAGCGTCACCGTGCCCACGATCTTCCACATGATTTCCGACCACCCCCTCAGTGCGGCCGAGACGAACAGGTGGAACACCCTGATCGCGGCGCAGATGACGGTGCTCAACGATTCGTTCGCGGGTCGCACGGCGGCGGACGCCTCCGACACGCCGTTCCGGTTCTCGCTCGTCGACACGACGTGGACGGTGAACAGCGGCTGGTACACGGTTGTGCCGGGCAAGAACGAGCGGGACATGAAGCATGCGTTGTACACCGGCGACTCCCGCACCCTGAACGTGTACGCGGCCAACATCGGCGGCGGGCTCCTCGGCTGGGCGTACTTTCCGAAGGGTTACAACAACGGCCGGGGCTACATCGACGGCGTGGTGATGCTCGACGAGTCGATGCCGGGCGGAACGGCGGGCAAGTACGCCCTGGGTGACACGCTGACGCACGAAGTCGGGCACTGGCTGATGCTGGAGCACACCTTCGCGCACGGGTGCTCCGCTTCCGGCGACTTCGTCGCGGACACCCCGCGCGAGGCGCACCCGCAGTTCAACTGCCCGGTGGGCGCGGACACCTGCACCGCACCCGGGCTGGACCCGATCCACAACTTCATGGATTACACGCAGGACTCCTGCATGAACATGTTCACCGCAGGGCAGGCGGACCGAATGAGCGACGCCTGGGTGGCATTCCGGGCCGGTGGCGTCAAGTAACCAAGCCTTGGTGGGCAGGTGTGGGGGTTGACGGGCCGCGGCCAGCGGCTCGTCAACCCCCTTTTGTATACGCAGACCGAAGCGCCAGGAAACCGCTGCTCTGACGGCTGATGCGAAGCAGCCGACGGCCGCCTTCATCGGCGGTTGAGCCACGGCGCGCGCCGCGAGCAGGGTGCAATGTGGTCGACCGGCAGCGCACACCGCCCGCCGCCGGGCAGCAGCCGGTCGCAGAAGACCCAATGGCGTACGCCCTGCTGGTCCTCCGCCGAGACGGTCACCCCGCCCGGCTCGACGCGTGCGCTGAGCCGGGCCAGCACCCGGGCGGCGGTCCGGGCGAAGATCCGGGCCCGGAGCAGGTCGGGTGCGGTGATCGGCAGGTGGATCACCCAGCGGTCGGTCATCGGTAGCGGCGGTTCGCCGACTCGGCGCTCTGCCAGGCGCGCAGCGCGTTCTTGATCCGTACGTTCTCCTCCTGCACCGCGACCAGGGCGGTCTGCGCGACGGTGAGTTCGTCGGCCACCTGGTGCAGGAAGGCTCGGATCTCGCTTGGGTCGAGGCCGCGCCGGCGGACGTTGAAGCACCGCTCCCGGATCTGCCAGGGCCGGAGGGGAAGCCGGGCCTGTGGCATCTCTCTTGTCGGACGTCGTTCCTCGCGTCGGCTCACCAGCCGGCGGAGCAGGTTACGCACGGGGGACCGCCCTTCGTCGGGTTCACGTCGAAGTGGAGGGGGCGGTCTCCGCCGGTTGCGTTCGGCGGAGACCGCCCTGCCCTGCCACCGCAGCCTTGATCGGCGGTACGGCAGCAGGGCCGCGCCGGGGGAGCGCGGAGGGTGAGGTCTCGGCGGCGATGCGAGACCGGTACGAGAGGCGCCAACCGACCGCAGCAGCACCGCATCACCGAGAGCGACGCTACCGATACCTCTCACCTCTGTCAATGCTCTCTTACCTCTCGAATCTGGCTGGAGCGCTGCCTGCTGCTTTCCTTCCAGTTGTTGCCGCTCTGTCAGCCGGTGCTCGATACTGGGAGGGCCAACCGACTGCAAGGGGCCTCCACGTGCCGATTCCGCCGACTATGGACGAGTTGATCAAGGATCTGCTGAAGCGGATCGAGGCGGGCGAGTTCCAGCCCGGGTCGCAGATACCGTCCACCCAAGAACTGGCTGACCACTACGACGTGTCGGTGTCGACCATCCACCGCGCAGTCGCCACGCTGCGAAAGCAGGGTGTGCTGGTCGGCCGCCCAGGTCGCGGCGTCTTCGTCGCGGAGTCCACTCGGCGCTGACCCGCGCTGGCAGGCCGTGAGCTGGTCCACGGCCCGGTCGGCGCACAACGTTCTAACCATGGGACTGGAAGACGGCCGTCCCTGACGCTTGTACGGAGGTTGGAGGCGCTGGTGGTGGGGAGGGCGACGCGCCGCGATGCCGGCTCATTCGGCTGGGGCGTGGCCTGGTTCGTTTGGAACATTCCGATCGCGCTGGCGGCAATCTCGCTGGTCTTCGTGGCGGTCACCCTGGCTGACCAGGTCTCGTCCGGCGACGGAGTGGACGTGTCCAGGCTGGCTGGCGGTTACCTCCTCGCCGTGCCGTGCTTCAGCTTCCTCGGGTGGTTGGGCGGCTCTAGCCTGATCGCAGCAGTCTGGGCGACCGGCACCCGGAACCATCTCCTTGCGCGGTTGCCGGTCGTCGTCGTACCCGCGCTGTTTGCCGTGCCAGCGTCGGAGAACGGCTTGCAGGTGGCCTTCTACGTCTGCTCCGGCTTGGCCCTGGCGCTGGCCCTACGGCTGCCCGAGGGCTCCGGGACGATCGAGTCAGCGAGCGTCCGAGGAACTGGTGGGTGACTATCTGGGTGACGACGGGTACGGGCGGCGGTGGACGTCCACGGACACCGAGGGACGGTTCACGCAGCGAGATGCCCGTGGCGACATAGGTCAGCGAGCCGTGTGGGTTGCCTGGGGGTCAAGGCGTCGAGCCCGGGAGACAATGGCCGAGTGGGTCGCATCTATCCGGAGCTCCAGTTCGACGCACCCGACGAGCACCGGGAGTACTTCCATGACATCGCGCTTGCGATGGTGTCACGGCATGGGGTGTCGTACGAGGAGGCGGTACGCGTGATCAGTCGTCTCTGGGGTGAGCAGGACCACTTCGGCGTGTACAACTGGCTGATTTTCCATGAGGACCCCGAGTACTGGGCGGATCACATGCACAGGCTTCGCATCGATGGGTGACGTCGGAGGACGCCCGGCGGTCTGGGGCACACAGGGGGCACAAGACACCGTGAAACGTCGTCAACGGCGAGTAACCACGGCAGTCCGAGATGTGCTCCGAGCAGGTGTCGAGGCCCGTTCCCGCTGGTAGGGAGATGGCGGATCTAAGTTCCGCTTCAACGTCTGATCTATCTACGCGATCCCTCGTAGCCACCAAGGAAGGTCGGTCCTGCTGAACGGGTTGGGCAGCATCTTGCGGCGAGGCCCTCGCGCTGGTTGTAGGCCGCGGCCGGCGTGGCATGAGACTTCCAAGCCTGGTGGTTGCCACTCATTATGCCTGGCGATCAGTCGGAAGCCTGCCGTAGATGTCGACAGCAACGGTGACAGCAACCGGCGCGGACGGAGCTACCCAGGAAGGACCAACGCCGGACGGTGGCCCGAGGCCAGCGACGCCGACGGACCCCGCCGGACAGAGCGCCCAGAACTTGTAAGCGAGTCGTCGAGGGAGGGGTAGGGGCCGGGTCTGGGCAGCTCGGGAACCCAGCGGCTATGTCGCCTCGGTCAACTCCTCAGGAACGCGAGCAGATCATTGTTGACCTGGTCCTGGAGCGTGGAGGTGATGCCGTGCGGCGCGCCCGGGTAGTAGATGTCCTTGGCGTTCGCGATGAGCTGGGCGGTCTTCCTCGCCGAGTCCTTGACCGGGACTATCTGGTCGTCCTCGCCGTGCAGCACCAGGGTGGGGATGTCGAACTTGGCGAGATCGTCGCGGAAGTCCGTCTCGGAGAAGGCCTTGATGCTCTGGTACGCGTTCATCAGGCCGGCCTGCATGCTCCACAGCCAGAACTGGTCGAGGATCCCCTTCGAGACCTTCGCCCCCTGTCGGTTGGCGCCGTAGAACATCTGCGCCAGGTCCTGGTAGAACTGCGACCGGTCCTTCATCAGGTTGGTGCGCATCTCGTCGAAGACTGCGATGGGTAGGCCCTCGGGGTTGTCCGGCGTCTGCACCATGATCGGCGGCACGGCGGAGATGAGGACGGCTTTGGCGACCCGTCCCGTTCCGTGGCGGCCGATGTAGCGCGCGACCTCACCGCCGCCGGTCGAGTGCCCGATCAGTGTGGCGTCGGTGAGGTCGAGCGCCTCGATGACCGCCGCGAGGTCGTCGGCGTAGCCGTTCATGTCGTTGCCGCCGGAGGCCTGGCTTGACCGGCCGTGACCGCGGCGGTCGTGCGCGACGACCCGGAAACCGTTCTGCATGAGGAAGAGCATCTGCCCGTCCCATGCGTCTGCGCTGAGCGGCCAGCCGTGGGAGAAGGTGACAGCCGGGCCCGCACCCCAGTCCTTGTAATAGATCTCGGTGCCGTCCTTGGCGGTGATGTAGCTCATGCCGCTGTCCTTCCGATTCGTCATGGTCGGCATGCCGGCCGGACCGCCGGGACCGCCGAAATGTTGCGAGAGGGGGTGCAGCAGCCCTTGCCCGTGATGTCGGCTTTACCCGATGTTAGAGGGCAGTGCGTAAACCATGGGCCCGGATCGGGCGAACGCGGGGAGGATTCCACGAGCCGCGTCAACCGTTGCTATGCCCTGTCGAGGCGTTGCTGATGGGGCTGGTCGGCAGCCTGCTCGGGGTCACGGTCGCGAAGCAACTGGTGGTGCAGAGATGAACCGCGTCGAGTCCAACTCAGGAGCAACCGGCAGCGCCCCGTCAGCTGACGGTGAGGGCGTCGGATGTTGGCCACACGCCGCCGGCTGGCATTTCCAGCTGTTCCCCGAGCGCTTGCCGCCACTCGGGCGCGGTGAACGGCTCGCCCCAGTAGTCGGTAACCCGGACCGCCTCGCCGTCGCGCAGCTCAGCGATCGAGACGTTGCGGTAGACCCGGCCGTCGCCGTAGTCGTTGCTCCACTCGACGACCACCGTGTTTCGGCAGGCGTGTCGCCGCCCGACGGCGAGCCGCAGGCCGACGAAGTGCGACTCCACCTCCGCTATCCGTGCTCGGCCACGGATCAGCTCACCGGACTGCGGCCACTGGCGTACCACATCCTCGGCGAGCGGTACGCCGAGGATCCGCTCAAGCCGCGTACTCGCGTCGCTCTCCACCTCTGGAACCTTACTGATAAATCGGATGCATTCAGGCGGACTTCCACAGTTGGGACAGGGTGGCAAGAGCAATGGAGTGCGCGGAAACAGAGCCGCAGCAGGCGATGAGCCCGAACTGTGCCAGTTGACGTCCCACGCAATCCCCGAGCAGTCGCTCTGCCATGAGCTACGGACCACAGGTGCCGTGTCAGCAGAAAGTCAGCGAACGCGGTGCTGCGCGACCGACTCCAATTGTCACAGCCGCCATGACATCGAAGGTAGGACCACAGGGGACGACACCCGCTGACGCTGGCCGGCAACGCCGACCAGCCTCCCCCCAGCGGGGGTCGGTCCGGCCGGAGGCACCGGCGGGGACGCGGTCGACAGCAAGGTCGACAGCAACCCAGCGGATGGCAGCCGTCCCACCGAATCGCCATCTGCCCAGCGGGGCGGCTCCAGATGCTGGAAGTAGGTCGACCCTGAGCCGGAGGTTGTCGCAGCGAGCCGTTCGGCACTCTGGGATCTGGACTATGTGGCACGTCGCCGTGGGCCGTACCCGTTCAGTAGTTGGTCGAGGCGATCCTCGCCCATGTCCGGATCGGCCGCCTCAGCCGCCCAGGGGCGGAGTGCCGAGTCGAGCCGAGGAAGCGCTGGCGGCTGAGTCGTTTACGACATCAGGTCTGTAGCGAGCAGCGGAGTCGATCAACCTTGCGTCAGTCCACGCTCGGCAAGCTTCGGCCCGAGGACGTCGCCGGCGACCACGATCGTGTACGCGTACCCCTGCTCGGCGAGAAACCGCTGCCGGTGCGCCGCGTACTCCGTGTCGATGGTGTCCCGGGACACCACGGTGCAAAAGTGCGCCTGCCGCCCGTCCGCCTTCGGCCGCAGCACCCGCCCCTGTCATCCGTGTCGAGGAGCAGTTGCGGTCTTGTCGGACTCGTGGAGCTTGCTGTCCGATTCGGCGGTGGTGAAGAGGACGTACGTTCCGTCCGCCAGCCAGCCTCAGCCCACGCCGGGTAGCTCTGGGCGGAGGATGTCGTCAGGATTCGCGGCGGGTGGCGTTCTCATTGGAAGAGCCTGCCGGGCCTTCTCGATCGGCTCGGCTTGGTGATCACGGAATCCCTGCGCCGGCGGCGCACCATGATCGAGTTTGCCTTCCGCTTCAACCCCTTGAGGATTCGGTCCTTCATCGCATGCCTCTCTTCCCGTGGCCTTCCGGCCAGCCAGGGCGATTCCGCGCCGAACAATGGCCGGGCGATGGCAGCGGCGCGGTCTACCGGCTGATCCTTCGCGTATCGCAGCCCGCGTACCCGACGAGACAGCAGTCATTCAGCGTCGGCCTACGCCCGCTCGGCCGTCCCGCGGAAAGCACATTGATCGACTCCGCGACCCGGACACCGCAATATCCCGAAGCGGAGTCGATCAACAACAGCTCAGTCGAAGGAGGGCAGCGACGGCCCCAGGACGTCGTCGGCATCCACGATCGTGTACGCGTATCCCTGCTCGGCGAGGAAGCGCTGCCGGTGCGCCGCGTACTCGGTGTCGATGGTGTCCCGGGAGACCACCGTGTAGAAGTGCGCCTGCCGCCCGTCGGCCTTCGGCCGGAGCACCCGGCCGAGCCGCTGCGCCTCCTCCTGCCGGGAGCCGAAGGTGCCGGAGACCTGGATCGCCACGGCCGCCTCGGGCAGGTCGATGGAGAAGTTGCCGACCTTGGAGATGACCAGGGTGCGGATCTCCCCGGAGCGGAACGCGTCGAAGAGCCGTTCCCGTTCCTTGTTGGTGGTCGAGCCCTGGATGATCGGCGCGTCGAGGTATTCGCCGAGCTGGTGCAGCTGGTCGATGTAGCCGCCGATGACGAGTACCTGGTCGTTCGGGTGCCGGTTGACGAGGGCGCGAACCACGGGCAGTTTCGTGCGGGCGGTGGCCGCCATCCGGTAGCGCTCCTCGGCCTCGGCCGTCGCGTAGGACATCCGTTCGGCGTCGGTCAGGGTAACCCGTACCTCGGTGCACTCAGCCGGGGCGATCCAGCCCTGCGACTCGATGTCCTTCCACGGCGCGTCGTACCGCTTGGGGCCGATCAGGCTGAACACGTCGCCCTCCCGGCCGTCCTCGCGGACCAGCGTCGCGGTCAGCCCTAGCCGGCGGCGGGCCTGGAGGTCCGCGGTGAACCGGAAGATCGGCGCGGGCAGCAGGTGGACCTCGTCGTAGACGACCAGGCCCCAGTCGCGGGCGCCGAACAGGTCCAGGTGGGTGAACGCGCCGCCGCGCCGCGAGGTGAGCACCTGGTACGTGGCGATGGTGACCGGGCGGATCTCCTTGCGCTCGCCCGAGTACTCGCCGATCTCCTCCTCGGTCAGCGAGGTGCGCGCGATCAGCTCCCGCTTCCACTGCCGGCCGGCGACCGTGTTGGTCACCAGGATCAGGGTGGTCGCCTTCGCCTCGGCCATCGCCGCCGCCCCGACCAGCGTCTTGCCTGCGCCGCAGGGGAGCACCACCACGCCCGACCCGCCGGCCCAGAACGCCTCCACGGCCTCCCGCTGGTACGACCGCAGCGTCCACGGCTTGCGGCCCTCCTTGCCGGCCTCGGCCAGCTCGATCGGGTGCGCCTCGCCGTCGACGTACCCGGCCAGGTCCTCCGCCGGCCAGCCGAGCTTCAGCAGCGCCTGCTTGAGCCGGCCCCGCTCGGAGGGGTGCACCTGGATGGTGTCGTCGTCGATCTTGTTGCCGAGCATGCCGGCGAGCTTCTTGCTCTTGGCGACCTCGATCAGCACCAGCCGGTCCAGGGCGCGCAGCACCAGGCCGTGCGCGGGGTCGTTGGCGAGTTGGAGCCGGCCGTACCGGTCCATCGTCTCGGCCACGTCCACCAGCAGCCCGTGCGGCACCGGGTAGCGGGAGTACTTGATCAGCGAGTCCACCACGCCCTCGGCGTCGTGGCCGGCGGCCCGGGCGTTCCACAAGCCGAGCGGGGTCAGCCGGTAGGTGTGCACATGCTCCGGAGAGCGCTCCAGCTCGGCGAACGGGGCGATCGCCATCCGGCAGGCCTGCGCGTCGGGGTGGTCGATCTCCAGCAGCAGGGTCTTGTCCGACTGCACGATCAGTGGTCCACCGCTCACGCCAGCGTCCTCTCCTCGGCCGGGATCGTCGGCTACCCGTCAATGGCGGGGCCACCCGCCGCAGGCCGACCATCCAGTGTTGCACGAGGTCGGGGGGGTCACAGAAAAATGCCCAAACGATGCAACGTTTCCCTTGGCCGGCACGTCTACCCACAGGGACGGCCGATTCGGGAGGGCTTCATGAGGCGCAGGCGTTTCACCATCCGGATGGTCGCCCTGGCGGTGGTCACGCTGGTCGGCGCCGGTGGGTGCGCGTTCGATCCGCAGGCCGACCCGGGTGGCACTGGAGGAGGGCTCGCCCCGGTCGGCAAGGCGGAACAGGTAACGGGGGCGAGCGGCGCCTCCCTGCCCGACCAGCAGACCCAGCCGACCACCCCGGCCCCGAAGCCGAAGGCCGTGTCGCAGGAGTTGCGCGTCCCGACGCCGCCGAAGCCGGAGAGCGGCCGCCGGCTCGTCAACCCGACGCCGCAGACCAAGACCCGCTGCGAGCAGGGGGAATACCAGCGCGAGGTGGAGGGATACCTGGCCCGCTTGGGCGGGTTCGGCACGGTCACCGTCGACGGCCAGCAGTCGAGCGCCGACTGCGCCGCGATCAAGAAGTTCCAGCAGCGGTACGACATCCGTCCAGCCGTCGGCCGGGCCGGCCCCCTCACGTACGACGTGGCGAAGCGGCTGGCCAACACGGACACCAGCCGTTGCACGGCCGGCACGGGCACCACCTTCTGCGTGGACCTGACCCGGCAGACCACCTGGGTGATGCGCAGCGGCAAGGTGGTCGCCGGGCCGACGGTCACCCGCACCGGCATGGCCGGCTACGCCACCCCCGCGGGGACCTACAAGATCAATTTCCGCAACCTCAAGGAGTGGTCGAACCCCTACGAGGTCTGGCTGCCCTACTGGCAGCGCTTCAACGGCGGGATCGGCTTCCACGAGACCACCACCTACCTGCACAACTCCTCGATCGGCTCGCACGGCTGCGTCAACCTGCTGCACGCCGACGCGGTCCGCTGGTGGGAACTCGGCTCGGTCGGCTCGCGGGTGGTGCTCGTCGGCCGCCGCCCCGGCACCTGAGCCCCGCCCCGCTCCGGCACCTGAGCCCCCGCCCCGGCACCTGAGCCGTCTCCCCGCGGCTCGACCGCCGGGGCGGATCAGGGTTTTGTCCCCTGTCCGTCCCGCCGCCCGGATGCCACCCTGGAAGGCGGGGGCCGGACGGGGCGGGAGGGCTGGCATGAGCGTCGACCAGGAAGCGGCCACCGACGGTGAGCCGAATGCGGCCGGCGAGGTCTCCACGGCGACACTGGTCGGCTACGCCCTCGCCGCGCTCGCCCTCGCCGGCTGGTTCCTCTTCGGCTGGCTGGTGCAGCGGCAGGGCTTCGTCGCCTCGGTCGGCGAGACGGCCGGGGCCGGGTTCGGGCTGCTGCTCGCCGTCTCCGTGATCGGCACGGTGCGCCGCAGCCGGCGCTGACCCTCAGTCCTCCACCACCGCCGCGGTGATCCGATGCAGCGCGAAGGTGTGCAGCATCTCCGTCCGGTCGTCCTCGGCGCGCAGGTAACCGGCGCCGATCGAGACCGGCCGGACCAGCCGGGACGCGGTCGCCCCGTGCGCGTCGACGTATCCGACCCAGACCAGCGACTTGTCCCGTACCGCCTGTTGCAGCACCGCCAGGGCGTCGCTGTGGCTGTGCGCCGGCATCGGGCCGGCCGCCGCCCGGGCCGCGCCGCCGCGCACCACCGCCGGGGCCCGCCGGGCCGCCCGCGCCGCCGCGTCGCCCCGTCGGATCTGCTCCACCACCCCGAGCAGGCGGGGCATCGCCAGCTTCGGGGCGGCCAGCGGGTCCAGCGCGCGGGTGGTCACCGACGCCCGGGCGGGGGCCCGCCGGGTCTTCGGCCGGGACAGCACCGCCGCGCCGCTGGCGTCCTCCGGCACCGGCGCGTACCCGACGTCGCGCAGCGCGGTCAGCATCCGCCCCACCTGGTACGGGGTGACCAGCACCGTCGGCGCCAGCCGGCGGAACGCCATCGGCTCCAGCCGCCGGTCGGCCAGCACCTCGGCGAGCAGCGCCTCGTCGTCGCTGCGCACGTACCCGCCGGCGGAGCCGAGGCGTAGCCCGCCGTGCTTGCGCGCCACGTCGTCCACCAGGTACGTCAGCCCCTGCGGGACCGGGGTACGCGACCGGCGGCGGAACAGGGCATGCAGGTCGTCGGCGGTGTAGCCGGCGTCCAGGGCGTGGCGCACGCTCGCCGTGGTGACCCGGTGCACGCTCGCCCCGCCGGCCGACTCGTGCTCGGCCACCACGTCCAGCTCGGCGGCGAGCGCCGGGTCGGGCGGGCCGGGCACCACGACACTCAGGTCTGCCTGCACCAGAAAGTGGTCGACCGGGGCGGGCAGCAGCGCGTCCAGCGCCCGCACCGCGCTCGACGGGTCGCCGCTCTCGGCGTCCGAGCGCAGGCCGAGCGGGTCGTCGCCGCCGCGCTCGTCCGCCTCGGTGACGTCGGCCAGCAGCAGCCGCCCGTACGAGGTGAGCGCGCCGAGCCCGGTGACGCCGAGCTGGGCCGCCTCGGCCAGCACCTCCCGGTGTGCGGCCTCCCGGCCCCGGCTGCGCCGGGGCGCCCGCCAGTCCAGCAGCTCCAGCACCTCCTCCGGGGTGGGCGCGGTGGCCGGCTCCAGGCCGGCCAGCACCCCGAGCACCGCCCGTCGGGCAGCCGGCGCGCCGGCCCGTTCCGCCTCGGCGGAGAGCACGCTGATCGGCCGGTCCCGGTCGTCGCGCTGGCCGACCAGCCCGACCTGCCGGCTCATGGTCAGCCAGGCCCGGGCGAGCTGCTCCCAGCGGTGGGCCAGCGACATCGCCCGCCACACCTCGTACCCGCCGGTGGGCAGCACCTGCTGGTCGGCGCCGTAGCGGGTGGTGGTGGCCCCGGGCAGGTCCAGCTCCCCGACCAGCCCGGCCGCGTACGCCACCTCGAAGACCAGCGCGGTGGTGGACTCGTCCAGCCCGACGGTGCGGGCCAGCCGGCGCAGGTCACGTACCCCGACACCGCCCGAGCGCAGCACCGGGGCCGGCTCTGCGGCCAGGCTCTCCAGCAGCGCCTCGGTGTGGCGTACCAGCTCCATGGTCTGCCCGGCCCCGGCGGAGTCGACGGCCTTCGGCTCGCGCGGCGGGGCGGTGACCGACGGCGGGCTGGTGCGCAGCGGGCCGAGCGGGCCGCTGTCCCGTCGCAGCAGCAGTCCCACCTCGCGGGGCAGCTCCACGGTGCCGGCGGAGACCGGCACGAGCAGCCGGGCGTCGACCAGCCAGCGGACCGGCGAACCGGTGGGCGCGCCGCCGTTGGTGGCGTCCGGCGGAAGGTCGTCCTCGGCGCCGACCGGGGGCGCCTGGAGGGCGCCCGGCGGCACGCTGCCCACCGGCGGTCCGGCGGCGAGCCGGTCGAGGATCGCCCGGGCCGAGGGGGGCGCGGCGAGCAGCGTCCGCCGCAGCTTCGCCGGGTCCGCGCAGAGCGCCGCCGTCCGCAGGTCCAGCTCCGCCGCCGGTCGCCCCAGGCCCGCCGGGTACGCGGAAACCTCGTCGACGCTGCCGGCGACGCGCAGGGCGTGCTCCGGGCCGTACAGCATGAAGAGCGCGCGCAGCCGGTCCACCGCGCCCCGGATAGTGGTGGGGGCGGGCGGGTGCGGCCCGGCGGTGGCCATGGCGAGGACGGCCTCGGTGGAGGTGGTGCCCTCCGTGGGGTGCCGGGTGAGCCGGGCGGCGTCCAGGATCTGGAGGGTGAACTGGTCCAGCCCGTCCAGCGCGCGGGCCACGGAGACCCGCGACTCGGCCCGGATGGCGAGGGCGGAGATGTCGGCGGGCACCGGCACCACGAGGTCGGGCCGCAGCTGGAGCAGGGCGGCCAGTGACTCGTCGGGCAGAGCGCGCAGGTGGTCGGCGAGTGAGGTGGTCATCGTCGTTCCACGCTAGCCCGCCGCGGGGCCGTCCCGCCCCTCGGACGTCCGGCTCGATCAGGGTTGGGCGGGTAGGTTCTCGGAATGCTCCCGCTGATGCTCGGTTTCGACCTCGACATGACCCTGGTCGACTCCCGCCCCGGCATCGCCGCCTGCTACCGGGCGTTGACGGTGCGGACGGGCGTGCCCGTCGACGCCGACCTGGCGGTGTCCCGGCTCGGTCCGCCGCTGCGCACCGAGATCGCGCACTGGTTCCCGCCCGAGCGGGTGGAGGAGGCGGTGACGATCTACCGCGAGCTGTACCCGGCGTACGCGATCACCCCGACGGTCCCGATGCCGGGCGCGCGGGAGGCGATCGAGGCGGTGCACGCGCGCGGCGGCCGGGTGATGGTGGTGACCTCGAAGATCGGCCGGTTGGCCCGGCTGCACCTGGAGCACCTCGGGCTGGCGGTCGACGAGCTGGCCGGGGACCTCTTCGCCGAGGAGAAGGCGACGGCGCTGCGGGCGTACGCCGCGACCCTCTACGTGGGTGACCACGTGGCGGACATGGTGGCGGCGGGCGCCGCCGGGCTCCCGGGGGTCGGGGTGGCCACCGGCCCGTGCAGCGCGGACGAGCTGCGGGTCGCCGGGGCGCATCATGTGTTGGATGATCTCACCGGATTCCCGGCGGCGCTGGACCGGATCATCGGGCTAGCCTTGGAGCAGTAGACGTCTCGAGCGAAGCAGGGGTTTTCAGGTGCCGACGGGTCGAGTGAAGTGGTATGACGCGGCCAAGGGATATGGGTTCGTCACCAGTGACGAGGGCGGCGACGTGTTCCTGCCCAAGGGCGCGCTACCCGCGGGTGTCACCGATCTCACGGGTGGGCAGCGCGTCGACTTCAGCGTGGTGGACAGCCGCCGGGGCGCCCAGGCGATGGGGGTCAAGCTGCTGGACGCCCCGCCGTCGATGGCGGAGCTGCGCCGGCGCCCGGCCGAGGAACTGCACGGCCTGGTCGAAGACATGATCAAGGTGCTGGAGGCGAAGGTCCAGCCCGACCTGCGCCGGGGCCGGTTCCCCGACAAGAAGACCGCGCAGAAGATCGCTCAGCTGGTCCACGCGGTGGCGCGCGAGCTGGAGGTCTGAGGGATCAGCCCGGCGTCGGCGGCCCGGCCCAGCAGCGCCTCCACGGCGGCGAATCCCGCGTCCCCCAGGTCCGCGGTGAACTCGTTGACGTAGAGGCCGATGTGCCGGTCCACCACGTCGGGCTCCATCTCCTGCGCGTGGGAGAGCACGTAGTCCCGGCTGGCGGCCGGGTCGGCCCAGGCCTGGCGGACGGATTCCCGGATCCAGCCGGCGGCCTCCGCCGGGTCGACGCCGCCCCTGCGGGCCAGGATCGCGCCGAGCGGGATCGGGAGGCCGGTGTCGCCCTCCCACCACTCGCCGAGGTCGACCAGCGCGGTCAGCCCGTGCCGCTGGTAGGTGAACCGGGCCTCGTGGATGACCAGCCCCGCGTCGTACTTCCCGGCGGCCACCGCCGGCATGATCTCGTGGAACGGCACCACCTCGATCCGCGCTGGCGGCCGTTCGGCCGACCAGAGCCGGAAGAGCAGGTACGCGGTGGTCCGGTCGCCGGGCACCGCCACCGTGGCCCCGCTCAGGTCGGCCCGGTCCGGCCGCCCGGCCCTGCCCGTTCCGCCCCCGGCCGCGCCTGCCCCGTCGCCCGCCGCGCCCGTTCCATCGCCCGCCGCGCCCCGGGTGAGCACCAGCGGGCCGCAGCCCCGGCCGAGCGCCCCGCCGCAGGGCAGCAGGTGGTAGTCGTCCAGCAGCCAGGGCAGCGCCGCGTAGCTCACCTTCACCAGGTCGAACGCGCCCCGCTCGGCGGCCGTGTTGGTGACGTCCACGTCCGCGTAGGTCACCTCGACCGGCGGCGCTCCGGGAACCTGGCCGTGCACCAGGGCGTGGAAGACGAACGTGTCGTTGGGGCAGGGCGAGATCGCCAGGGTGAGCGCCACGACCCCACGGTAACCCCGTCCCCGCACCGCCGTCCCACCGCGCCCGTCCGACTGTGACCCCACCCGCCGCCCCGCCGCCCTGCCGCCCTGCCGCCCTGCCGCCCTGCCGCCCTGCCACCCGCCGCCCTGCCGCCCTGCCGCCCTGCCGCCCTGCCGCCCTGCCGCCCTGCCACCCGCCGCCCTGCCGCCCTGCCGCCCTGCCGCCCTGCCACCCGCCGCCCCGCCGCCCCGCCCACTGCAGCGCGGCCGGGGGCGGGGTAGTCATGCCTTCGCAACTCGCTTTGGAGCTGATGACGTAAACGATTCAGCTCAAATCCTCGGCCGTTCCGGTTGCCTGGTTTACGGCCCCTTGGGCCCACCGACCGGCGGGCGTTCCTGTCGACGGCATCGGCAGTTCTGGCAACCACGCTCACCGGCTGGGTCCACAGGCTCCCGGCCCCGAGCCTGAATCGTCTACGACATCAGCTCCAAAGCGTCGCGTCACCCGTACCGCTGTCCCCAGCCGGGAAGGTTTTCCACAGTGTTGTCCACAGCATTTTCCACAGGTTGGCGCAGGCTGTTGAAAGACCGACGCGCGCGGCCGCAGCATGGGTGCGTGACGGAAGCACTGTCTCCGGTGGACCTGGGCCGCACGGTCCGCGCGATGCGCCGCCGCGCCGATCTGAGTCAGCGGGAACTGGCCGAGAGGTCCGGGGTACCGCAGGCCACCATCGCGCGGATCGAGTCGGGACGCGCGACCGACCCGCGATTCCGCACGATCGAGGCCATCGTGGGGGCGGTGGCGGGCCGGATCATGATTTCCGTGCCTCCCGCCGGCGGGGCTGTCGCCCCCGCGACCGGTGGCATCCCGACCGCAGACGGCGGCCACGTCCGGGCCGAGGACGCTGGCGGCAGCGGGGTGGAGGTCGGCGGGCGCGGCGTAGCCGAGGAGGGTGGCCACGCCGCGACGACGTGCGGGCTGCCGAGCGTTCCGCACGACGAGCTGCGCGACGCGGGAGTTCTCGGTGCGCCCGGTCTTTACCGACGGGCGGCCCGCGACGTGCTGGCGGTTCGTCGCCGAGCTGCCCGACGGGGAGTTGGTCGGCGAGTTGCGGGCCCATGAGCGCACGCCGCACCTGGCGTACGGCGGGGACGAGTCGGTGTGGCCGCGCGAGATGGTGCTCGACGGGGTGCTCGTCGCCGTCGAACACCGGCGGCTCGGCATCGGGCGCGGGCTGATGGACGCGCTGGTCCGGCGGATGGACGAGGTGGGTATCGGCAACGTCAGCGGGATCGTGGACGGTCCGGGAGCCAACTTCCTGGCCGCGTGCGGCTTCCGGGTCGAGCCGTACCGGCCCCTGGCGATGCGTCTCGGGCGGCCGGTCAGCGCAGCGCCCGGGCGGCCGCCGTCAGGGCGGTGAACGCCTCCCTCATCCGCCACGCCCCCCGGTCACGGGGACCGATCGGGTTGGAGATGGTGCGCAGCTCGGCGAAGGGGAGGCCGGCGTGCGCGGCGGCCACCGCCACGCCGTACCCCTCCATGGCCTCGGCCACGGCGTCCGGGTGGCGATCGGCGAGGGCGCTGGTGCTCGCGGCCGTGCCGGTCACCGTGCTGACGGTCAGCACCGCGCCGGTGACCGCCTCCGGGAGCGCCGCGAGCAGGCCGGCCAGCAGCTCCGGGTCGGCGACGACGGCCGGGCCGCCACCCAGCAGCTCCGGCGGCATGCCCAGCTCGTCGATCGGGATGAACCCGGCGGGCGACTCCGCGCCCAGGTCGGCCGCCACGCTCCGGGTGCCGAGCACCGTCCCGCCGACCGCCACCCGGCCGGCGAAGCCACCGCCGATCCCGGCGCTCACCACCGCCCGGTACGGGCGACCCGCCGCCTCGGCCAGCGTCAGCAGCCGCGCGGCGGCGGCACCGGCCACCGCCGGCCCCACCCCGACCGGCCGTACGGTCACCGTCGGGTCGGTGAGGCCGGCCCGGACCGCCTCCGCCTCGGCCGGCACGGCGGTCAGCACCAGCAGGCCCGTCACGACACCGGCCCTGGCGATCCCCGCCGCTGCTCGTCCGCCCCGCCGGGACGCGACGCGGCGGAGGACGGCCGGTAGATGTGGTACCCGGGCGGGGCCAGCCCGGGGTCGTCGCCGTCGGGGGAGCGGTGCCTGGTCGGCGCCGGTGAGGTGGGTGCGGACTGGGCGGCGGCCTTCGTGGCGGCGTCCTCCGCCTGGTCCGGACCGTGCGCACCAGCGCCGTGCCGCTCGGCGGCCGGCCCTCGCCCGCCGCCGTCCGGTACGTCCGGGCCCGGCCTGCTGCGGGCCGCCGCCTCCTCCTCCGCCGCGCGGTCCCGCTCGGCCAGCTCCTCGTCGGTGAGCGGGCGGCCGATCAGCCGTTCGCCGCGCAGCCGGCCGGCGACGACGATGCCCCGGGCGGCGGCGAGCACGCCGACCCCGGCGGCGACCGCGATGCCGACCCGCCCCTCGAAGGGGACCAGGCCGAGACCGCCGCCGGCCACGAAGGCGAGCATCAACGCCGTCTCCGAGTGGGCGAAGGAGCTGGCCCGCAGCCGCTCCGGGATCCGTTCCTGGATCGAGGCGTCCACGGCCAGCTTGGCGATTCCGCTGGTCATGGCGGCGACCAGGCAGAGCACCGCCACCATCGGCAGGGAGAACTTCACCGTGGCCAGGACGCCCACCCCGGCCACGATGACCATGCTGCTCGACTGGATCGCGGCGGGCCGGTGGATGCGCAGCCGGGTGCCCAGCGCGGTGGCCAGGAAGCCACCCACCGCCAGCGCGCCGCCGACCAGCCCCAGCGCCGCCTGGTCGTTGAGCTCCCGGCCGAAGAAGTCGGTGGTCAGGTCGCCCTTCTTCAGCGCGAACGCGAGGAAGAGCAGCAGGAAGCCGTAGAGCGCGCGCGGCGCTGCCGCGCCGATCAGGGTGGCGATCACCAGGCGGCCGGCCGGCCGGCCCCGGCCGAGGGGCCGGTCCCGGTCGCGGCGCAGCGCGCGCAGCGGGCGGGGCACCCGCTCCGGCGGCTCCGAGTCCGCCCTCGGTGGCAGCCGCAGCGCGATCACCATGCCGACCAGGAAGATCACCGAGGCGACCCGCAGCGGCCACTGCGGCCCGAACCAGAACGCGGCCAGCCCGATCGGCGCCACCAGCGCGCCGGCTACCGTGCCGTAGACGCTGGCGCGGGCGCCCACCTGGGAGAGGCCGAGCCCCTCCGGCAGCAACCGGGGCACGGCCGCCGAGCGGGCCACCCCGTACGCCCGGGAGAGCGCGAGTACGCCGAACGCGGCCGGGTAGAGCCCGAGGCCGCCGATGTAGTCCGAGATCAGCCAGGCCAGGAACGCCCGGCCGAGCATGGTGGTGGCCAGGGCGTACCGGCGGCCGTGTCGGAAGTGGTCGAGCAACGGGCCGACCACCGGCGCGAGCATGGCGAACGGCACCATCGTGACCAGCAGGTAGAGCGCGACCTTGCTGCGCGCCTCACCCAGCGGGACGTCGAAGAAGATCGTCCCGGCCAGGCCGATGGCGATCAGCGTGTCGCCGGCGCAGGAAACCGCGTGCAGGTCGAACAGGCGCACCATGCCGACCTCGCCGCCGGCCCCCCTGGCCCGCGCCGATCCCGCCCGCCGGGTCATCCAGCGTCCGCCGCTGACTGAACCGCGGAGCAGCAGACGGACGGCGCGGATGCCCGTGCCGACGGTCCGTCCGAGTGCGGACCGCCCGGAGCGGGAGAACGGCGGCATGTGCACCATCCTCGCCCATCTGATCCACTCCCGTCGCGCCACCGGGGGAAGACGTCATCGGGGAGTCCCTGTCGGGCGGCGACGCGCATGGGGAACAATGGGAGGGTGACCAGGCCCGCCTCCACCCGCGCCGCCCGCCTCGACCAGGTCTGTGCCGCCGCCGTCGAGGTGGCCCGCGACGCCATCACCGAGGTGGAGTCCTCCGACGTCGGCGACCACCTGCGCGCCGTCGCCGAGGGTGATCGGGTCGTCACCCACTACTTCGAGTGTCTACTCGCCGGCTACCGCGGCTGGCGGTGGGCGGTCACCGTGACCCGGGTGCCGCGCAGCAGGCACGTCACGATCTGCGAGACGGTGCTGCTGCCCGGCTCGGACGCGCTGCTCGCCCCGGGCTGGCTGCCCTGGCAGGAGCGGCTCAAGCCGGGCGACCTCGGCCCCGGTGACCTGCTGCCCACCCCGCCGGACGACGAGCGGCTCGCCCCCGGCTACCTGCTCTCCGACGACCCGGCGGTCGAGGAGGTCTCCTGGGAGCTCGGCCTCGGCCGGCCCCGGGTGCCGTCCCGGGAGGGGCGTACCGAGGCCGCCCAGCGCTGGTACGACGGCGACCACGGCCCGTCCGCGCCGATCTCGGTGGCGGCGCCCGCCGCCGCCCGCTGCGGCACCTGCGGCTTCTACCTGCCGCTGGCCGGCGCGCTGCGGCAGTCCTTCGGCGCCTGCGGCAACTTCTACGCCCCGGACGACGGCCGGGTGGTCAGCGCCGACCACGGTTGCGGCGCGCACTCCGAGGCGCTGATCGAGGCGGGGGAGTCCCCGGTCGACGAGGTGCCCGCGGTCTACGACGACAGCGCGGTGGAGGCCGTGACGGTCAGCCGGGCGCCGGGGTCGGTGGAGTCGGCCGAGCCGGCGGAGCCGTACGGCCACTCCTGACGATCAGCCCTGCGGGGGAGACTCGCGGCGGCGACGCCGGTTGGCGTCGTGCCGCATCATCACGGCCAATCCGGGAAAGCCCCACAGGAAACCGGCCAGGCAGGTCCAGAGCCAGTTCTGGTGCCCGTGCGCGGTGAGCCAGCCCCGGAAGAAGACCAGCAGGACGAGGCCGGCGATCGCCCAGGCGATCAACCCGGCCACCGCGAACGGGACCATCGGCGGGTCGAGCGGCTCGGGTCGCGGCGCTTGCTCCTGTGGCACGGGCAAAGCGTACGCGATCAATTTTCCTGCCGGCCCCTGATCTGGAACGATGCGCGCGACAACGGAAGATCATCTGCGAGGACCTGATGGCCATTGCGCCGCCGGACAACGGCACTCCACCCGATCCCGCCCGCCCCCGCACCGGTTTCGACCGGTTCTTCGAGATCTCCGCCCGTGGTTCGACGCTGAGCCGCGAGATTCGGGGTGGCCTGGCGACCTTCTTCACGATGGCGTACATCGTGGTGCTGAACCCGCTCATCCTGGGCGGCGCCGTCGACGGCGACGGCAAGAAGCTCTCGATCCCCGCGCTGGCCGCCGCGACCGCCCTGGTCGCCGGCCTGATGACGATACTGATGGGCGTCGTCGGGCGCTTCCCGATGGCGCTGGCCGCCGGTCTGGGCGTGAACGCGCTGATCGCGTACGAGATCGCCCCGGAGATGACCTGGGCGGACGCGATGGGCCTGGTGGTGATCGAGGGTGTGATCATCGGCGTGCTGGTCCTCACCGGCCTGCGCACCGCGGTCTTCCGCTCGGTCCCCACCCAGATGAAGACGGCGATCGGCGTCGGCATCGGTCTGTTCCTCACCATCATCGGCCTGGTCGATGCCGGCTTCGTCCGGCGCGTCCCGGACGCCGCCAACAGCACCGTGCCGGTGAACCTGGGCATCAACGGCAAGCTTGTCAGCTGGCCGATGCTGGTCTTCGTGGTCGGCGTGCTGCTGACCCTGGTGCTGCTGGTACGCCGGGTGCGCGGCGCGATCCTGATCGGCATCCTGGCCTCGACCGTGCTGGCGATCATCGTGGAGGCGGTCGCCCACGTCGGGCCGTCCTTCGTCAACGGCAAGCCCAACCCCACGGGCTGGTCGCTGAACGTGCCGGAGCTGCCCAAGCAGATCGTGGGCGTGCCCGACCTGTCGCTGCTGGGCAACTTCAACGTGCTCGACTCGTGGAGCCGGGCCGGCTGGCTGGTGCCGCTGATGTTCGTCTTCACCCTGCTGATCACCGACTTCTTCGACACCATGGGCACCATGGTCGCGATCGGCCAGGAGGGAAGCATGCTCGACGAGCGGGGCACCCCGCCGCGGGCGAAGGAGATCCTGCTGGTCGACTCGATCGCCGCGGCGGCGGGTGGCGCGGCGAGCGTCTCCAGCAACACGTCGTACATCGAGAGCGCCGCCGGTGTGGCGGAGGGTGCCCGGACCGGCGTGGCCAACCTGGTCACCGGCGTGCTGTTCCTGCTGGCGATGTTCCTGGCGCCGCTGTCGGTGGTGGTGCCGTTCGAGGCGGCCTCGACGGCGCTGGTGGTGGTCGGCTTCCTGATGATGAGCGCGGTGCGGACCATCGACTGGACCGACTACGAGATCGCCATCCCGGCGTTCCTCACCATCACCCTGATGCCGTTCACCTACTCGATCTCCAACGGCATCGGCGCCGGCATCATCAGCTACGTGCTGCTCAAACTGGCCAAGGGGAAGGCGAAGGAGGTCCACCCGCTGCTCTACGGGGTGGCCGCGCTGTTCGTGCTCTACTTCCTGCGCGGGCCGATCGAGGCCGTGGCGCTGTAGCTCGACCGCCGCTCCGGGCCGGGGCCGAATCCGACACCCGGCCCGGAGCAGCGCAAACCCCTCGTGAGCATGGTCATATCGCACGTCGTTAGCCAAGCTCATTAGTTATGCTAACTACTGTGACGGAGCGGACGGTGACGGCGAAACGCGTGCCACCGGCGCAGCTGGCCCCTCAGCTGCGTGATGCGATCACCCGACTCAACCGGCGGGTCCGGCAGGCCCGCCCGGTCGGCGACCTGACGGTCACCCAGCTCTCCGCGCTCACCAGCCTCAAGCTGGCGGGCGCGCTGACGCCCCGGGAACTGGCCGACGCCGAGCGGGTGCAGCCACCGACGATGACGAAGATCGTCGCGAAGTTGGAGGAGCGCGGCCTCGTGCAGCGCACCCCCCATCCGACCGACGGTCGTCAGGTCATCCTGGCGGCGACCGAGGGGGGCCGGGCCGTGCTCGACCAGTTCGAGCGGGCCCGCAACGAGTGGCTGGCCAGCCGACTGGCCGCGCTCACGGAGGACGAACGCGACACGCTGCGGCGCGCCGCCGAGATCCTCCAGCAGATCGCCCGAGCCTGACCGCGCCCGTACCGCCGGGTCCGCGCCGTCCGCCGTGGATGACGCGTACCACCCGAGGAGGCGCACCAAGAGTGCAGGCGAAGCTGAGCACGATTTTCCAGTCCCTACAGGTCCGCAACTACCGGCTATTCGCATCCGGGCAGCTGATCAAGCTGATCGGCGTCTGGATGATGTTCATCGCCCAGGACTGGCTCGTCCTCGAGCTCTCCGACGACTCCGCCACCGCGCTCGGCGTGGTCACCGCGCTCCAGTTCACCCCGGTGCTGCTGCTCACCCTGCTCTCCGGCCGGCTCGCCGACCGGTACGACAAGCGGCTGCTGCTCTTCGTCGCCAACGCCTTCTGGACGGTGCTCGCGCTCGCGATGAGCGTGCTGGTCCTCACCGACCTGGTCGAGCTCTGGCACGTCTTCGCCTTCGCCGCCCTGCTCGGCGTCGCCAACGCCGTCGAGACCCCGGTCCGGCAGGCGTTCGTCTCCGAGCTGGTCGGCATGCCGCTGCTGCCCAACGCGCTCTCGCTCAACGCGGCGGTGTTCAACTCGGCGCGGATCGTCGGTCCGGCCGTGGCCGGCCTGGCCATCGCCGCATTCGACGTCGGCCCGGTGTTCCTCTTCACCGCGGTCAGCTCGATCGCCCCGCTGGTCACCGTGGTGCAGATGCGCCCGGCCGAACTGCACCGCAAGGACCTGCCGCCGGTCGGCGAGCGGGACTCGGCCAAGGTGGTCGACGGGCTGCGCTACGTCTTCCGCCGCCCCGACCTGCTGCTGCCGATGGCGGTGATGTCGGTCGTCGGGATGACCCTGTTCAACTTCCAGCTCACCCTCGCCGCGCTGGCCAAGACCGTCTTCCAGACCGGCGCCGCCTCGTTCGGCCTGTTCAGCACCGCGCTGGCGATCGGGGCCCTGGTCGGGGCGCTGGCCGGCACCGGACGGCGCAGCCGCCCCTCGGTCTGGCTGGTGCTCGGCGCGGCGGTCGGCTGCGCCGTCTTCGGCACCCTGGTCGGGCTCGCGCCGGCGTACTGGCTGGTGGTGGCGCTGCTGCTGCCGACCGGCTTCTTCATGGTCTTCTTCGCCCAGGCCGCCAACCAGCGGGTCCAGCTCAGCGTCGACGCCGCCTTCCGGGGCCGGGTCATGGCGCTGTGGGTGCTGGTCTTCCTCGGCACCAACCCGGTCGGCGCGCCGCTGATCGGCTGGGTCGCCGAGACCTACGGCGCCGGGGCGAGCATCTGGATCGGCGGCCTCATCTCACTGGCCACCGCTCTGCTCGCGCTCACCTGGCAGCTGCGCCGGTCCGGCGCCCGGCTGCGCTTCCGGGTGCTGCCGATGCCCCGCTTCTACGTGGTCTCGTCGCCCGACTGTTGACCGCCGCGCTCACGACCCCGGCACGCGCATCCGGCCCGCCTTCGCCATCCGGGGAAGGCGGGCCGGTTTCGCCGGATACCGGCAATCCGGTGGCGGGCGGTCGGTGTGGGCCTTAGCGTCGATACGTGGCAGGCGGTGGCGCACTGACGCTGGTGGTGACGTTCCTCGCCGTGGCATGCCTGCCGGCGGCGTTCGCCCTGGTCTTCTGCCTGGACGAGATCCTCGACCGGGTCGCCTGCGGCTGGGCCGAGTGGCGGGACGGGCGGCGCGAGCGCCGCACCATCGCCCAGCTGGACCGGGCGATCGAGGCGGACGCCCTCACCCGCGACTTCGACCTGAGCCAGCTCGACCGGGCCGACCGGCAGCCCCTCGAACGCATCGCCGCCGACCTGCGCCGCCTCGGCGGGCACCGGCTCGCCGCCCACGCCCGCTCGGTGATCTGGCACGGTTCGGTCATCGACGCGTACGACGACCGGCTCCGGGCCGCCTGCCGGTCGCTGGGGATCACCGAGCACCTGACCGAGCTGGCGGGCGTGGACCGGGAGATCGAGCGGGTGCGGGTCGAGGGGCTGCTGGCCCGGGCCGGGCTGGCGTTGCCGGCCGCCGTGGCCGGGAGACGATCCCGCCACCGGCGGGCGTGAGGCTCTTCGTCGCGGTCTACCCGCCCCCCGCCGCGGTAGCCGACCTGACAGACCGGGTCGCCGGGCTGCGTGTCGGGGCCGCCTGCGCCGCCGGCGTCAACGTACGCCTCGCCGACCCGGCGCACCTGCACGTCACGCTCGCCTTCCTCGGCGAGGTGGAGGCGGATCGCCTGGTCGACGTGGAGAGCACACTAGGGCTCGCCGCCGAGACGTCCCGCGCCGGGCGGGACGGCGTGCCCCGGCTCCGGCTCGGCGGCGGCGGGCGGTTCGGCCGGGACCGTTTCACCGTGCTCTGGGTGGACCTGCTCGGCGACGTCGAGGCGCTGCACGTGCTGGGCCGGCTGATCCGGATGGGGTTGCGCCGCAACCGCCTCCCGCACGACGAGAGGCCGTTCCGCCCGCACCTGACCGTCGCCCGCCCCGGCGACCGGGTCGACCGGGCCGACGTGGAGGCCGACCGGGCCGCGCTCGGCGATTACCGGGGGCCGGAGTGGCCGGCGACCGAGATGGTGCTGGTCCGCAGCCACCAGGGGCCCCTGCCGACGTACGACCGGCTCGCCGCCTGGCCGCTCTGATCCGTTCCGCCGCCCGCAATCGGTCCGATTCTCCCCGCTTGCGGCAGGTCGCGGCATCCTGGGCCGGGATGACCGCGACCTGCCGCACACCGGGAGGGTCACGGCCGAGGGCGGGTCACCAGGCCCAGGCCTCCGGGCCGGGACCGCCCCTGCCGATCGGCGGAAAGAGCTCGTCCAGCCGGGTGGCGGTCGCCTCGTCGATGTCGACGGCCAGCGCGCCCAGGCTCCGGTCGAGCTGGTCCACGGTGCGCGGGCCGATGATCGGGGCGGTCACCCCGGGCCGGGAGAGTAGCCAGCCGAGCGCCACGTCGGCCGGGTCATGCCCCAGGTCCGCGCAGAGCTTCTCGTACGCCTCGATGGTCGGCCGGTGCTCGGCCAGCGCGTCGGCGGAGCGTCCGCTGGCGCCCCGCGCGGCACCGCCCTCGGCCATCTTGCGGATGACGCCGCTGAGCAGGCCGCCGTGCAGTGGCGACCAGGGGATGACGCCCAGCCCGTGGTGCTGCGCGGCGGGGATCACCTCCAGCTCGACGTGCCGGGTGAGCAGGTTGTAGATGGACTGCTCGGCGACGAGACCAAGGAAGTTGCGCCGGCCCGCCGCCGCCTGCGCCTGGGCGATGTGCCAGCCGGCGAAGTTGGACGATCCGACGTAGATCACCTTGCCGTGGGCGACCAGGGTCTCCATCGCCTGCCAGATCTCCTCCCACGGGGTGCTCCGGGAGACGTGGTGCATCTGGTAGAGGTCGATCACGTCGGTCTGGAGCCGGCGCAGCGAGTCCTCGCAGGCCCGGATGATGTGCCGGGCGCTCAGGCCCTGCTCGTTGGGCCAGTCGCCCATCTTGCCGTAGACCTTGGTGGCGAGGACGACCTTGTCACGCCGGCCGCCGCCCTGGGCGAACCAGCGGCCGATGATCTGCTCGGTGATCCCCTCGCCGGTCTGCCAGCCGTACACGTTGGCGGTGTCGAAGAAGTTGATGCCGTGTTCCAGCGCCCGGTCCATGATGGCGAAGCTGTCCGGCTCGGTGGTCTGCGGCCCGAAGTTCATGGTGCCGAGGCAGAGCCGGCTCACCGACAGACCGGTGCGTCCCAGATTCGTGTACTCCATGGGTCCACCCTGGCACGCGGACACTTAGAGTGCCTCGCGACACCAGGGTGCCCGATCGATCAGGAGGACTCGCGGGCCGCCGGACCGCTGCCAAAGAGGACATCGTCCCAGCTCGGCAGCCGCTTGCGTGGCTTGCCGTTGGCGTCGGTGGACTCGCCGGCGGCCGCTGCGGCACCCGTGCGGCGGGGCCGGAGCACCGCCAGCGACGGTACGGCCGGGATCTCCTTCGGCGCGTCCGAGTCGTCGTCGAACGCCGAACCCTGACCGCCGCCGAGCAGTGCCGCCGCGCCTCCGCCGACGGCCCGCTGCCGGGGCGCCTCGGCGCCGGCCAGCGCGGCCGGGGACCGCGGGTCGAGCCCGCGGCCGGAGGTGCCGCCGAGCGGCCGGTCGAGGGAGGCGAGCAGGGCATCCCGCCCGGCCCGGATCGGGTCCCGGCCCGGACGGCTGTGCTCGCCGGCCGCCGGCAGGCCGTGCCCGCCCCGGCTCGGCTCGCCGCGCGACGGGCCGGGCAGCGCGTGCCCGCCCCGCTCCGGCGCCGGCTCCTGGCCGAGGATCGGCGTGGGACGCTCGGCGCACAGGTACTGCGCCATGTCGTCGTGTGGGGTGACGTTCTGCCGGAGCTTGTCGAGGTCCCAGACCGCCTGCGCGGTGGCCTTGCCGGACGGCCAGGTGGCGATGATCCGCCAGGTGCCGTCGTCGCGCCGGTACGCGTCCCAGGAGATCTTCTCGGTGTCGATCCCGTGCTGGGCGAGACGGCCGTTGACCACCTCGGCGAGCGGGGTCGGCTTCTCCGCGCCCTTGAGCCGGGTGCGGCGGGCGTGCTGGGCGAGCATTGCCCGCTCCTGGAGCACCGGGCCGGCGTATCGCAGGACGCGGTCGACCGGGACGCCCGCGATGCGGGCGACGTCCTCGGCGGATTCGCCGGAGCGGATCCGGGCCTGGATGTCCCGCGGGGAGAGCGACGGCGTCGGGTCGGCGGTGGTCGACACCACCGCGAGGGGCGCCGCGCCGGGCTCGGCGTGCAGCGCCGTGGCGATCCGTCCGTCGATGGGGAGGGCGAGCAGGCGCCCGACCTCGTCGGCGAGCACCAGAGCCTGGCCGTCCTCGGAGAGGGCGACGAAGCGTACTGGGCGCATGGCGTTGCCTCCGTCCCGCTTCGCTGGCCGTCACGCCACGAGCCGGCCACCCGGGCGTCTCGCACCACCGTACGCTCATCCACCCGAAGCTGGGGGATGCGACACCCGCATGTCGCGACTGAGCTGCGGCGATGATCACGGTGGGTGGTCGACGGGGCGCCGTCGACCACCCACCGTCACTGTCTACTGGAGCCGCTCCACCACGTAGTCGATGGAGGCGGTCAGCGCTTCCACGTCGGCCGGCTCGACCGCCGGGAAGAGCGCGACGCGGAGCTGGTTGCGGCCCAGCTTCCGGTACGGCTCGGTGTCCACGATGCCGTTCGCGCGCAGCGCCTTGGCGATCGCCGAGGCGTCCACCCCGTCGGCGAAGTCGATCGTGGCGACCACGTTGGAGCGCAGCGCCGGGTCGGCGACGAACGGCGTGGCCACCGCGGAACGCTCGGCCCAGCCGTACACGATGCCTGCGCTCTCGGCGGTGCGCTTGGCCGCCCACGCCAGGCCGCCCTGCCCGTTCATCCAGTCGGTCTGCTCGGCGGCCAGGAAGATGGTGGCCAGGGCCGGCGTGTTGTACGTCTGCTCCAGCCGCGAGTTGTCGATCGCGGTGACCAGGTCGAGGAACGCCGGGATGTAGCGACCCGACTCCTTGATCTCGGTGGCCCGCTCCAGCGCGGCCGGCGACATCAGGGCCAGCCAGAGGCCGCCGTCGGAGCCGAAGCACTTCTGCGGGGCGAAGTAGTAGACGTCGGTCTCGCCGACGTTGACCTCCAGGCCGCCCGCGCCGGAGGTGGCGTCGACCAGCAGCAACGAGCCGGGGTCGGCGCCGGCCACCCGGCTGATCGCCACGGCGACGCCGGTGGACGTCTCGTTGTGCGGGGTGGCGTAGACGTCCACGCCCGCCTCGGCGACCAGCGTGGGCGCGGAGCCCGGCGCGGACCTGCGGACGGTCGGCTCGCCCAGGAACGGGGCGTCGGAGACCGACTTGGCGAACTTCGCGCCGAACTCGCCGAAGCTGGCGAACTGGGCGCGGTCGCGGACCAGGCCGAAGGTGGCGACCTCCCAGAAGGCGGTGGTGCCGCCGTTGCCGATGACCACCTCGTAGCCCTCGGGGAGGGAGAAGAACTCGGCGATGCCCCGGCGCAGCCGGGCCACCTGGTCCCGGACGGTCTTCTGCCGGTGCGAGGTGCCCAGGTAGCTGGTGGCGACGTCGGCGAGGGCGGAGACGGCCGCCGGACGGACCTTGGACGGCCCGCAGCCGAAGCGCCCGTCGGCGGGCTTGATGTCGTCGGGAATCCGGATGGTCGGTGCGTCAGCCACAGTTTTCTCGATCCTTCCGCGTGGGCGAGGACGGGCCCTACAGCGGGCGCGGACCGACGGCGGCCGCGCGCGGGCGCACGGGAAGCCGGGATCCGAGCCCGGTCCGGCGGCACTGCCGGCCTTCATCCTCGCACCCCGCCCGGGTCGTCCGGCGGCTGGTCCCACCCCGCGCGCTGAGTGATGCACCACAATCCGGACGCCGCGGAGGCGCGGTGCGGGGACGCGAAGGGCCCCGTCCGCGTGGACGGGGCCCTTCGACGGGTACGCGGGTCAGACGCCGTGCGGGATGGCGTCCCAGCCCTCGACCTCCTGCGGCTTGCGGATGGCCGGCCCGACGTAGCGGGCGGACGGCCGGACCAGCCGCTGGAGCTTCTTCTGCTCCAGGATGTGCGCGCTCCAGCCGCCCATCCGGGCGCAGGTGAACATCGAGGTGAACATGTGCGCGGGCACCTCGGCGAAGTCCAGCACCACGGCCGACCAGAACTCGACGTTGGTGGCGAGCACCCGGTCCGGGCGGCGGGCCTGGAGCTCGGCCAGCGCGGCCTTCTCCAGCGCCTCGGCGATCTCGAAGCGCGGCGCGCCCAGCTCCTTGGCGGTACGGCGCAGCACGCGGGCCCGCGGGTCCTCGGCCCGGTAGACGCGGTGGCCGAAGCCCATCAGCCGCTCGCCGCGGTCGAGGACGCCCTTGACGTACCCCTCGGCGTCGCCGCTGCGCTCGACGGCCTCCAGCATGCTGAGCACCCGGCTCGGGGCACCGCCGTGCAGCGGGCCGGAGAGCGCGCCGATGCCGGAGGAGATGCACGCCGCGGCGTCGGCGCCGGTGGAGGCGACGATCCGGGTGGTAAAGGTGGAGGCGTTCAGGCCGTGCTCGGCGGCCGAGATGAAGTACGCGTCGACGGCCTTGACGTGCCGCGGGTCGGGCTCGCCGCGCCAGCGCTTCATGAAGCGCTCGACGATCGTCTCCGCCTTGTCGATCTCCTTCTGCGGCACGGCGGGCAGGCCGAGGCCGCGGGCCGACTGGGCGACGAAGGAGAGCGCGGTGACCGAGACCCGGGCCAGGTCCTCACGGGCCTGCTCGTCGGAGATGTCCAGCAGCTGCTCGAGCCCCCAGTACGGGGCCAGCATGGCGACCGCGGACTGCACGTCGACGCGGATGTCGCCGGAGTGCACCGGCACCGGGAACGGCTCGGCCGGCGGCAGGCCCGGGCCGAACCGCCCGTCGACCAGCAGCGCCCAGACGTTGCCGAAGGAGACCTGACCGATCAGATCCTCGATGTCGACGCCGCGGTAACGCAGCGCGCCACCCTCGCGGTCCGGTTCGGCGATCTCGGTCTCGAAGGCTACGACGCCCTCCAGGCCCGGTTTGAAGTCAGACATGTCGTCTCCTGGCTTCTGGCTCGGTGCGCCCGCGCGGGCTCAGTCCGGCCCAGACCTTAGGCGACCCTCAGGGATGTGTTCGTGACATCTTGCCTGGTGGGTAACCGAGTGCGCGACCCAGTGCGACTGTGCCGCACACGACATCCCCGCCGGTGGAGGCCGGCACGCCCTCGGCGAGACTGTGCGGTGGGGGCTGGCCAGCGTCGGGGGACGCGGGCGCCGCCACGAGAGGGAGAAGGAACGTGACGGGCGACACACCGCCTCCGGCGGTCATGCGTAACGAGTACGCCCCCGACCTGGGCCTTTCCGAGGCCGATCTGGCCGCGGACTGGTACACCCAGTTCGACCGCTGGTTCGCCGACGCGATCGCCGCCGGGCTGCCCGAGCCGAACGCGATGGTCGTCGGCACCGCCGACGCCGCCGGCCGCCCCAGCGGCCGCACCGTGCTGCTCAAGAGCTACGACCCGGAGGGCTTCGTCTTCTACACCAACTACACCTCCCGCAAGGGCGGTGAGGCGACCGCCAACCCGTACGCCAGCCTGGTCTTCCCCTGGTTCCCGATGCAGCGGCAGGTGGTGGTCGCCGGCCCGGTGCAGCGGGTGGACCGGGCGGAGACCGAGGCGTACTTCGCCAGCCGGCCGCGTGGGTCGCAGCTCGGGGCCTGGGCCAGCGCCCAGTCCCGGGTCATCCCCGACCGGGCGGCGCTGGACGAGGCGTACGAGGTGATGGTCGCCCGCTTCGCCGACGTGGCGCAGATCCCCGCGCCGCCGCACTGGGGCGGGTTCCGGATCCGGCCGGAGTCGGTGGAGTTCTGGCAGGGGCGGGCGAGCCGGCTGCACGACCGGCTGCGGTTCCGCCGCACCGACGGCGGCGACTGGATCACCGAGCGGCTCGCCCCGTGACGGCGGTCAAGGAGACCCGGCCGCGCGGGGCGCGCCGCTGGGCGATCGACCTGCGCCCGCTGCGGGTGCCCGCGTACCGACGGATGTGGTTCGGCAACACGCTGGCCATGTTCGGCTTCCAGTTCACCGCCGTGGCCGTGCCGGTGGAGATGTACGCGCTGACCGAGGACTCGCTCTGGGTCGGGCTGCTCGGCGTCGCGGGATTCGTACCCCTGCTGGTCTTCGGGCTCTGGGGCGGCGCGGTGGCCGACGCCCGCGACCGGCGCCGGGTCCTGCTCGCCGGTTCGGCGCTGCTCTGGGCCTCGATGGCCGGCCTGCTGCTGCACGCGCTGCTGCGCGGGGGCAGCCCGGTGGTGCTGTTGGCCCTGGTGGCCGTGCACTCGATCGCGTTCGCGATCAGCTCGCCGGCCCGTACGGCGATCCTGCCCCGGCTGCTGCCGCCCGAGCTGGTGCCGGCGGGAAGCACGCTGAACTACACCACCTTCACCGCCGCGTCGGTGGTCGGTCCGCTGGCCGCCGGTCTGATCTTCGCGGCCTTCGGCACCGGGCCCGGCCTGCCGATCGCCTACGCCCTGGACGCGCTGCTCTTCACCGGCCTGGTGGTGGCCACCGTGCGGTTGCCCGCGATGCCCCCGGAGCCGCCCGCCGAGGGCGAGGCCCGCCGGGGCGGGCTCGCCGGCATCGTCGACGGGTTCCGCTACCTCGCCGCCACGCCGGTGCTGCTCTCGTCGTTCGCCATCGACCTGATCGCGATGATCCTGGCCATGCCGCGCGCGCTCTTCCCGGAGATCGCCGAGAGCCGGTTCGGCGGCGGCGCGGCGGTGGGCTGGCTCTACAGCGCCATCGCGATCGGCGCCATGATCGGCGGCCTCACCTCCGGCTGGATCGGCCGGCTGCGGCGGCAGGGCCTGGCCCTCGTGGTGGCGGTGGTCGGCTGGGGGCTGGCGATCGCCGCCGCCGGGCTGGCCCACCAGCTCTGGCTGATGGTCGCGTTGCTGGCCGTCGCCGGAGCGGCCGACCTGGTCAGCGCGGTGCTGCGGCAGTCGATGCTGTTGATCCACGCGCCGGACCGGATGCGTGGCCGGCTCCAGGGCGTCAACACCGTGGTGGTCGCCGGCGGGCCGCGCCTGGGCGACCTGCGCGCCGGCGCGGTGGGTGCCGGGTTCGGCACCGGCGTGGCCTGGGTGGGCGGCGGTCTGCTCTCCGCCGTGCTCGCTGTCGCGCTGGTGGTGGCCTTCCCGGCGCTGCTGCGCTACCGCGCGGCCACGACCGCCGACCGCGACTGAGCTGTCCGCCGCGCCCGAGCCGCCCGGGTGGTCGGGGGCGGCCGGTCCGCAAGGGCGAGCAGGCCGCCCGGGCCAGGCTACCGCTTGGCGGGAAGTGGCCGGAGGGTCCGGCGGGGGCGGCGGGGGGCGACTAAGGTCGCCTGACATGGAGAAGGCCGCGACCCGCCCGCCGTCCGGGACACAGTGGACCATTGCCGCCGACGGCCACGAGGCGGTCATCGTCGAGGTCGGTGGTGGGCTGCGGTCGTACCGGCACGATGGCGTGGACTACGTCGACGGGTACGCCGCGGACGAGATCTGCCCCGGCTCGGCCGGGCAGGTGCTGGCGCCCTGGCCGAACCGGATCCGCGACGGGCAGTACACCTTCGGTGAGCGTGCGTTGCAGCTCACCCTGACCGAACCGGCCGGGAACAACGCGATGCACGGCCTGGTCAACTGGGTGTCGTGGCAGCTGGTCGAGCAGTCCGCCGACGCGGTCACGGTGGGCTACGACCTGCCGCCCACCCCGGGCTACCCGTGGGCGCTGCGGCTGCGTACCCGGTGGAGCGTCGGGGCGGACGGCCTGCGGGTCGGGCACGAGGCGACGAACCTGAGCGCGGAGGCCGCCCCGTTCGGCTTCTCGATGCACCCCTACCTGCGGCTGCCCGGCGTCCCGGTGGACGAGGTGTCGCTGTGCGTCCCGGGCCGGATCCGGGTGCTGCTGGACAGCCGTCTGCTGCCGGTCGGGGCCACCGCCGTGGCCGGCACCGAGTACGACTTCACCGAGCCCCGCCCGATCGGCGGCGCGGTGCTCGACGTGGCCTTCGGCGACCTGGTCCGGGGCGCCGACGGCGGTTCCGCGGTGACCCTGGCCGCCCCCGACGGCTCCGCCGCGGTGCACGTCTGGGCGGACCGGGAGTTCGGCTGGTGGCAGGTCTTCACCGGGGACACGCTGACCGGCCAGCGGCACCGGCGGTCGGTGGCGGTGGAGCCGATGACCTGCCCGGCGGATGCGTTCCGCTCCGGCAAGGACGTGATCACGCTGGAGCCGGGCACCACCTGGCGGGGCGCCTGGGGCGTCCGGCCCGGCGTCTGAGCGGCGGGGGCATGGAGTTCGGCGAGGTGGTCCGGCGACGCCGGATGGTGCGCAACTACGACCCGGAACGTCCCGTCCCGCCGGACGTGGTGGACCGGCTGCTCGACCACGCGGTGCGGGCGCCGTCGGCCGGGTTCGCGCAGGGCTGGGGCTTCCTGGTGCTGGAGGCCCCGGAGGACCGGGAACGGTTCTGGACGGCGGCCACCCCGGGCGGCGGAGGCCGCGAGCGCTGGCTGGCCGGGATGCGGCGGGCGCCGCTGATCGTGGTGCCGCACGCCAACCGCTCCGCCTACCTGGAGCGGTACGCCGAGCCGGACAAGGGCTGGGCCGACCGCGCGGCGGAGCGCTGGCCGGTGCCCTACTGGTACGTCGACACCGGCTTCGCCGCGCTGCTCATGCTGCTCACCGCCGTGGACGAGGGGTTGGGCGCCTGCTTCTTCGGCATCCCGCCGCAGCGGCTGGACTCCTACCGGGAGGCCTTCGGGGTGCCCGAGGAGTACCAGCCGATCGGTGCGGTGACCGTGGGTTACCGGGTGCCCGACCATCGGTCACCGTCGCTGCGCCGGGGGCGGCGTCCGATCGGCGAGGTGGTCCGGCGCGGCCGGTGGAATTGAGTGTGGTTTGTGCGGTCCCGGGTGGGTATCACCCGTAGCGAAACCGACATGAGGGAGTAAAACGCAGTGTGGCGGAGGCGGTTAGGCTGGCACGGTCATCGGTGCCGCACCGCGCGGCGCCACGGCGTGACCCGGCTCCGCGCCGTCGGTCGGCCCGGCCAGGGGAGGGGAACGTGCCGTGATCTTCAGAGCGGTCCGGGACGGGCGTCCCTACCCGGAACACAACCTCACGCTCAAGCAGTGGGCGGAGATCCCGCCGCGTCCGCTGCGGCTGGACCAGCTCATCACCACCAAGCGGGAGCTGGCGCTGGACAAGCTCCTCGCCGAGGACTCGACCTTCTACGGCGACCTCTTCCCGCACGTGGTGCAGTGGAACGGCGGCCTCTACCTGGAGGACGGCCTGCACCGCGCGCTGCGCGCGGCGTTGCAGCAGCGCAACCAGATCCACGCCCGGGTGCTGGTGCTCGGCGGCCAGGACGGATGACGCCCGCCTGAAGACTCGTTAAGGTGGCCCCCATGACCGCACCTCTGGACCTGCTCGACGTCGACGCCTCGCTCGGCGAGGAGGAGCGGCAGATCCGCGCCGTCGTGCGCCAGCTCGTCGACGACCGGGTACGTCCGCACGTCGCCGGCTGGTACGAGGAGGGTCACGTGCCGGCCCGGGAGCTGGCCCGCGAGTTCGGCAAGCTCGGCCTGCTCGGCATGCACCTGACCGGGTACGGCTGCGCCGGCGCCTCGGCGGTCGCGTACGGGCTGGCCTGCCTGGAGCTGGAGGCCGGCGACTCCGGCATCCGCTCGCTGGTCTCGGTGCAGGGCTCGCTCGCCATGTACGCCATCTGGCGCTACGGCAGCGAGGAGCAGAAGCAGCGCTGGCTGCCGTCGATGGCGGCCGGCGAGGCGATCGGCTGCTTCGGCCTGACCGAGCCCGACCACGGCTCCGACCCGGCCTCGATGGCCACCCGGGCGCGCCGCGACGGCGACGACTGGGTGCTCAACGGCGCCAAGATGTGGATCACGAATGCGCCGATCGCCGAGGTCGGGGTGATCTGGGCGCGCACCGACGAGGGCGTGCGAGGTTTTCTCGTGCCGATGGACACCCGTGGGGTGGGCACGCAGGAAATTCGTCGGAAGATGTCTCTCCGTGCCTCACTCACCGGCGAGATCGCCCTCGACGACGTCCGGCTGCCGGCCGACGCCCAGCTGCCCGGGGCGATCGGGCTCAAGGCCCCGCTGAGCTGCCTGACCGAGGCCCGGCACGGCATCGTCTGGGGCGCGCTCGGCGCGGCCCGCGACTGCCTGGCGGCGGCCCTGGACTACGCGACCACCCGGACCCAGTTCGGCCGGCCGCTGGCCGGCTTCCAGCTCACCCAGGCCAAGCTCGCCGACATGGCCGTCGAGTGGAACAAGGGCTACCTGCTGGCGCTGCACCTGGGCCGGCTCGCCGACGCCGGAAAGCTGCGCCCCGAGCAGGTCAGCGTGGGCAAGCTGAACAACGTGCGGGAGGCGCTCACGATCGCCCGCCAGTGCCGGACGATCCTCGGCGCCAACGGCGTCTCGGGCGAGTACCCGGTGATGCGGCACGCCAACAACCTGGAGAGCGTGCTGACCTACGAGGGCACCTCGGAGATCCACCAGCTGGTCATCGGGCAGAAGCTGACCGGGGTCTCCGCCTTCGCCTGAGCCGTGCTTCACCCGTTCGGTTCGCTCGCCGCGCGGGTGTCGCATCCGGGCCGTACCGTCATCGGAAGACGAAGTGTCTGACGAGGACGGTGAGGGCCATGGCCCGCGACGGTGACATCAACGAGCCCACCCGGGAGTTCCCCGGCTACCCGACCGCCGACACGCTTCCGGCCCGGCCGGACGACCCCTCCGCGCCGCGGCCGGTCGGTCCGGTGCCCTCCGGCGGGCCCGCCCGTGGCCTGCTCTGGGTGCTCGGTGCGGCGGCGCTGGCGGTGGTGGTGCTGCTCGGCACCCAGGCCACGGGCATCTTCCCCGACTTCCGCAACCCCTTCGCCAAGGAGCAGACCGACCGCAGCCAACCGCCGCTGCTCAAGTCGATCCAGGACCTCAGCCGCTACGTCGCCGCCGAGGGCAACTTCCAGGTCGTGGTCGACCTGCAGAACGACCGCAACAACGTGCCCGAGTTCCTGCTCAACCAGCGGACCCTCTTCGTCGGGGCGGGCAGCGTGGAGGCGTACGTCGACTTCACCAAGATCTCCGAGGGGGCGGTGGTCGAGTCCGCCGACGGCAAGTCGGTCGAGATCAAGCTGCCGGCGCCGCAGCTCGGCAAGACCAACCTCGACCTGAACAAGAGCTACGTCTTCGCCGAGGAGCGGGGCCTGCTCAACCGGATCAACGACTTGGTCAAGGGCGATCCCAACCGGCAGCAGCAGGTCTACCAGCTCGCCGAGGAACGGATCACCGCGGCGGCGCGGGACAGCGGGCTGAACCAGCGGGCCGAGGAGAACACCCGCAAGATGCTGGAGGGCCTGCTCCGTTCCCTCGGCTACGAGAAGGTCACCGTCACCTACACCGCCCCCTGACCCCCGACCCGGTTCATGTGAAAGACGCGCCGCGCGGCCCGGGGACGGGCCGCGCGGCCCGGGGCAGGTGGGGTCAGTAGCTGGTGGTGGGGTAGGGGTAGCGGTCCTCGTTGGGCATCAGGACCCAGAGGACCAGGTAGATGATCACCTGGGTGCCGGGCAGCAGCAGCGACAGCAGGAACAGCAGCCGGATCAGGAACGCCGAGGTGTTGAACCGGCGGGCCAGGCCGACGCAGACACCGGCGAGCATGCGCCCCTCGCGGGGCCGGACCAGTTTGCGACTCATCGTCGTACTCCCACTCTGCGGCGATCCGCCGCTCCGGAATCAACGGTAGGAAGGGGTGGCCCCCGCGCCCTCCGTCGCAAGTCGGATCCGGCGGCCCGGTACCCGTAGGTGGTTACCCGTGTCGGCGCCGGCCGACCCACCGCGCCCCGGGCCCGCCGCGCCCCCGGCCCGCCGCCTGGCGAGTTGCGGCAGGTCGCGGCGTCCTCGCCGGCCGACACAGCGACATGCCGCAATTCGCGGGGCGTCCCGCTCGGCGCCGGCCGGGGCGGGGCGGCGGGTGAGGTGGACGGGTAGGCTCGCCGGTCGACGCCGCCCACACCCGGGCGGCACCCGCCGGCTGCCGGAGACCCCGGCGGCCGTGACCCGGGTCGGACCCGCACCACCGGGGACGACGGCGAGGAAAGTGCACCCATGATCAGTGTTTTCGACCTCTTCAGCGTCGGCATCGGGCCGTCCAGCTCGCACACTGTGGGCCCCATGCGGGCCGCCCGGACGTTCGTCGTCGGGCTGAAGGCCGACGGGCTGCTGGCCGACGTCGCCCGGGTCCAGGCCGAACTCTTCGGGTCGCTGGGCGCCACCGGGCACGGCCACGGCAGCGACCGGGCCGTGCTGCTCGGGCTGGAGGGCGAGGCGCCGGAGACGGTCGACACCGACACCGTCGGCCCCCGGGTCGCCGGGATCCGCGCCGTGCGGCGGCTGAGCCTGCTCGGCGCGCAGGAGATCGACTTCGATCCGGACCGTGACCTGGTGCTGCACCGCCGCCGGTCGCTGCCGTACCACCCGAACGGGATGACCTTCGCGGCGTACGACGCGGCTGGCATCCAGGTCAGGGCCCGCACCTACTATTCCGTCGGTGGCGGGTTCGTGGTGGACGAGGCGGCCGCCGGGGCGGATCGGATCAAACCGGACACGACCCGCGTGCGGCACCCCTTCTACACCGGCGTTGAACTGCTCGACGTGACCGGCGCGACCGGGCTGTCGATCAGCGAGGTGATGCTGGCCAACGAGCTGTCCTGGCGTAGCGAGGCCGACGTGCGGGCCGGCCTGCTGGAGATCTGGCGGGTGATGGGGGAGTGCATCGAGCGCGGCTGCGAGCGCGACGGCGTCCTCCCCGGCGGGCTGAAGGTCCGGCGCCGGGCGGCGGAGCTGCGCCGGAGCCTGGCGGCGGATGCCGACTCCACCGACCCGCTGCGCGCGATGGACTGGGTGACGCTGTTCGCCCTCGCCGTGAACGAGGAGAACGCGGCCGGCGGCCGGGTGGTGACCGCCCCGACCAACGGCGCGGCCGGCATCATCCCGGCGGTGCTGCGCTACTACACCCGGTTCGTTCCGGGCGCCGACGACGACGGCGTGGTCCGATTCCTGCTGGCCGCCGGCGCCATCGGGGTGCTGTTCAAGGAGAACGCCTCGATCTCCGGCGCCGAGGTCGGCTGCCAGGGCGAGGTCGGCTCGGCCTGCTCGATGGCCGCCGCCGGGCTCGCCGAGGCGCTGGGTGGCACGCCGGCGCAGGTGGAGAACGCCGCCGAGATCGGCATGGAGCACAACCTCGGGCTGACCTGCGACCCGGTCGGGGGGCTGGTGCAGATCCCGTGCATCGAGCGGAACGCGGTGGCTAGCATCAAGGCGATCACCGCCGCCCGGTTGGCGCTGCGTGGGGACGGGGTGCACGCCGTCTCGCTGGACAAGGTCATCAAGACCATGCGGGAGACGGGCGCCGACATGAAAGTCAAGTACAAGGAGACGGCGCGCGGCGGCCTGGCCGTCAACGTGATCGAGTGCTGAGGGGCGTTCGTTCACCGACTGCTAACCTGTCGTCCGTCCGGGGAGGCGGGAGGCGACGGTGACCGCTGGCGTTGCGGCGTTGTGGTCGCACCGCAACTCGCTGCGGATCCTGGTCAAGCGGGACCTCGCGGTGAAATACCAGCAGTCCGTGCTCGGCTACTTCTGGTCGCTGATCGAGCCGCTGGGCATGGGGGCGATCTACTTCTTCGTCTTCGGGGTGCTCTACTCCGGCGACACCAACCGGCACCTCGGGCAGGCCGCCGAGTCGTACCCGCTCTTCCTGATCACCGGCATCTTCGCCTGGATGTGGACCAGCTCCGCGCTGAGCGAGGCGACCAATGCGCTGACCGGGCAGTCCCGCCTGATCACCACGATGAACGTGCCCCGGCAGGTCTTCCCGATCGGCCGGGTCACCGGCCGGTTCGCCGAGTACGCCGCCGGCCTGCCCATCCTCTTTGCCGTCGCCGCCGGGTACGCCGCGCACGGCAAGATTCACCCCGGCTGGTCACTGCTCGCCCTGCCGCTCGCCGTGCTGGTGCAGGCGACCCTGCTGGTCGGGCTCTCGCTGCTGCTCTCGGCGGTCAACGTGCTGATGCGCGACGTCGAGCGCTTCATGCGGCTGATCATCCGGGTGCTCTTCTACGCCACGCCGATCATCTACCCGCTGAGCCTGGTCCGGGAGTCCCGGATGCCGGGCTGGGTGAAGGTCGCCTACGAGCTCAACCCGCTGGTCGGCATCTTCCAGCTCCAGCACGCGATCTGGTACCCGGACGAGTTCCCCGACGCCCGGCTGCTGGCCACCACGGTCGCCGGTAGCCTGCTGGTGCTGGTCGCCGGCTGGTGGGCGTTCCGTCGGCTCGAACCCGCCGTGCTCAAGGAGCTGTGAGGTGGCGCCGATCATCGAGGCGGAGGGTCTCGGCATCCGGTTCGTCCGCAACCGCCGGCGGCAGCTGCGGCTGCGTGAGCTGTTCATCCACCGGGGCGGGCGCGGCGCGGCGTCCGGGCAGTTCTGGCCGCTGCGCGACGTCTCCTTCACCGTCCAGCCCGGCGAGACCCTCGGGGTGATCGGGCGCAACGGCACCGGCAAGAGCACCCTGCTGCGGCTGATCGCCGGGGTGCTCATCCCCGACGAGGGGCGGATCCGGGTGCGCGGCGACGTCGCGCCGCTGCTGGAACTCTCCGCCGGCTTCTCCAACGACCTCACCGGCCGGGAGAACCTCTACCTCGTCGGCGGCCTGCACGGACTGTCGTCGGCGTACCTGAAGCGGAACTTCGACGACATCGTCTCCTTCGCCGGCGAGCAGGTGGAGCGGGCCATCGACACCTCGGTCCGGCACTACTCGTCCGGCATGAAGGTCCGGCTCGGGTTCGCGATCATCTCCCACCTGCCGCACCCGATCCTGCTGATGGACGAGGTCACCGCGGTGGGCGACGCGGAGTTCCGTAAGAAGTGCTATTCGACGATCGACCGACTGCTCGCGGAGGGGCGCACCTTGGTGCTGGTGTCACACAACGAGAAGGACCTGACCCGGTTCTGCCGTCGGGGGCTCTACCTCGACGGTGGGCGGCTGACCGTGGACGGCACGGTCGCCGAGGCGCTCGACGCGTACCACGCCGCGGTCCCGCGGTGACTCTCGCGATCGTGCTCGCCGCCGGTTCGCCGGCCGCGGGCCTGCCCACCGGCACGGGGGAGACGCTCGCCGACCGGCTGGCCGCCCAGTGGCGCCGGGCCGGGGCGGACGAGGTCCGGGCCGCCGCCGACCTGGACGAGCTGGCCGCCCTGGTGGGCGCCGCCACCGGACCGGTGATCGTCAGCGGGGCCGACCTGGTCGCGCACACCGTCGTACTGCGGCACCTGGCGACCAGCCCGGTCGGCCCGACGGTGGCCCTGGTGCTCACCGACCCGCCGGCGTCCGGCCGGACGGCCGTGCGCGAGGAGCGCGGCCAGGTGGTCGAGGCCGGGCCGGAGCTGGCCGACGCCACCGGCGTCTTCGGCGGCGCGCTGCGGGTCGGCGCCGAGGACCTGCCGGCCCTCGCGGCCGCCGCCCGGGCCGCCGGTCGGGCCGCGGCCGGGCCCGCGGTGGACGCGCTCTTCGCCGCGCTCACCGCCCTCGGCACGCTGACCTTCGCCCAACGGGTACGCCTGCTCGTGGCGCACCGGGTCGACGACGCCGCCGCGCTGCACGCCGCCGAGGCGGCGCTGGCGGGGGTGGACGAGGACAAGGCCGAGCTGCGGCTCTCGGTCAAGGAGCGGGACGACTTCTTCACCACCTACTTCGTCAGCACCTGGTCGCCGTACGTGACGAAGGCCGCGGCCCGGATCGGATTCGGCCCGACCGCCGTGACCATGGTGTCGGTGCTCTTCGCGGTCACCGCGGCGGTGCTGTTCGGCGTCGGGGGCCGGCCCGCCTGGGTCGCCGGGGCGGTCCTGCTCTACCTCGGCTTCGTGCTCGACTGCGTGGACGGCCAACTGGCCCGCTACACCCGGCACTTCAGCGCCTGGGGCGGCTGGCTGGACACCATGGCCGACCGGGCGAAGGAGTACCTGGTGTACGCCGGTCTCGGCTACGGGGCAACCCACGCCGGCTTCCGGTACGGCTGGGCGCTGGCCATCGCCGCGATGACCCTGCAGACCGTCCGGCACATGACCGACACCTGGTACGGCGTACTGCACGACGAGGCGGCCCGCCGGCCGAAGACGTCGGTCGGCGCGGGCGGCGGTGCCATCGGCGACCGGCTGAACGCCGCCTCGACCCGCGTGCAGGCCGACACCGGGTCGGTGTCGTACTGGCTGAAGCGGACGGTGGTCTTCCCGATCGGCGAGCGGTGGGCGCTGATCGCGCTGACCGTGGCGCTGTTCAACCCGCTGGTCAGCCTGGTCGCGGTGCTGGTCTGGGGGACGTTGGCGTTCGCGTACACCGGGGCGCTGCGCACGCTGCGGGCGCGCTGGATGTGGGTGCCGGTGCTGGACACGGTCGACGCCACCCTGCACCGCGACGACGGCCCGCTGGCCGCTCGGCTGCCGGTGGTCCGCCCGATGGGTCCGCTGACCCTGGCGGTGCTGGCGGCGTTGGGCCCGGCGGCGCTGCTGGTCGCGGCGCTGGTGGCGGGCGGCGGCGGGCTGCGCTGGTGGGTACCGGTGGCGCTGCTGGTGCTGCTGGTCGGCGGGCTGGGTGCCGGGGCGGCGCACAACGGGCCGCTGGACTGGCTGGTGCCGGCCGCGCTGCGGGCCGGGGAGTACCTGTTCGCCATCGCCGTCGGGGTGGTCGGCGGCGCGCCGGCCTGGCTGGTCTTCGGCTACGTCCTGGTGCTCACCCTGCACCACTACGACCTGACCGCCCGGCTGGAAAAGCGGCAGCCGGCCCCGCCGCTGCACCGCTGGACGCTGGGCTGGGAGGGGCGGTCGGTGCTGCTGGCACTGGCGGCGATCGCCGGAATTGAGCGTATCGGTCTGGCTACACTCGGTACGTACCTTCTCGTGGGATTCGTGGCGAGTGTCGTCCTGGCCTGGGTCGTCCTGCCGGCCCGCGCCGCGCGGGTGACGGCCATCCCGGTTCGAGGTGGTTCGCCGGGCTGACGGGAGGGGCGGCCGGGATGACCCTGATCAGCTTCGTCGTACCGGCCTTCCGGGTGCAGGGTTACCTGCGCGAGTGCCTGGACTCGATCCTCGGCCAGCCCTTCGGCGACTTCGAGGTGATCGGCGTCGACGACGCCTCGCCGGACGCCAGCGGCGACATCCTCGACGAGTACGCCGCCCGCGACCCCCGGGTCCGGGCGCTCCGGCTGCCCCGCAACGTCGGGCTCGGTCCGGCCCGCAACGCCGGGCTGGACCGGGCCGTCGGGGAGTATGTCTGGTTCGTCGACGGCGACGACTGGCTCGCCCCGGACTGCCTGCCCGAGGTCGCCGGCCGGCTGCGGGCCACCCGCCCGGACGTGCTCATGGTGGACCACGTCCGGGTGCACTGGGACGAGACCGACACCCCCAGCGCCATGCCGGAGGTGTTCCCGGAGCCGCCGGGCGAAGCCGTTTTCCGGCTGCGGGACCGGCCGGAGACCATGCGCCTGCTGCACACCGCCTGGAACCGGCTGGTCCGCCGGGAGTTCCTGGTCGAACTCGGGCTCCGCTTCGCCCCCGGCTGGTACGAGGACGTCTCCTTCAGCTACCCGGTGCTGCTGGCCGCCGAGCGGACCGGGGTGCTCGACCGGGTCTGCGTCAACTACCGGCAACGGCGGGCCGGAGCCATCACCCGAACGCGGGGGGACCGGCACTTCGAGGTCTTCGCGCAGTGGCACCGGGTGTTCCAGCTGATGGACCGCTGGGGTCCGGCGGTGGCTGAGCTGCGGCCGGCGGTCTTCGAGCGGATGGTCTGGCACCACCTGGCCGTGCTCGGCAACGGCGACCGGATCGCCCCGGCGCTGCGCCCGGAGTTCTTCGCCCGGATGACCGCCGACCACCGGCGCTTCCGGCCACCCGAGGGGCACCCCGTCCCGGACGGGCTGGAGGGACTCAAGCACCGGCTGGTCGCGGCGGGACGCTGGCGGACGTTCAGCGCGTTGCGGGCCGCGAACCAGGCCCGCACGACGGCCCGCAGCGCCACCCGGAAGGCGCTGCCGGTGGCCCGGCGTACCGCGCGGCTGACCCGGGACGCGGTGCTGCACGAGTACTACCGGGCCGAGCTGAGCCGGCCGATCGACCCGACGCTGGCCGTCTACGCCGCCTACTGGTACCGCGGGTACGCCTGCAACCCGGCCGCGATCCACGCTGCCGCCCGCCGGCTGGCCCCGCAGGTCCGGGGGGTGTGGATCGTCGGGCGGGACCGGGTGGACAGCCTGCCACCCGGCACCGAGTACGTCGTCGCCGGCACCCGCGAGTACTACCGGGCGCTGGCCCGGGCACGGTGGCTGGTCAACAACGTCAACTTCCCCGACTTCGTCCGCAAGCGACCCGGCTCCGTCCACGTGCAGACCCACCACGGCACGCCGGTGAAGGTGATGGGGCTGGACCAGCAGCGCTTCCCGCTCGGGGCGGCCGGGATGGACTTCGCCGGGCTGTTGCGCCGGGTGGATCGCTGGGACTACAGCATCACCTCGAACAGCTTCTCCACCCAGATGTGGGACCGGGCCTACCCGGCGTCGTACACCACGCTGGAGGTCGGCTACCCGCGTAACGACCGGTTGGTCGCCGCCACCGCCGAGGAGGTCCGCGAGGTCCGCGACCGGCTCGGCGTCGCCCCGGACGAGCGGGTGGTGCTCTACGCGCCGACGCACCGCGAGCACCTGCCCCACTACCGCCCGCCGTTCGACCCGGCGCGGCTGCTCGACGTGCTCGGGCCGGCCGGCCGGCTGCTGATCCGCAGCCACTACTTCCACGACCGGGACGGCCGGGCCCGCTGGCGTACCCGTGGCCGGGCGGTCGACGTCAGCGACCACGGTTGCGTCGAGGACCTCTACCTCGCGGCGGACATGCTGGTCACCGACTACTCGTCGGCGATGTTCGACTACGCCGTCCTGGACCGCCCGATCGTCGTGTACGCGCCGGACCACGACGCGTACACGCTGGCCCGGGGCGTCTACTTCGACGTGACCGCCGCACCGCCCGGCGCGGTCGCCCGCACCTTCGGCGACCTGCTGGAACTCTTCCGTTCCGGCGCGGTGGCCGGGGCGGAGGCGGAGCGGGCGCGGCAACGGTTCCGGGACCGGTTCTGCACCCTGGACGACGGGCACGCCGCGGAGCGGGTGGTCCGCCGGGTGTTCCTCGACGACCCCGCGTGACCCAGCATCCCGCCGACGCGGAGCCCTGCCGGTAATAGGCCCGTCATGACCAGAACATGGCACGTTTACCCGATGTGCTGATCGCATGATCCTCGTCACAGTCAAGCGGAGTTTGGCCGAGCTGGGGGAGGAGACGGTGACCACCGTCGCGCTCAAGGATGTCACCAAGGTGTTCCAGGACGGGACGCTCGCGGTCGACAGCGTCAATCTGGACGTCAACGACGGCGAGTTCATGGTGTTGCTCGGGCCGTCAGGCTGCGGCAAGTCCACCGTGTTGCGGATGGTCGCGGGCCTGGAAGACCCGACCGCCGGCGCCGTGATGCTCGACGGCGAGGTCGCCAACGACCTGCCGCCACGCGAGCGGAAGATTGCCATGGTCTTCCAGGACTTCGCGCTCTACCCGCACATGACCGTCGGGGACAACATCGCCTTCCCGCTGCGCCTGGCCGGTGTGGAGCCGGCCTCGCGTGGCGAGCGGGTGCACGACGTGGCGGGCGCGCTCGGCATCGGGGACGTCCTCGGTCGCAAGCCGAGCCAGCTCTCCGGTGGCCAGCGGCAGCGGGTGGCCATGGGGCGGGCGATAGTGCGCAGGCCGGGGCTCTTCCTGATGGACGAGCCGCTGTCCAACCTGGACAGCGGTCTGCGCGCGGAGCTGCGTGCGGAGATCTCCGGGTTGACCCGCGAGCTGGGCGTCACCACCATCTACGTCACGCACGACCAGGCCGAGGCGCTGACCATGGCCGATCGGGTCGCCATCATGCGCAAGGGCGTGCTCCAGGACGTGGGCACGCCGACCCAGGTGTACGGCCGGCCGGCCACCCTCTACGTCGCGGCGTTCCTGGGCAGCCCCCGGATGAACCTGCTGGAGGCCTCGGTCTACGTCCACCTCGATCGGTACGTCACCCTCACCCTCGGCGAGCAGGCGCTCTACCTGCCCTGGGACGACATCCGCAGCCGGGCGGTGGCGCACTACCACGGCGAGCGGATCGTCATCGGGATGCGGGCCGAGGCGCTGACCCCGGTCGCCCCGGACACCCCCGGCGACGTGCTCCAGGGCCGGGTCCGCTACCTGGAGCACCACGGGCACGAGTCGCTGGCCTTCCTCGACATCGGCGCCACCGCGATCGTGGTGGACGAGATGGGCGCCGCGGTGGACGACTCCCCCGGCGGGCAGCGCGGACGGCGTCGGTTCGGGCAGGTCATGCAGCGGCTCACCGGCCGGGCCGGCGAGGTCGAGCCGATCTCCGCCCCGACCGGCGGCGGCAACCGGACCAGCGTGCTCGCCGACCCGGGCCGCCACCACCGCCGCCCCGCCGAGCTGGCGGTACGCCTCGCCCCGTACCCGGCGATCTCCGCCGGCAATCCGATGTCGGTCGCCGTACGGATGGATGCCCTGCACTTCTTCGACGAGCGCGGCGACCGGATCGACGTCGGCTGGCGTTGAACCGCGCGCCGTCGGCTCCCGCCGTGCCCGCGCTTCGCGGGCCGGCACCCCGAAAATTTGCTGGTCCGCCGCGTCTTGCCGGAAAAGTTACCGGCTAGTAACGTCGGGGCCATGTCCATCGACTCGCGCCAGGTGGCGGCCGGAATGCTCCAGGCCGTGCCGTTCGCCCGTACCCTCGGCTTCGAGTTCGTCGAGGTCGCTCCGGAGGCCGAGGGCGGAGTCCGGGCGGTCGTCCGGCTGCCCGACACGCCGGCCACCCACAACCACGTCGGCGGCCCGCACGCCGGAGCCATGTTCACCCTCGGCGAGACCGCGTCCGGCGCGGTGGTGATGGCCGCCTTCAGCCACCTGCTCGACCGTGCGGTGCCGCTCGCCGTCCGGGCCGACATCGCGTACCAGAAGCTGGCGATGGGGCCGGTGCTGGCCACCGCCCGGCTGGGTCGTACGCCGGCCGAGGTGGTCGCCGAGATCGACGCCGGGCAGCGGCCGGAGTTCCCCGTCGAGGTCGAGATCGGCACCGAGGACGGCACCCCCACCGCCACGATGACCGTGGTCTGGACGCTGCGCCCCCACCGCTGACGCCCCCGGCACCTGTCAAAAGGGGCCTGTCCGGGCGGTGCGATGGATAGATTCGTACCGTGCTGGGCCTACCTGCTCACGTGTCCGCCTGTCTCTTCGATCTGGACGGTGTGCTGACGCAGACCGCCAGGGTGCACAACGCCGCCTGGAAGGAGACCTTCGACGCGTTCCTGGCGCGACGGGCGGCGGCCACCGGTGAGCCGTACCGGCCGTTCGACCCTGGGCCGGACTACCACCGGTACGTGGATGGCAGGCCCCGGGCCGACGGGGTCCGGTCCTTCCTCGCCTCCCGGGGCGTGGAGCTGCCGGAGGGCAGCCACGACGACCCGCCCGAGGCGGACACGGTCAACGGGGTCGGCAACCGCAAGAACGTCGTCCTGCTGGAGCGGATCCACCGCGACGGTGTCGAGGTCTACCCGGGCTCGGTGACGTACCTGCGGGCGGCCGTCGCGGCCGGGCTGCGCCGCGCGGTGGTCTCGGCGAGCGCCAACTGCCGCGCCGTGGTCGCCGCCGCGGGCCTGGAACCGCTGCTGGAGGCTCAGGTCGACGGCTTGGTGGCGCGGGCCGAGGGGCTGCGCGGCAAGCCGCACCCGGACACCTTCCTGGCCGGCGCGAAGCTGCTCGGGGTCGACCCGGTCAACGCCGCCGTGTTCGAGGACGCCCTCGCCGGGGTGGCCGCCGGCCGGGCCGGCGACTTCGGGTACGTGGTCGGCGTCGACCGGGTCGGCCAGGCCGACGAGTTGCGCGCCCACGGCGCGGACATCGTGGTCACCGACCTCTCCGATCTGTTGAAGGGGGCGGTGGCATGATCCGCGAACGGGCCTATCCGGTCGAGCCCTGGCACATCCGGGAGACCCGGCTCGACATGGACGTACTGGCCCAGTCCGAGTCGGTCTTCGCGCTCTCCAACGGGCACGTGGGTCTGCGCGGCAACCTGGACGAGGGAGAGCCGCACGGCCTGCCCGGCACCTACCTCAACTCCTTCTACGAGCTGCGCCCGCTGCCGTACGCGGAGGCCGGCTTCGGCTTTCCCGAGTCGGGCCAGACCATCGTCAACGTCACCAACGGCAAGCTGATCCGGCTGCTGGTCGACGACGAGCCGCTCGACGTCCGGTACGGCGAGCTGCTGTCCCACGAGCGGATCCTCGACCTGCGGGCCGGGACCCTGCACCGGGAGATGCACTGGCGCTCCCCGGCCGGGCGCGAGGTCAAGGTCCGCACCACCCGCCTGGTCTCCTTCACCCACCGGGCGGCCGCCGCGATCCACTACGAGGTGGAGGCGCTGAACGGGCCGGTGCGGCTGATCCTCCAGTCCGAGCTGGTCGCCAACGAGACCCTGCCGGCGCAGAGCCGCGACCCGCGGGTGGCCGCCGTGCTGGAGTCCCCGTTGCAGGCCGAGGAGGAGCTGACCACCGACGACGGCGGGCTGCTCATCCACCGCACCAAGGTCAGCGGTTTGCGGGTGGCCGCCGAGATGGGCCACGACGTGCACGCCCCGGCGAAGGCCACCGTCGAGTCCGAGGGCTACGAGGACTGGGTGCGCACCACCGTCGGCTGCGTGCTCAAACCCGGCGAGACGCTGCGGGTGGTCAAGTACCTCACGTACGGCTGGTCGAGCCGGCGGTCGCTGCCGGCGCTGCGCGACCAGGTCGGCGCGGCGCTGGCCGCGGCCCGGCTGGACGGCTGGGAGGGCCTGCGCCGGGAGCAGCGGGAATACCTCGACGAGTTCTGGGACGCCGCCGACGTGCGGGTCGAGGGCGACCCGGAGGTGCAGCAGGCGGTCCGGTTCGGGCTGTTCCACGTCCTCCAGGCCGGCGCCCGGGCCGAACGGCGACCCATCTCGGCCAAGGGCCTGACCGGTCCCGGGTACGACGGGCACGCGTTCTGGGACACCGAGATGTTCGTGCTGCCGGTGCTCACCTACACCCAGCCGTCCGCCGTCCGGGACGCCCTGTACTGGCGGCACTCGACGCTGGAACAGGCGCACGAGCGGGCCCGGACGTTGAACCTCAGGGGTGCGGCGTTCCCCTGGCGGACCATCGGGGGCCCGGAGTCGTCGGCGTACTGGCCGGCCGGCACCGCCGCCTTCCACGTCGCCGCCGGCGTGGCCGACGCACTGCGTCGCTACCTGCAGGTCACCGGCGACGACCAGCTGGAACGGGAGATCGGCCTGGAGCTGCTGGTGGAGACGGCCCGCCTCTGGCGCTCGCTGGGCCACCACGACCGCAACGGCCAGTTCCACATCGACGGGGTGACCGGGCCGGACGAGTACACCGCGGTCAAGAACGACAACATCTACACCAACCTGATGGCGCAGCGGAACCTGCTCACCGCCGCCGAATGCGCGATGCGCTTCCGGGACGAGGCGCTCCACCTCGGCGTGACCGAGGAGGAGGCGGCGGAGTGGCGGGACGCGGCGAACGCCACGCACATCCCGTACGACGAGGAACTCGGCGTCCACGAGCAGGTGGACGGCTTCACCCGGTTGCAGGAGTGGGACTTCGAGCACACCCCGCCGGAGAAGTACCCGCTGCTGCTGCACTACCCGTACTTCGACCTGTACCGCAAGCAGGTGGTCAAGCAGGCCGATCTGGTGCTGGCCATGCACTGGCGGGGTGACGCCTTCACCGGCGCGCAGAAGCTGCGCAACTTCCTCTACTACGAGCGGCGTACCGTGCGGGACTCCTCGCTGTCGGCCAGCACCCAGGCGGTGATGGCGGCCGAGGTCGGGCACCCCGAACTGGCCCACCGCTACATGCGCGAGGCCGCCCTGATGGACCTGCACGACCTCAACGAGAACACCCGGGACGGCGTCCACATGGCCTCGCTGGCCGGCGCGTGGATCGCGCTGGTCGCGGGCTTCGGCGGGCTGCGCGACCACGACGGGACGCTGTCGTTCTCGCCGCGCCTGTCCAGCCGGCTCAGCCGGCTGGAGTTCTCGTTGCAGTGGCGCTCGATGCGGCTGCGGGTGGACGTCCGGCCGCACCAGACCACGTACTCGCTGCACAACGGCGGGCCGGACGCGGTGATGGAGCTGCGCCACCACGGCGAGAAGATCACCGTTACCAGATCGCTGCCGGTCACCGTCCCGGTGCTGACCCCCGACCCACCCGGCCCGGCCCCCGAGCAACCCCCGGGTCGCGCCCCGCTGCTGCACCTTCCGGAGGACAAGTCCTGACCGGCGGAGCCGGGTCGACCACGAGGTTGGCGGCGGACGCCGCCAACCTCGGGCCGGCAGCGGTCAGAACTGGCGGCCGTTGGAGGGGCGGCCCGCCGCGTCGCGGGGGGCCATCGCGGCCGGGTCGTCCGCCGTGCGGGCCCGCGCCGCCTCGTCTGCCCAGTCCTGACCGCGCTCAGCGTCCTGTTCGCGGCGTTCCTGCTCGGCGGTCCGGGTCTGCTGCCTGGACTTCTGCTCAGCCATGGCGATCCTCGCGATCCGTCGGGGCGCCTGGGCGTGCCAGGCACCGTCGTGCGGTCACCCTGCGGCTTCCCGAGGGCGTCGGCGGCAAACGCGCGCCGGCCGCCGCTCCCACGCGGTCACCGTGGCCCCCGGTGGGGTCGCTCCCGCTTGGGTACGGGCGGCGCGGGTATGACCGCCGGGCCGGTGCGGATCCGGCGGTACGGAGGGTGGAGATGCGAACAGGCAGCAACGAGGTGACCATTCCGGTGGCAGACGCCGGGCTCCCGGCCGACGTGTTCGTCCCGGAGGGAGCGACCGGTGTGGTGCTCTTCGCGCATGGCAGCGGCAGCTCGCGGCACAGCCCGCGCAACGTGGCGGTGGCCGGGGTGCTCCAGCGTCGAGGGCTCGCCACCGTGCTGGTCGACCTGCTCACCCCGGAGGAGGACGCCATCGACGCCCGGACCGCCGAGCTGCGCTTCGACATCGGCCTGCTGGCCGAGCGGCTGGCCGGCATCGTCGACTGGCTGGGTACTGAGCCCACGCTGGGCCGGCTGCCGGTGGGCCTGTTCGGGGCGAGCACCGGAGCGGCGGGGGCGCTGGTCGCCGCGGCGGGGCGGCCGGACCGGGTGGCGGCGGTGGTCTCCCGGGGCGGCCGTCCGGACCTGGCCGGCACCGCGCTCCCCGGGGTCCGCGCGTCGACGCTGCTGCTGGTCGGTGGCCTGGACGAGCAGGTGATCACGCTCAACGAGCAGGCCGCCGCGGCGCTCACCGCGCCACACGAGTTGCGGATCGTGCCCGGCGCCACCCACCTGTTCGAGGAGCCCGGCACGCTGGAACAGGTGGCCGAGGCGGCGGGCGACTGGTTCACCGCCCACCTACGCGTCCCGGCCTGACCCCCCGCTCTTCTGTGGGGGCCCGTTCGTTGGCCGAGCGGATCGACCTGGCGGACCAGGTGTTGGACGCCGTCGAGTCGTCTGCCTCTCGGGCAGCTGAAGACCGGGTGGTGCCCAGGTGGCGCTGCTCGCCGGCCTGGTCGACGCGCCCGCCGCTGTAGACCCGAATGGGCCGGCCTCCCCTGTCGGGGAGGCCGGCCTCGTCGGTCGTGCTGGATCAGGAGCTGTAACCGCGGCCCGCGATCCAGTTGGCCAGGTCGGCGACGTCCATCCAGTACTCCTGGGTGTCCGGGTCCGCCGGGTCGGCGATCTTGACGGTGCTGCCGTCGTCCTTGTACTCCACCACGGTCAGGTAGTGGCCCGGGTAGCTGTGCTCGACGCCATCGACGTCGACCGCGACACCGAGGATGTTGGCCACCACCGGCTCACCGGCGTCCACCGCGGCCTTCACGTCGGTCCGGAGCCGCTCGATCTGCTCCTTCGAGGCGACGTCGTTGCTGATCTCGGTGGTCTTGTACTTGCCGCCGGTGTACTCGTTGAGCACCCGGGTGATGTCAATGGCCGAGTCGGTGCCGTTCACGGTGGTACCGAGCTTCTTGGCCAACTCGTCCTGGCTGACCGCCTTGCCCTCGGCCGACAGCGCGATCCGCGTCGACGCCGGGCCACAGTAGAAGAAGTTCGGCTGCGCCTGGTACTCGTAGCCGGCGCGACGCTCGCCCTTGCCCTTCTCGGACACGACGGAGCCGGACGCCTTCTTGGCCGGCGCGGCCTGCGCGGCCACGGCGGGACCGATGATGGCGCCACCGGTCATCATCAGGCCGGCGACGGAGAGCAGGCCGTTACGGAAGATCGTGTTCATGGTCGAAGCTCCGTTCGGGGGGTTGACGCCCGGTCACGGGGACGCGGACGCAAGCACCGGGAAGGCGCTCGGATCATCAGGGGACCGCTCGGGCCGCTCGGCCCGCTCGTTCACCGGGGATGTGAACGACCGCCGGCCCGGGCCCATGCCGGCCCGTCACCTGTCCTGCCTCGGTCGTCCGGAGGATGTAACGACCAGGGCCAGGCCCTGATTCCGCTCCTCCGGTGGCACCCGCCACCGACCCGATCCGGACAACCGGCCATGAACCTTGCAACGGTTGCCCAGAGGTGTGCACCTTCCTGGCAAGAGCGATCGTCCCAGCGTGGAACAAAGCCACTCTTCAGTGCACGCGCGGGGTACGGGGGCGAAGCGTCAGGCGCTCGGCCTCGGCCACCGACGCCGAATCGGGGCGGAGTACCGCCCGTCCCTCGATGGTCAGCCACCACCGTCCGTCGACGTGGCAGACGGCGACCGGGGCGCCCACGGGACCGGCGGCGGCGACATGCCGGGCCGGCCCGCACGATCATGGCACGGGACGGTGTACCCGGTCCTGACCAGGGGGAGTGTCCGGCTGACCGGGCAACCGGCGGGCTTCCGCCCGGCGCTGGTGGGCGAGCCGGCTCAGGTAGATCAGCGCCCCGGCGAGAACTCCCATGTCGTCCAGGTAGATCGGGTCGGGCAGCACGTCCACCGGGAGGATCGTGTAGATCAGCGCGCCGTAGAAGGCCACCTTGCCCCCGACACCGAGGGCACCCAGCATCCGCCGGGTGCGGACCACCCGGATCGCCAGCAGCACCGCACCGACCAGCGTCGCCAGCGCCAGGATGCCGCCGATGACGACGAGGACCAACGTCTCGCGGGACATGTCGTCACGCTAGCCGAACCTCGCACCCGCCGCCCGCGGGCGCGGCGGTGACGTCACCGCGCCGGCCCTGCGGCCGGTGACCGTCGACGACCGCCGAGGGTGCGCCGGGGGTGCGGTCAGTAGGCGGCGACGGCAGCCCGACCCCGGGCCACGCCCGCCGACTCCCGGGCCGGCTCGGCCACCGGCCGCCGGGTCTCCGGCATCGGCACCACCGACTCGACCTCCTCCGGCCTGCGGTCCAGCGCCGCGAACGCCTCCTCCCGCAGGCTGCGGGCCGCCGCCGAGGCCAGGTCGGCCGCGCGCCACGCCTCCCGCTCCCGCTCCAGCGCGCCCCGGTGCCGGGCGGCCAGGTGGTCCCGGATCGCACGGTGCAGCACCAGCTCCTGCTCGACCGGGTGCCGCCGCGGGTCCCAGCCGTTGCGGTGGGCGAAGACATCGCTCAGCTGCTCCACCGAGAGCTCCTTGCGCCAGTACGCGTCCAGCGCGGCCCGGTGCAGGTACCGCTCCCGGTCGGCGTACTCGGCCGGGGTGCGGACCGTGCCCGGCAGCGGCATGACGGCGGCGGCCGACAGCCGGCGGACGTCCGACTCGGCGACCTCGTACGCCTCCCAGGCCGCCTCGACCTCGTCCTGGGCGGCCAGCCACTCGGCGCGCCGCCGCCCGGAGGTAGCAGCCGCGCGCTCGGCGGCGACCGTCACCTCGCCGGCGTACCGGGTGCGTTCCCGTTCCTCCTCCGCCAGCTCCAGTTGGGTGGGCAGCGCGGCCTGCCGGATCCGGCCGGCGACGACGGAGCGCAGCCGACCGGGACGGGCGACCAGCGCGCCGACGGCGACGGCCGCGACGGTGAGCAGGACCAGCCAGATCACGGCGGCGGCGGGGACGTCGGGCAGGACGGAGGAGAAGACGGTCTGCATCACCAGCACCTCACGGCGGGAACGATGTGGACGGGCGGGCCGGACGAGCGGGGCGGCGGGCGTACCCGGAAGGCGGACGGACCGCAGGGTCGCGACGGTGCGCGGCGGCGGTCCGGCGCCCGGTGGGCACCGCGCGGCTCAGCGCCGGGGCGGGCCGCGCCGGCCGGTGGCGCCCCGGACCGGGTCCGTCGTCGCCGCCGGTGTCGGCGTCGCAAGGGGTCGGTCGGTGGAGGCGGCCTCACGCCGGGCCGGGACCGGCCGGGCGGGGGAGTCGGCGAGCTGCCCGTCGGTGGGCCGGACGGTGGCCGGCGGCTCGGCCACCCGGGCGGCGGCCACGGCGGGCCGGGTCGGCCCGGCGGCGGCCGGACCGGCGGTCGCGGCGAACACGCCGCCGAGACCGACGGCGAGCACCAGGGCGGTCAGTGCCAGCCGGGTCAGATCGCGCAGCGTCGCCAGCCGGAACGGGCGGTTGGACGCTACGGGCAGCACCATTCCAACCTATCGCCACCCGACGGCGAGTGCAGCGGTGCGACGCCGTCGACCGGCGTGACCCGAGCCACCTGCTCTGATGTGGACAGATTTGTCCCGGACCCGGCTATGGCCGCGAACCGGCCGCCGGGGCCTCGACGGGGAACGGCCCACCCGGAGCCTCCGGGTGGGCCGTTCTCGTGGTCAGGTCAGCGGTCGCCGCCGAGCACCGGTGGGGCGGTGTCGCCGCCGTCGTGCCAGACCATCTCGTCCTCGGTGAGCCAGGTCAGCCGCTCGTCGCTCTCGTCCTCGCCGTGCTGGCCCCGCCCGCCGATCACGCCGTTGCGCCCGGCGCCGCCCGAGGCCAGCCGGCCGGTGCCGGCGGCGGAGCGGTCCTCCAGGCCGCTGGCGGCGGTGCCTGGCCGGACCGGCGTCGCGGCGGACGCCCGGCCGGAAGAGGCCAGCGAGCCGGTGCCGAGCAGCCCGCCGGCCGCGATGCCGGCAGCCCCGCCGAACGCCATGCCGGAGCCGGTGCCCGTCGTCGTGGTGCCTGCGCCAGCCAGGCCGGAGTCACCGGGCACCAGCGTGCCACCGGTCAGCGGGTCGGCGCCCGCGAGCGAGGTGCCAGCGTTGACGAGACCGCCGACGGCAGGCGTGCTGGTGGTGCCGGGGCCGTGACCACCGACGCCGACGCCGACGCCGGTGCCGGTGCCGGTGCGGGTGTCGCCGGAACCGGTCGGCGAGGTGTCGGAGGTGTCGGAGGTGGACACGGTGGCGTCGCCAGGGGGACCCGCGACACCTCTGTCGGGTGCGGACCTCGGGCTGCCCACCGACGGGCCGGCCTTGGTCGTGGCGCCGTTCCGGTCGGCGTCACCCGGCAGCCGCGGCGGCGGAGCCGGCGGGTCGACGACCCGGCCGTACGAGGCGACCTCGTAGCCCGCGGCCAGGTCGGCCACCACCTGCACCATTCGCTGGTGGGCCTTCTCCTGCTCGGCCTTGTCCTGCTGGTGGCCCATGATGCCGCCGACGATCATCCCCGGCACGCCGAGGACCAGGCCCCTGGTCGCCCCGTCGATCGCCTTGTCGTGGTCGTCGGTGGCCTCCGGGCTCTCCGCCTGCCGCTGGGCGGTGCGCAGCTGCCCGGCCATCAGGGTGAGGGCCTGCCGAACGTCGGCCGTGCCCTCGGCGAGGTCGGCGGAGTAGCGCACCACCAGCGACAGCCGGTCGTGGAACTCGCGCGCCGCGTCGCCCGTCCAGGCGGGGGCCAGCTTGTCCAGGTCGGCGTCGAGGTCCCGGGAGAGGCCGTCGAGCGTGTCCCGCAGGGAACTCCACTGGCTGGCCAGCTCGTCGATCTGCTTGGGGTCGCCGGCGTGCACCGCGTCGTAGAGCTCGCGGTGGCTGACGTGCTGATAGCGCTGGGTGTACTCAGACACGACGATCTCCCCGCTCCTTGAGCGCCTTGTCCACCCCGTTGAGCGCGGCCTCGATGTCGGCGGCGTTCGCCGCGTTGCGCGCCTCGGTGGTGCGGTAGTTCGTCATGATCGTGTGCGTCGCCGTCCGGGACGCCTCGACCGCCTGGCGCAGCCGGGCGACCCGCTCGGCGTAGCTCGCCTGCATTTCGCTGTAGCGGCGGGCGTTGCTGCTGGCGTCGGTGAAGGAGCCGAGTGCGGGCGGACGGCACTGGAGCTCGGTGGTGAGCTTCCTGAGCGCCGTCTCGGCCTGGGTCAGCCGGTCCGCCAACCGCTGGTGAAAGTCCTCCAGGGACAGAACGTCGACTGTCGTACGCCCGGTCATGGCAGCATCCCCGTTGTCCATAGTCGATACCGTCGGCCGCGTCCAGGTTAGTCGACCGGCGCCAGCCGGGGCGACCCGTGAACCCGCCGTCCCACGCCTCAGCCGCCCTGCGTCGGCGCCCCGCTGGCCGTCTTCGCCGTCGGCGACGCGGTGCCGGGGCCGTCGGCGGGAGCGAAGTAGGCCAGCGCGTCCTGCCGCTGCAACGTCGGGCCGGTCGGGATCAGCGAGAGCAGCGACGCCGGTACGACCAGCGGCTTCACCCCGCCGTACCCGAGCGCGGTGGCCGTTTGGTCCGAGGGCTTGCCCAGCGGGTACCGCACCCCCTGCGGGGTGATCAGGTAGATGGTGGCGCCGGCCGCCGCCTCGGTGCCCTCGCCGGCTCCCGGCGCGGCCTGGACCAGCACGCCCTTGCCGCCGGGCAGCAGCACCTCCTCGGCCGTCTTGACGGCGTCGCGCGGGCCCTGCCGCGCCGCCGTCGCGCCGTCGGCGCCGGAGAGCTCGGCCGGCGTCCGGTCGAAGACCTCCAGGGTGGTGGTCGGCGCACCGGCGGGCCCGGGCCGGTAGCTCGCGCAGACCACCGTCTGCCCCGGGCGGACCGGGTGCAGCGCGGGCAGCGCCTGCGGCATGCCCTCGGGCTCCAGCCGCCGGTCGGACAGCTCACGCACCTGGTCCGGGCTGATGTCGGTCACCTGAGCGCCGTCGCTCTGCAGGAGCAGGGCGCTCACCTCGCCGATCGAGACCAGGCCGTCGCGGGTCAGCACGTAGTGCTCGCCCGCGGCGCGGAACACCTGACCGACCCGGGCCGGGCGGCCGCCGACCGACCGGCCGCTCGGCGTGCCGTCACCGTCGATGCCCAACTCCCGCAGCGCCGGCCCGGCCGGTACCGCGTTGAGCAGTTGCGCGCCGACGTCGAGGACGCTGGCGTTGGCCATCCTCAGCGCGGCCAGCGCCGGGTCCCCGCCGACGATCTGGAGCCGGAGGCCGCCGGTGAGCAGGAAGCGCTGCCCGTCGCCGCGCACCAGCACCGCCCGGTCCGCCAGCGGCGTCCCGCCGGCCAGCGGCCGGTCGATCACCACCTGGGTGGTCGACCGCCGGGAGTCGCCCGGGTCCGGCACGTTGCAGACCGACCAGGGGAGACCGACCAGCGACTTGCGGTCCGGCAGGGCGTCGGGGGCGCCGACGATGCCGACGGTACGACCGCGGGGCCGGTCGTCGATCGACGCGCGCGACATCGTCCGGGTCGGCGGGTCGGCCTCGTTGAGGATCAGCCGCGCCGAGGCGTAGTTCAACGTGGGGTGCAGCACGCCCTCGGCGAAGACGTACGTCGCGCCGGTCTCCCGCTCGATGACCAGCGTGTTCGGCTCGAGCGGGGCGGTGTTCCCGGTGAACTGGCCGTACGCCCCGGCCCCGCCGAGCACGATGGCGGCGGTGAGCACGCTGCCGATCACGGCCATGCCCAGCCGCCGCATCGGCAGGTTGGTGGTCTCGGGGTCGCCGGAGAGCAGCGCGGAGACGATGCGGCGGGTGACGAAGCGGTACGCCTGCACCTGATCGCGGCGGGTCCGCATGATTGACCTCCGGCGGGGGTGGGTCCGCGACGATCAGGTCCGAACTCCGCCGCGGGCTTCCCTACGATAAGGGGCCGTGGGCGGGTCATCGGGACCCCCGCCCGTCCTCCGGCACCGCACCACCCCACCGGATGCCCATGATGTCCAGAAGGGACGCTCACCGATGACGCAGCTCCAGGCGCCACCCGGTCGTACCCCCGCCGTTCCCGCCGTCCCCGCCGACCGGCCGGTGGTGCCGGCCGACCGGCGCGGACGTGGTCGGATCGGTCCGGTCGCCGTCGGCCAGCTCGTCGTGCTGGAGCTCTGCGCGCTCGGCGTCTGGGCCGCGCTGGGCGGGCCCGGCTGGGTGGTGGGCGTGGTCGGGGGCCTGGCGCTCCTGGTGACGGCGGCGGCGTTCGCCCGGCGCGGCGGCCGCTGGTGGTACGAGGATCTGCTGCTGCGCCGGCGGCTGGGGCGTCGCCGCGAGCAGGCCCGGGAGGCCGTCGCCCGGGGTGCCGTGGTCGATCCCCGGCTGGCGGCGCTCACCCCCGAGCTGAATGTGATCGAACTCACCGAGCGGGGCACCCGGCTCGGCATCGGTCAGGACGGACGCGGCTGGTTCGCCGCGGTGGCGCTGACCGACCGGCCCGGGGCGCCGGCCGGCTCGATCGAGGCGTCCGTCGTGGACCGCGCCCTCCAGGTGCTCGCGGACTTCGCCGGCCCGTTCACCCTCACCCAGGTCGTGTCGCACACCCTGGTCTGGTACCCGGCGCCGGGCGCGCCGCCGGCCGCCCACCGGACGGTCTGGGTGGCGCTGCGCCTGTCGGTGCCGGACGCCCGTACCGAAACGGTGGCTCGGGGCGGCGGGATGCACGGCGTGCACCGCACGGTCGCGGCCGGCGTGGGACGGCTGGGCAAGGCGTTGAACGCGGCCGGGTTGAGCCACCGCGTGCTCGGCCGGGACGAGCTGCGCGCCGCGGTGGTCTCCGCGGCGGGCCTCGACCTCGCCCCGGCGCCCCCGGCGGAGACCTGGACCGGCCTGCGCGGCGGTGGCTGGACGCAGCTGTGCCTGACTCTGCGCAAGCGGCCCGAGGCGTCGCTGGGCACCCTGGTGGACGCGGTCACCTCGACCTCGGCCCCGTCGCACACGGTGGCGGCGGTGGTGGTGCCGGGCGGGCGGCCGATGCCGCCGCTGCTGCGCGTCGCCGCCATGGACGGCCACGTCGAGGCCCTGGTCAAGGCGGTCCGCGACATGGCCCGCCGGTGCGGCATCCCGGCCCGGCCGCTGGACGGCCAGCACGGGCCCGGGGTCTACGCCACCACGCCGGTGGCCACCGCAGCCGGCACGGTCAGGGTCGGAGGTTGACGATCCAGCCGTAGAGCCCGCACACCCAGAACGCCATCGGCACCAGCGAGACGATCAGCAGGATCTCGACGATGTCCAGGGTCCGGCCCCAGACCGGCGAGATCGGCTTGCCCGCCACGCCCAGGCCGTAGATCAGGCTGACCACCGCGGTCAGCAGCAGGCCGCCGAGGACCAGCCCGAGCCGCGTCGCCAGCGAACCCCCGGCGAAGGTGGCCGCCGCGGTCAGGGCCAGCCCGGTGGTGCCGGCGAAGAGCACCGGGGTGCGCTGGGCGCGCCCGATGAACGGGCGGGCCCGCAGCAGCGACAGCAGCGCCAGCACCAGGCAGAGCAGCACCGCGGGCAGCCGGCCGTTGCCGGCGAGCACCGCCTGGCTGCCCAGCACCAGCAGCGACACCGTCCACAGCAGCCCGGTGAGGAACTGGTCGGCGCGCTCGCTGAGCCGCAGCACCCGGCGGCCGTCGACCGTCTCGGTGTCGGTCTTCAGGTCGTCCGGGCCGGTGGGGACGGACGGCACGGGCAGCCGGGCCAGCCGGTAGGCGGTCATCGGCAGTGCTGGCAGGGTCGCGAACGCGACGGTGGCGACGATCGCGGCGGCGGCCGCGGCCCCGATGTCGAAGGCCAGCGAGAGCAGCGCGCCGAGACCCACTGCGGCACCGACCGCGACGGCCCCGAAGAACAACGGCATCCGGTCACCGACCGCCAGCGCGGCGACCGCGGCGAAGAGCACCACGGCGGTACCGGCCAGCAGGACGTGCGGGCTGGCCAGCTCGGTCAGCGTCCGGTCGCCGGCCAGCACCAGCAGGCCGCCGACGGCGGCGTACCCGAGGCCGGCCAGGGCGAGCACCGAGCCGGTCCGGCTGTCGCCGGCCGCCCGGGACAGCACCGCCGCGCCCACCACCAGCAGGACCGCCATCAGCAGGGCGGCCACTGCGCCGGGCAGCTGCGGCGGGCCGGTGAGCAGCGTCACCGCCGCGCCGACCCCCAGCGTCACCGCGGCCAGCAGCACCGAGAACGAGCGGGTGGTGCCGACCTGCCAGGTGCCGGGGCGCTGGTTGGTGGCCGTCGCGACCGCGTCCACCAGGTCGTCGAAGACGATCTCCGGGGCCGCCGCCGCGCGCGGGTTGAAGTAGAGCACCTCGCCGTCGCGGACCCCGAGCTGCGTGGCGGTACGGCCGCCGTCGAGCGGCTGGCCGCCGAGCCGGGCCAGGCTCCAGCCACCGTGCCGTACACCCTCGTCGGCCAGGTCCTCGCCGGCGTAGCGGAGCAGGGTGGGCAGCAGGTCGGCCAGCGGCACGTCGGACGGGAGCGCGAGATCCATCCTCGTCCGGGGTGCCACGATGGTGATCCGGCTCAACCCGCCGGTCGCCGACTTCGTCGCCACTGTGGCCTCCTCGTGCTCTGTCAGATCCACCTCGGCCGGCGGCCTCGCCCCCGTGGGTCCACGACGCCCAGGGGAGATTACCTACGATGGCGGGCACGTACGATGCCCACCCGACGACTCAGGTCGGTCGCGAAACCGCATCAGGGCCGCTTCTGGGGAGGAGACAGCCGTGAGCACGGTGGTGTTCCGCCGGCTTCCGCGTCAATCGGGGCCCGCGCTGCCGCGCGGCGAGGTGCTGCTGGAGTCCCCTCCGGAGCTGCCCGAACAGACGCCTCGAGGCATGGGCCAGCTGTTGATGATCCTGCCGATGTTCTGTGGCGTCGGCGCGATGGCGTTCCTCTACGCCGGCCGGGGCGGCGGCATGATGACGTACGTCGTCGGCGGCCTGTTCGGCGTGTCCATGTTGGGCATGGCGATCGGCACGCTCGGCAACGGCGGCAACGACAAGGCCGAGCTGAACGCCGAGCGGCGCGACTACATGCGCTATCTGGCCCAGATGCGCAAGCGGACCCGCCGCGCCGCCGAGCAGCAGCGGGCCGCAATGACCTGGCGGCACCCGGAACCGGACGCGCTCTGGTCGATCGCCGCCTCCCGGCGGATGTGGGAGCGGCGGATCACCGAGGACGACTTCGGTGAGGCCCGGATCGCCACCGGCCCGCAGCGCCTCGCCGTGGAGATCGTCCCGCCGGAGACCAAGCCGGTGGAGGACCTGGAGCCGATGAGCGCGATCGCGCTGCGCCGGTTCGTCCGGGCCCACTCCAGCGTGCCCGAGCTGCCCACCGCGCTGTCCCTGCGGGCGTTCAGCCGGATCGTGCTGCGCGGCGACCGCGAGCCGGTGCTGGACCTGACCCGGGCCGCGCTGGCCCAGCTGGCCACCTTCCACGCCCCCGACGACCTGATCCTGGCGGTGGTCGCCGCGCCCGACCGGCAGCAGGTGTGGGACTGGGTCAAGTGGCTGCCGCACGTCCACCACAGCGCGCGGACCGACGCCGCCGGGGCCCGCCGGCTGGTCTTCGCCAGCCTGGCCGAGGCCGAGGAGTCGCTCGCCGCCGAGCTGGCCGGGCGGCCCCGCTTCGCCCCGGAGGCCAAGCCGCTGACCACCGCCCCGCACGTGGTGGTGGTGATCGACGGCGGTGAGGTGTCGGCGACCTGCCAGCTGATGGGGCCGGGCCTGCTCGGCGCCACCACGATCGATCTCTCCGGCGCCATCCCCCGCGACGCCGGCCGCTGGCTGCTCTGCCTGGACGCCGGTGACGGCAGTTCGCTGGAGCTGGTCCGGGGCAGCTCCAGCTCCCGCCTCGGCACGCCGGACCGGCTCAGCGCCGAGGCCGCCGAGGGGCTGGCCCGGCAGATCGCGCCGTACCGGCTCTCCCAGCAGCAGACCACCTCGGAGGAGCCGCTGGCCCGCAGCATGGAGCTGCCCGACCTGCTCGGCGTCGGCGACGCGGCGGCGGTGGACGTGCAGCAGACCTGGCGGCCCCGCAGCCACCGGGACCGGCTGCGCATCCCGCTCGGCGTGGGGCCGGACGGCAACGTCGTCGAACTGGACTTCAAGGAGTCCGCGCACGAGGGCATGGGACCGCACGGCCTGATCATCGGCGCGACCGGTTCCGGCAAGAGCGAGCTGCTGCGGACCATCGTCGGCGCCCTGGCGGTGACCCACTCGTCCGAGGAGCTCAACTTCGTCCTGGTCGACTTCAAGGGTGGCGCGACCTTCGCTTCGCTGGACGCGCTGCCGCACACCAGCGCCGTGATCACCAACCTGGCCGACGAGCTGCCGCTGGTCGACCGGATGCGCGACGCGCTCGCCGGTGAGATGACCCGCCGGCAGGAGGTGCTGCGGGCCGCCGGAAACTACGTCTCCCGGTTCGACTACGAGAAGGCCCGGGCCGCCGGTGAGCCGCTCGCCCCGATGCCGAGCCTGCTGATCATCTGCGACGAGTTCAGCGAGCTGCTCGCCGCCAAGCCGGACTTCATCGACCTCTTCGTGATGATCGGCCGGCTCGGCCGCTCGCTGGGCGTGCACCTGCTGCTCGCGAGCCAGCGGCTGGAAGAGGGGAAGTTGCGGGGACTCGACACCCACCTGTCGTACCGGATCGGTCTGCGGACCTTCTCGGCGGTGGAGAGCCGGATCGTGCTCGGCGTGCCCGACGCGTACGAGCTGCCGAACGCGCCGGGTCACGGCTACCTGAAGACCGACACCAGCACCATGCTGCGGTTCCGGGCGGCGTACGTCTCCGGGCCGTACCGGGCGCCGGGGCAGAATCCCCGGTCGTCCCGGGCGCTGGTGCAGCGCCGGATCGTGCCGTACGGGGTGAACTTCGTGCCGGTGCAGGTGCCGCAGACGCCGGTCGAGGTGGCGCCGGCCGAGGAGAAGCCGGCCGACGGCAAGGCCGTGGCGATGCTGGACGTGCTCATCGAGCGGCTCAAGAGTCGGGGTGCCCCGGCCCACCAGGTGTGGCTGCCGCCGCTGGCCGAGCCGCCGAGCCTGTCCGAGCTGCTCCCGCCGCTGGCCGTCCATTCGACCTTCGGGCTCTGCACCGCGACCTGGCCGGGCCGGGGGCAGCTCAGCGTCCCGGTCGGCGTGGTCGACCGCCCGTACGAGCAGCGGCGCGACCCGATGATGGTCGAGCTGGCGGGCGCGGGCGGCAACGTGGTCATCGTGGGCGCCTCGCTCAGCGGCAAGAGCACCCTGCTCCGCTCGATGATCGCTTCGCTCGCGCTCACCCACACCCCGCGCGAGGTGCAGTTCTTCTGCCTCGACTTCGGTGGCGGGGCGCTGCGCAGCCTGGACGGGCTGCCGCACGTCTCCGGGGTGGCCGGCCGCCGCGACACCGAGGCGGTGCGCCGTACGGTGGCCGAGGTGGTGGCGGTCCTGGACGACCGGGAGAACCGTTTCGCCCAGCACGGCATCGACTCGGTCGCCAGCTACCGCCGGCGCCGGGCCGCCGGTGAGTTCGCCGACGACCCGTTCGGTGACGTCTTCCTCGTGGTGGACGGCTGGAACACGCTGCGCCAGGAGTACGAGGAGCTGGAGCAGACCATCACCACCCTGGCCAACCGTGGCCTGGGCTTCGGCGTGCACGTGGTGCTGACCGCGGTGCGCTGGGCGGAGGTCCGGATCAACATGCGGGACCTGCTCGGCACCAAACTGGAGCTGCGGCTGGGTGACGCCAACGAGTCGGAGATCGACCGGCGGGCCGCGGCGAACGTGCCGACCGGCGTGCCGGGCCGCGGCCTCACCCGGGACAAGCTGCACTTCCTCACCGCGGTCTCCCGGATCGACAACCGTCGTGACATCGACGACCTGACCGAGGCGTCGGTCAAGCTGGCCAGGCACGTCGCGGACGCCTGGCCGGGCAGTCCGGCCCCGAAGGTCCGGCTGCTGCCGCGAAAGCTGCCCTTCACCGAGTTGGTCCGGATCGCGGACCGGTCGGCGCCGGGCCTGCCGATCGGGGTCAACGAGTCGGCGCTCGCGCCGGTCCACCTCGACCTGGCGAACGAGCCGCACCTCACGATCTTCGGCGACGCGGAGTGCGGCAAGACCAACGTGCTGCGGGTGATCGCCCGGGGCATCACCGAGCGGTACACCCCGGCCCAGGCGCGGATCGTCATCGCCGACTACCGGCGTGGCCTGCTCGGCGCGGTCGAGGGTGACCACCTGCTCGACTACGCGCCGTCGAACCAGGTGTTCAGCCAGGGCCTCGGGTCCATCCGCACCGCCCTGCAGAACCGGCTGCCCGGTCCCGACGTCACCACCGCGCAGCTGCGGGACCGCAGCTGGTGGAAGGGGCCGGACCTCTACATCCTGGTCGACGACTACGACCTGGTCGCCTCGGGCGGCAGCAACCCGCTCAGCGCCCTGCACGAGCTGCTCCCACAGGCCCGTGACATCGGCCTGCACCTGATCATCACCCGGCGGGCCGGCGGCATCGCCCGAGCCCTCTACGAGCCGGTGCTGCAACGCCTGCGCGAGCTGGACTCGCCGGGCCTGCTGATGTCCGGCAACCGGGAGGAGGGCGCGGTCTTCGGCACGCTGCGGCCCAGCCCGCAGCCGCCCGGCCGGGGCACCCTGGTCCGTCGTCGGGACGGCCAGCAGTTGATCCAGACCGCCTGGATCGAGCCGGTGTGACCGGGGCGGCCGGGTTTGGCCCGGTCGCCCTGACACGACAGGCGCGGTGGTCGATTGGTGGGAACCTCTCGACGCGGGACGCCGGCGTTGTCCACAATGAGTCACGGTGCGTATCAGTGCCGGCTCGGGCAGGGCTGCGCAGGCTGGCCGCAGTGGGCTACCGTCTTATACGGAGTGTCCGTCGGTGGGGTGTTGGCCTTGCCGCGGGGGAGGGCGCGGCAGTTTCCGCCGCCACAACATGACGGAAGGGTGTGAAGCATGGCGTTCGAGGTCGAAGCAGCGACTCTGCATACCGCCGCGAGTGACGTGCGGTCCACGCGCAGCGAGGTCGACGGCGAGCTGAAGAAGCTGTGGAACGTGGTCGACGACCTGGCCATCGCCTGGAAGGGACAGGCGTCCACGGGCTTCCAGTCGCTGATGACGCGCTGGAACGAGGACACGGTCAAGCTGCTGACGGCGATGGACGACATCGCCGACCTGCTCGACAAGTCGGGTACGACGCACCAGGTCAACGACGAAGAGCAGCAGCAGATGCTGGACAAGTTCCACTCTGCTCTCAACCCGTGATCCGCCGAGAAGAGCAGGGGAGGAACTCATGAGCATCAAGGTCGACTACGCGGTCCTGGAGAGCGCCAACCAGCAGATGCAGTCCATCTCGCGGACCATCGACGAGAAGCTGGACACGCTGCGCTCCATGCTGTCGAAGCTCCAGTGGGACGGCCAGGACCGGGCCGCCTACGAGCAGCACCAGGCGCAGTGGGACAGCGCGGTCCGCGACATCAACCGCATCCTGAACGAGATCGGCGGTGCGGTCGGCGTGGCTCGCGAGAACTACGTCTCCACCGAGATGAGCAACGCCAAGGTGTGGGGCTGAGATAATCAGCCGTCGCGGCTCCGGTCCGGCTCGACCGGACCGGAGCCGCACTGCGTTGCCAGTCGTCGAGGTCCTGGGAGTGTCATGCGTATGCGGAAAAATCTCCGGCCGGTGCTGAGGTCCACCATGGCCGCGCTGGCGCTGGTGGTCGCCGCCGGCACGGTTCCGCTGGTGACGCCGGCGCCGGCCCGCGCGGCCGACACGGTACGCGGCCTCCAGTGGTATCTCGACGAGCTGAAGATCCCGCAGGCCCACAAGATCACCAAGGGGCGCGGCGTCGTCGTCGCCGTCCTCGACACCGGCGTCGAACCCGACGTCCCCGACCTGCGCGGCCAGGTCCTCCCCGGCTACGGCACCGGCACGGACGCGTCCGCGAAGGGCTGGGGCACCGACGACAAGATCGCGCACGGCACGGCCATGGCGGGCGTCATCGCCGGGCGTGGCGGCGGCGCGATGCGGCAGCTCGGCATCGCGCCGGAGGCGAAGATCCTGCCGGTCTCCATCGGCGGCACGCTTGAGGCCGGAGAGCTCGCGGAGGGCATCCGCTGGGCGGTCGACCACGGCGCGGACGTGGTCAACATGTCTCTGGGCGCCAAGCGGGCGGCGACGCCGGAGGAGGTGGCGGCCGTCCGCTACGCCCTCGACAAGGGCGTGGTGCTCGTCGCCGGCGCCGGCAACACCAAGCAGGGCTACGTCGACGTCGCCACGCCGGCGGACATCCCCGGAGTCATCGCGGTGACCGGCGTGGCCAAGGACGGCTCCTTCTTCGGCGGCAGCGTGCGGGGCCCGGAGGCCGTGCTGGCCGCGCCGATGGAGGAGATCATCACACCGCTGCCCACCTCGGTTTCCGACAACGGCTACGGCGTGAGCAGCGGCACCAGTGAGTCGGCGGCGATCGTGTCCGGCGTGGCGGCGTTGGTCCGGGCGAAGTACCCGAACCTGGACGCGGCCAACGTGGTGAACCGCCTGATCCGCACGGCCCAGGACCGGGGTCCCGCCGGCCGGGACGACGCGTACGGGTTCGGGGCGGTGGACCCGGTGGCGGCGCTGACCCGCTCGGTGCCGAACGTGTCGAGCAACCCGCTGCTGGCCGGCGCGCCGGCCGGGGGTGACGCCGAGAACGGGTCGCAGCCGCTGCCGGAGCGGTCGAAGGACGACGGCCCGCTCGTCTCGTTCGGTGTGACGAACGGCACCGGTGCCCTGATCCAGGGCGCGCTCTGCCTGTTGGTGCCGATCGCGGTGGCGATCCTGGTGATCGTGCTGGTGCGCCGGTCCCGCCGGCGGGCTGCCCCGCCGGCCGGCCCCGGCTTCCCGCCACCGTCCGGCTTCCCGGGGCCGTCCGGCTACGCGGGGCCGTCCGGCTACGCCGTGCCGCCGGCCACCGTGCCGGGCGCCCGTGGCCCGTACCCACCGGCCGTTCCCGCGCCGTACGGGGCGCCCGGGGCGGTCCCGCCGCAGGCACCGGGTGCCTACGGCCCGCCCGGTGCGGCACCGCAGGGCGCCCCCTGGCCCCAGCCCGGGGCGACGCCCCCACCGGCGGCCCCACCGGGCCCCGGCGGGCACCACCAGTAAGCCAGAGAGTCTGTCGGCGACGGGGAGGAACCGATGACGGACGACAGGACGCAGCAGTCGGACAGGATCGAGATCGACACGCCCAACGTCCCGGTGGCACCCACCATCACGCCGTTCGTCTACTACGACGGCGTCTCGTTGGACAACGTCAACAAGGCGCACAAGCCGACGCATCTCACCCCCGCCCCCGGCGGAGCGGGTGCCAAGACGGAGTGGGACGCCTCGACCCTCGACAAGGCGATCACGTGGCTGGACGACCACGCCGAGTTCCTCAACCAGCAGTCCTACAAGATGGAAGAGGACATCCGGAAGTGGATGCGCAACGCCGCCTCGGCGGTGCCGGGCGCCGGCGGTGAGAAGAGCCCGCTCGGCAGCTTCGAGCGGGCCAACGCCCTCGCCACGAAGCATGCCGGTCTCTACGAGAGCACCCAGCGGAGGCTGCGGGAGCTCGCCGGTGAGCTCTGGAAGGCCGCCAACGCGCTCCGGAAGGTCAAGGAGAACTACGACACGGCCGATGAGCGCAACAGGATGAACGCCAACCAGATGGAGAACGCCTTCAACAGCGCGTCCAGCCGCGCCGGGAAGAACTGAGTCGGGGGAGGCGGCAGATGCCGAGTTGGGAAGAGATGTGCCAGCAGATCGTCATCGACGGCAGGCCCGGTGACGTCACCAGCGCCGCCTTCGGCTGGGAGCAGCTGCTGAAGAACCTGAACACGGTCAAGCAGAACCTCGAGACCAACGTCAAGGATCTCGGCGAGACCTGGAAGGGCCCGGCGTACGAGGCGTTCAAGACCCACATCGAGGGGCTCGCGAAGAGCACCGGCGAGGTGGTCGCCGACGCCGAGAGCCGGGGCGGCATCGTGCACTCGCTGAAGGACGCGGCGGACAAGCTGAGCGTTGCTCAGGCCGAGTTCCCGATCCCGGCGAGCTGTGTCAACGACGTGCTGGAGGCCCGCAACGGCCGGATCACGATCAACGCCGGGTTCTTCGAGATGAAGGTCAAGCCGGACTTCCTCGGCCTGGCCGACCCGATCAGCTCGATGGTCGACTGGTTCAACGACAAGACCGGCGACGCCACCAAGGTCTACCAGCAGGTCAGCGGCGAGTACCTGACGATCGACTCGAATCTCGACGAGCCGAACACCACCAAGACCCCCACGATCCACGACGACTTCAAGAAGCCGAACCTGGACGATGGCGGCGGCGGCGGTAGTCACGGCAAGGTGCCGGACATCGGCGGAAAGCCCTCCATCGGGAGCCTCGGCGACAAGCCCCCCATCGGGAGCCTCGGCGACAAGCCCCCGGGGGGCGGCATCGACCCGCCCCCCAGCCTCGGCTCGGGCGGCCCGGCCATCGGCTCCGGCGCCCACCCCGACCTCGCCTCCGGCGCCGGCGGCTACGGCGGCTACGGCGGCAGCGGCAGCGGCAGCCTCGGCGACGAGTACGGCAGCGGTCTGGCCGGTGCCGGCGGCGGCGGCACCCCGCTCGGCGGGGGTCTCGGCGGCGGTGGCCTGCCCAGCACCACGGGCCTCGGTTCCGGCGGTGGTCTCGGCGGTGGTGCCGGTCCCGGCGGCGCCACCGGCACGATCCCCGGCGGTGGCGCCCTCGGCAAGGCGGTCAGCAGCGGCATGCCCGGGATGATGGGTGGCGGGGCCGGTGCGGGCGCCGGCCGGGGCGGCGCGGGTCGTGGCGGTGCCGGTGCCGGCAAGGGCGCGGCCGCCCGGGGCGCCGGCGTCAAGGGCGGCATCGGCGGCATGGGCGCGGGCCACGGTGCCGGCTACGGCGAGGAGGAGGCTCCCCGTAACAGCTGGCTGGAGGAGGACGAGGACGTCTGGGGCGCGGACGGCGACGCCGCGCCCGGCATCCTGCGCTGAGGCTTCACCTTTGGAGCGCCGCCCGCGGTCACGTGGGCGGCGCTCCGCCGTTCCCGGCAGGACGGTCGAGTCGGGCAGGGCGGTCGGGCCGGGCGGAGCCGGTGCCACTCGTCGGGGCCGCGAGGGCTGTTCACCGGCCGTCATCCGCCAGCCGTCAGCCGTCGGTCAGGTGTCGGCGGTCTCGGTGCGCCGGCCGGGCCGCCACCTCCGCCGGCGGCCCAGGGCCACGATCGGCCGGGCGGCCAGCAGCGCCACGGCGAGCACCGCCCCGGCCCCGGCGACCCAGAGCGACACGGTGCGCTGCCAGCCCAGCGGGTCGGCCGTCGCCCCGGGTGGCGGCATCGCCCCGACCGGCGGGTCGGTCCGGGTGCCGAGCAGGCTGGTCAGCGCCCGGTACGGGTTCACCACCCCGTACCCGAGCTCGGGGTCGTGCCCCTCGGGCGGGTTGTCGGCGGTGCGGGTGAGCCGGTAGGCGACCTGTTCCGGGGTGAGGTCGGGCCGGGCGGAGCGGACCAGCGCCGCCGCACCGGAGACGTACGCGGCGGCGAAGCTGGTGCCGCCCTGCGGCTCGGCGCGGTAGCCCTGACCGGACGGGGCCGGGCCGACGATGTCCAGCCCGGGAGCGGCGATGTCCACGTAGTTGCCGCTGACCGAGCTGCCGACGTGACCGCCCTCCCGGTCGACCCCGGCCACCGCGATCACCCCCGGGTACGCGGCGGGGTACGCCGGCAGGTCCTGCTGCTCCTGCTGCCGGTTGCCGGCGGCGGCCACCATCACGACGCCCTTGCCGAGCGCGTAGTCGACGGCGCGGGCGAGCTCGGGATGGTCCACGGTGACCAGCGACAGGTTGATCACCTGGACGCCCTGGTCGGTCGACCAGCGGATCGCGTTCGCGATCTGCACGGGCAGTTCGAGGTCGTTGGTGCGCTCAGTGTTGGGCAGCACCCGGACCGGCAGGATCCGGGCCGCGGGGGCGATGCCGCTGTACGGGGCGCCGGTGTCGTCCCGCCCGGCGATGATCCCGGCGACCATGGTGCCGTGGCCGGCCAGGTCGCACCGGCCCTGCATCGAGGGCAGGCCGTTGAAGTCGCGGCCCTCGCGCACCTGCCCCTTGAGCAGCGGATGGGTGGGGGAGACACCTGAGTCGATCACTGCCACGGTGACCCGTTCGCCCCGGGTGATCCGCCAGGCGGCCGCCGGGTCGAGCCGGCGCAGCGCCCACGGTGTCTCGGCGGGGGCGGCACCGCCGGCCGGGCCGGGGCAGTTCGGTGCCGCCCCGGCCGGTGCCGGCGGCACGACGAGCGAGGCGAGCAGGGCCGCCAACACTCCACCGAGGACCGTCCGGGATGGACGCCCGGCGGGCCCGGTCACCGCCGTCTCAGCCGGCCGGAAGCTTTCGCGCACGCGCTGAGATTACCGCCGTCGTGCCGGCCGCGGGGCGACGGGCATCCCGGCCGCCTCCGTACCCGGCTCGCACCGGAGGTGAACGGCGGCCGGACGTGCGGGCGGATGCTCGGCCGCCTCCGGTGGGCGACGGCGGCGGCGGTCAGGAGGTGGACTCGGCGGGCTCGCTGGTGAAGAGGGCGAGCAGGTCGCCCACCTGGCGGTCGGCCTCGGCCGGGTGCCGGAAGTGGCCGCGCGGGTTGACCGTGTACTCGTTGCGGCGGCCCACCCGGGTGCGGCGCAGGTATCCGCCGGCCTCCAGGTCGGCCACGATCGCCTGTGCGGCCCGCTCGGTCACCCCCACCTCGCTGGCGACGTCCCGCAGCCGGGCGGTGGGGTTGCGGGCGATGGCGAGCAGCACGTGCGCGTGGTTGGTGAGGAACGTCCAGTTTCGGGTGCTCCCGTTCTCCGCTGTCGTCGCCATGCCCGCCATGGTATGGCCAGCCTGTCGGCTTTACGGCCCTGGCCTCCCCGCACCGGAACCTTTGCGGCCCGGCCCGGCCCGGCCCGGCCCGGCCCGGCCCGCCAGTCTGCGGTGAAGCATGAAATCCATATCACGTAAATCTTGACGCACCTTTCGCTGCGTGTGACCGTGGGGAGCGAGGCCGCCTCCGTCGCCGGCCGGTGTGACCAGGCCGATCACGCGAGGACCCGAGGTGAGGCAATGACCCTGACCGATCCGGCGCAGGCGCTCGCCGAACTGCACGCCGGCAACCGGCGCTTCGTCACGGGGGCGCAGCGCCACCCCAACCAGGACTCCCGTCACCGGGCGGCGGTCGCCGACGGGCAGCACCCGTTCGCGGTGATCGTGGGCTGCTCCGACTCCCGCCTCGCCGCCGAGATCATCTTCGACCGGGGCCTGGGTGACCTCTTCGTGGTCCGGACCGCCGGGCACACCGCCGGCCCCGAGGTGCTGGGCAGCGTCGAGTACGCGGTGAGCGTGCTGGGCACCCCGCTGGTGGTGGTGCTCGGTCACGACTCCTGCGGGGCCGTGCAGGCCGCCCGGGACGCCGCGCGTACCGGCACGTCGCCCGCCGGCCACCTGCGGGCGGTGGTGGACGCGGTGGCGCCCAGCCTCCGGCGGGCCGCCGAGCAGGGCGTCGACGACATCGACGAGATCGTGGACATCCACATCGCGCACACGGTGGAGGCGCTGCTCGGCAACTCCGCCGTCCTGGCCGGCGCGGTTGCCGCCGGGCGGTGCGCGGTGGTCGGCATGTCGTACCGGCTCAGCGCCGGCGAGGCGCGGACGGTGGCCGCAGTGCCCGCCGGCGGGCCCGCCGCCGCGCCGGCCCAGGCCGACCGCGCGGCCGCCGTCGCCGGCTGAATCCCGCGACGCGACGAGGGCCGCCCCCACCGGGGACGGCCCTCGTTCGGTACGTGTCGCGCGCTACAACATCGACATGTGCACGTGGTCGGTGTGGTTCGACGGTCCGCTGTACGACTTCCATCCGGTCGCCGGGAACCAGATCTGCCGGTTCCAGATGACGTAATAGATGCCGAGCCGGTCGGCGTTGCGGATCAGGAACGCGGCGAGGTTGTTGCCGTACATCCGGGTGTCTTTGTTGTACCACGGGGCGAAGCCGCTGTTCTGCAACGACCAGTCGCAGGCCTTGCCCTTCGGATGCTCCCACGGCCCGCCCGCCCGGTAGCAGCCGGCGAACCGGTTGAAGCCGGCCCGCCGGACCTCCTTGTACGCGTGCAGGGTGCGCGGCGTGATGAGGCCCGAGGTGGTCGGGTCGTTCTCGGTGCGCGACTCGGAACGCCAGCCGCCGTCGGCCGTCCGGCCGGGACCGATGCGGGCGACCGGCGACGTCGCGTCGACCAGGCCGCCGGTGAAGCCCCGGCCGCCGACCAGCGCGAGGGCCTTCTCCGCCTCCCGACTCTCCCGGGCCATGTCGTTGGTGAGCTTCTGCTGCTCGCGCACCTCGGCGTCGAGCGCCAGCTTGGCCTGCTCCGCGCGGTTCTTGGCGGAGGTGATTTCGGCCAGCTTTTGTGCGTTGACCATGTTCAGCTCGTCGAGCGCGGCGGCACGCCTGACGAACGAGTCCGGCGTGTCGCTCTCCAGCAGCATCGCCACCGCACCGATCCGGCCGGTCCGGTACGACTGCGCGGCGATCTGGGAGGCCTGCGGCTGCAACGCCACCAGTTCTTCCTGCGCGCGGCGCACCTCCAGCCCGAGCTGCTGCTGGCGCTTCTTGGACTTCTCCAGCTGCGTCTTGGCCTTCGAGTACTCGCGGTTGCGCAGCTCGATGACGTCGGTGAGCAGCTTGGGCTCGTCGTCCTCCTCGTGCCCGGAGGGGGTGGGCGTCGAGGGGGCGGCGATCGCGGCTGTCGGCCCGGCGAGGATGGCCAGGGCGGCGAACACGGCCACCACCGGTGTCAACCAGTGGCGCAGGGGTGCCGTCACAGTGTTCCCTTCCGTCGACCGCCGACCGGGTTAGCTGACGGGTTCGGGACGGAAGTGGCCCCTACCGCTCGCGCGGATTCACCCCATGTACCTGGTTCCCCGGCTCGCCGTACGGCGATTGGGCGGCGGCACCGCAGGCGCCGCAGCGCGCCTTCGGCGGTGACCGGCAGCGAGGGTACCTGACAGTCGTGCCGGGGATCTACGTCCAGAACCCGACTAATCGCGTTATTTCGTCGTAGCGTTGCGTGACGAGTGACGCGTTCGTCAGGTTCCGCGTCGTCGTCGGTCACGCAGCGGAGTGTCACCATACGGTGTCCGTGCTCCTCTCCGCTTCGGGCCACCGGGCGGGGGCCGGGGTGGACGGTCCGCCGTGACGCGGCGCGCTCAGCGCCTCGAGCGCCGCGTCCCGGTCGGCGGAGGGGCGGGGCGTGGGCGCCGGACCGGCACCCCGCGCCGGATCGGCGGCCGGGCCACGGCCGGCGGTGGCCACCAGCGCGGCCAGCCCGGTGGTCAGCGGCACGGCGGCGACCAGGCCGAGCGTCGCCACCGCGCTGCGGACGATCTCCTGGGCCAGGAACTCGCTGGTGAGGATCTGGCCCACCGGCCGGCTGTCCGCGGTGAGCAGGAGCAGCAGCGGCAGCGAGGCGCCCGCGTACGCGAGCACGATGGTGTTGACCGTGGAGGCGATGTGTGCCCGGCCGACCCGGGTGGCGGCCCGGTAGAGCTGCGTCCGGGACAGCCCGGGGTTGGCGTGCGCCAGCTCGGTGACCGTGGCGGCCTGGGTGACCGTGACGTCGTCGAGCACCCCGAGCGAGCCGATGATGATGCCGGCCAGCAGCAGCCCGTGCAGGTCGACGTCGCGCTGGTACATCGACAGCGTGGTGGCCTCCTCGCTGCCGTACCCGGTCAGGTGGGTGGCGGCGATGGCCAGGGTGCCGAGCAGCCCGGTCAGCACCAGGCTGCCCAGCGTGCCGAGGACCGCGACCGAGGTCTGCGCGGTGATTCCGTGGGTCAGGTACAGCACCACGAACATGATCAACGCCGAGCCGGTGATCGCGATCAGCAGCGGTGAGCCGCCCGCGGCGATCCCGGGCACGACGAAGGCCAACAGGATGGCGAAGCTGGCGCCCAGCCCGGCCAGCGCGGCCAGCCCGCGCAGCCGGCCGAACGCCACGATCGCCGCCGCGAAGAGCGCCACCACCAGCAGCAGGGGCTTGCCCCGCTGGTGCTCGGCGATCTGGTAGCTGCTGGCCGTGGGGGCGGCCGGGTCGGAGAGTTGGACCAGCACCACCTCGTCGCCCACCGCCACGCTGGGCGCGCCCGGGCCGGCCGGCACCGGGGTCTCCACCTGGCTGCCGCTGTCCGGGCCCTGTTCGACCCGGACCGTCACCGTCCCGCACGGGCCCTCGGCCGCCCCTCCGGGGGCCTCCGGCGTCGACGGGCAGGGTTCGGTCACCACCCGGGTCACCGTGCCGTGGTGGCGCGGCGGCTCGGTGCCGCCGTCGGTCTGCCCGGAGTCACCCGGCCAGAGCACCAACGCGGCGATCACCGTGACGACGAACAGCGGGACCACCACCGCGACGAGGATCCGCCGCACACCTGGCGGGGCGGACGGAGCGGGACGGGTGTGGTCGGCGCCCATTTCGAATCTCCCAACGATCCAGAGCGGGGTACGTGTCAGCCGGCCGGTCGGTTCACTGGCGGGACGCGCGTACCGGGACGCGTATCCCGGTCCCGCCCTCCGGGTGCCGGCGCGGCTGCGGGCGGAGTGTCATGGCCGGAGAATGGTAGCCAGGGTCGGTGCGGATCCGCCCGGTTCGTACCACCGGCAGCGCCCCCAGGGGGCATCTTGGGGGCATGGACCAGCATGCCGGCCACGCTGCGCACCCCGGGCCCGACCGGCCTCGCGGGCACGACAAGCACGCCGGCCACGACCCGGAGATGTTCCGCCGTCGGTTCTGGGTCTGCCTGGCGTTGACGCTGCCCGTGGTCGCCACCAGCCACATGGTGATGGACTGGTTCGGCTACTCCCTGGAGTTCCCCGGGCGGTCCCTGGTCGGGCCGGTGCTCGGCTCGGTGGTCTTCTGGTGGGGTGGCTGGCCGTTCCTGGTCGGCGCCGTCCGCGAGGTGCGCGACCGGGCCCCGGGGATGATGCTGCTGATCGGGATGGCGATCACCGTCGCGTACGCCGCCTCGCTCGCCACCAGCCTCGGCGCCTTCGACCTGGACTTCTGGTGGGAGCTGGCCGCCCTGGTCACCATCATGCTGCTCGGGCACTGGCAGGAGATGAAGGCGATCGGCCAGGCGCGGGGCGCGCTCGCGGCGCTGGCCGCGCTGCTCCCGGACGACGCCGAACGAATCGGGCCGCAGGGCGGTACCGAGCGGGTGCCGGTGAGCCACCTGCGGGTGGGAGACGTGGTGCTGGTGCGCCCCGGTGGCCGGGTGCCGGCCGACGGGCGCGTCGTCGACGGCGCCGCCGAGCTGGACGAGTCGATGGTCACCGGCGAGTCCCGCCCGGTGCCCCGGGCCGTCGGGGACCGGGTGGTGGCCGGCACCGTGGCCACCGACTCGGCGATCCGGGTACGCGTCGACGCGGTGGGCGACCAGACCACCCTGGCCGGCATCCAGCGTCTCGTGGCGCAGGCGCAGCAGTCCGGCGGGCGGGCGCAGGTGCTCGCGGACCGCTTCGCCGCCTGGCTCTTCTACGTCGCCACCGTGACCGCCGTGCTGACCGCCCTGGTATGGACCGCGCTGGGCGAGCGGAACGAGGCGGTGGTGCGCACCGTGACGGTCCTGGTGATCGCCTGCCCGCACGCGCTCGGCCTGGCCATCCCACTGGTGATCGCGCTCTCCACCGCGCTGGCCGCCCGCTCCGGCGTGCTGGTCCGCGACCGGCTGGCGCTGGAACGGATGCGCACCGTGGACGTGGTGCTCTTCGACAAGACCGGCACCCTCACCAAGGGTGAGCACGCGCTGGTCGGGGTCGCCGCCGCGCCGGGCCGCGACGAGGACGAGGTGCTGCGGCTCGCCGCCGGGGTCGAGGCGGACAGCGAGCACCCGCTGGCCCGGGCGATCGTCGCGACCGCCGCCGGGCGCGGGGGCCGGGCCCCGGCCGCCGGGTTCCGCTCGCTGCCGGGGCGCGGCGTCCGGGCCGACATCGACGGTACGCCGTACGCGGTCGGTGGCCTCGCACTCCTGCGCGAGCGGGGGCTGGAGCTGCCCGAAGCGCTTCAGCCGGCGGCCCGGCGCTGGGCGGAGCGCGGCGCGGTGGTGCTGCACCTGGTCCGCCTGCCGGACACCGTCCTCGGCCTGCTCGCCCTCGCCGACGAGGTACGCCCCGAGGCGCGGGAGGCGATCGTCCAGCTGCGCGCCGAGGGGATCCGGACCATCGCGATGGTCACCGGGGACGCCCGGACGGTGGCCGAGGCGGTCGCCGCGGACCTCGGCTTCCGGCCCGGCGTCGACGAGGTCTTCGCCGAGGTGCTGCCCGCCAACAAGGACCAGCAGGTGACCGGGCTGCAACGCCGGGGGCTGCGGGTGGCGATGGTCGGTGACGGGGTCAACGACGCACCGGCGCTGGCCCGGGCCGACGTGGGGATCGCGATCGGGGCGGGCACCGACGTGGCGATCGAGTCGGCCGGGGTGGTGCTCGCCTCATCCGACCCGCGCGGAGTCGCCGGGGTGGTCCGGCTCTCCCGGGCGGCGTACCGGAAGATGCGGCAGAACCTCGCCTGGGCGGCCGGCTACAACGTGGTGGCGCTGCCGCTGGCGGCCGGGGTGCTGGCCGGGGCGGGCGTGGCGCTCAGCCCGGCGCTCGCCGCGGTGCTGATGTCCGCCTCGACGATCGTGGTGGCGCTCAACGCCCAGCTGCTGCGCCGGGTACGCCTCTGATCCTTCGAACGGTCGGTTAGCGTGGTCGGATGCGGACGGCGACGGCGTCGACTGCCGGGTGGTGGGCCCGGCTGCTGCTGTTCGCCTGCACCCTGCTCGGGCTGGCCGCCATGCACACCATCGGTCACGGCACGCACTCCGCCGCGTCCCACCCGGACGACCACGTCGCCGCCATGTCGCAGCGGGCGCTGGTCACCTCCGCCCTCCCGGAGACGGTCAGGGTCGCCCCCGCCGCCCTCTCGGAAGCGGTCAGGGTCGCCGCCGCCCTGGTCGAAGCGGCCCCGGTCGCCCACGCCGCCGCGCCGGTGTCGTTCGCCGGCCACCTCGACGGGGTGGCGGCCGGTGACGACTGCGCCGGGGATGGCTGCGCCGGGGACGGCTGTCCGCGGGCCGCTCCCGCTGAGCTGCCGGCCGGTGCCCACCCGGGCGGCGCGCTGGCGCTTCCCGCCGAGCCGGGGGATGCCCCGAGCGGCTGGAGTGTCTGTCTGGCGGTGCTTGGCGCCGTCACGGTCGCGCTGCTGCTGGTGGCGCTGCTGCTCGGCCGGGCCCGCCCCGCCGTCGCGCTCCGCCACTCGGCCGGGCCGTCGCGTGGGCCGCGTGCCCCGCCACCCCGCCCGGTCGGGCTCCGCCTCGCCACGGTGTCGGTGCTGCGCAGATAGGACGCCCCGACGCGGCCACGCCGCGTCCGGAGTCCGCTGCGTACGTCATCCACACCGAAAGGTTTCGATCGTGTCTACTCGTACCATTGCGCGCCGCGCCGCCATGGCCGGCGTGACCCTCACCGCCGCTCTCGCCCTGGCCGCCTGCGGCGGCGACAACCACTCAACCGGTTCCGGCCACGACCTGCCGGCCGCGGGCGCCAGCGGCGGCCCCTCGGCGGGCGCGTCCGCCGCGTTCGGCGACGCCGACGTGATGTTCGCCCAGATGATGATCCCGCACCACCAGCAGGCGGTGCGGATGTCGGAGCTGGCCGACAGCCGGGCCCGGGATCCGGAGGTCAAGCGCCTCGCCGCCCAGATCAAGGCCGCTCAGGCGCCGGAGATCGCCACCATGACCGGCTGGCTCGCCGCCTGGGGCCGGCCCGTCCCGTCCGGCAGCCCGGCCGGTGGCCACCTGGACCACGGCATGCCGGGCATGATGTCCGACGCCGACATGGGGAAGCTGGCGGACGCCTCCGGCCAGCAGTTCGACCGGCAGTTCCTGACCATGATGATCGCTCATCACGAGGGCGCGATCACCATGGCGCAGGAGGAGTTGGCCAGCGGCGCGAACGCGGCCGCCAAGGCCATGGCGCAGCAGATCGTCTCCGCCCAGCAGGGCGAGATCGACACCATGAAGACGATCCTCGCCCGGCTCTGAGCGGTCACGACCGGGGCGTCCGGAGCTGTTGCGGCTCCGGACGCCCCCGGCCCCGTCGGCGTGACCGCGCCGGTCAGCCCCCGGTCCGCAGCGCCGACCGCCGTCGCTGGTAGTCCTCGTCGTCGATCTCGCCGCGCGCGTAGCGCTCGTCGAGGATCGTCCGCGCCGAGGAGGAGGCGGCGGCCGTCGACGGCGGCGTCTGCGCCAGCCGGTAGGTCAGATAGCCCAGGGCCGCCAGGCCGGCCAGCACCAGCAGCGGCCAGATCCACATGAGGCCCGCCATCGGGGCGTAACCCATCATGGCCGCCCTCCGTCCGTGACTCGGGCGGCCGGTCCGGTGCCGGTGGCGCCGGCCCCGGTCGCCACCTCCGACGCTAGTCGCGCCGACGGCGGGTGTCCGGGGGCGGTGGGCCCGCGGTGGCCGGGTCGAAGGTCCCGGTCCCGGCCGGAAGCGGTCGCCCGGTCAGCCCCGCTTCATCAGGCGGCCGACGGCGGCCATCATCTCGGCGGCCATCTCGTCGGCGCGGCCCTCGGCGGCCCCCTCGCGCATGCAGTGCCGGGCGTGACCGTCGAGCAGGCCGAGGGCGACCTTGTCCAGGGCGGCCTGGATCGCCGAGATCTGGGTCAGCACGTCGATGCAGTACCGGTCGTCGTCGACCATCTTCTCCACGCCGCGGACCTGGCCCTCGACGCGGCGCAGCCGCGCGAGCAGCTGGTCCTTGCTGGCGGTGTAGCCCCGGGTCGGGGTGCTCGGTGTGGTCATGGCGACAAGGATAGCCTACCCCCCAGGGGTATGCTACGGTCCTTGGGCGAGCTACCCCTGGGGGGTATAGCATCGGTTACGAGAGGAGAGCTGCCATGGTCACCAACACGTACCAGGTGCAGGGCATGACCTGCGGGCACTGCGTCAACTCGGTCAGCGCCGAGGTGGGCGCGATCGAGGGCGTCAAGGACGTCCAGGTGGACCTGGCCTCCGGCCAGGTCACCGTCACCAGTGAGAGCCCGCTGGACACCGACTCCGTGCGCGCCGCGGTCGACGAGGCCGGGTACGACCTCGTCGAGGCGTGACGCGTCACCGACGGAGAGAGAACCGAGGTACCACGATGAACACGGCGACGAAGCTGAGCGGTTTCGCCCTCGGCCTCGCGGCGGTGTTCGGCACGGCGTACGGGGTCGGCCACCTGGCCGGTCCCGTCACGCCAGCCGCCGACACCCGCCACGACACCGCCAGCCCCTCCCACGACTCCGACTCCCACGACTCCGACTCCCACGGCGGCGGCCCCGCGGGCGCCCCGGGTGGCGCCGCGCACCTGCCCGGCGGCCTGCTCGTCTCCGACCGTGGCTACACGATGCAGCCGGTGGACGCCCCGACCGGGCAGTTCGCCTTCCGGATCGCCGGCCCCGACGGCGCGCCGGTGACCCGCTACGAGATGGCCCACGACAAGCAGATGCACCTGATCGTCGCGCGGCGTGACCTGTCCGGCTTCCGGCACGTCCACCCCGAACTGGACGCCGACGGCACCTGGCGGGTCGCCTCCCCGCTGGGCGGCCCGGGCGTCTGGCGCGCCTTCGCCGACTTCACCCCGTCGGGCGGCGAGCCGCTCACCCTCGGGGTCGACGTGGCCCTTCCCGGCCAGCTCCAGCCCCGGCCGTTGCCCGCCCCGGCCACCAGCACCACGGTCGACGGCTACACCGTCACCCTCGCCGGCGCCCCGCAGCCGGGCCGTACCAGCCAGCTGACCCTGACCGTCAGCCGGGACGGGCAGCCGGTCACCGACCTGGAGCCCTACCTCGGGGCGTACGGGCACCTGGTGGCGTTGCGCCAGGGCGACCTGGCGTACCTGCACGTGCACCCGGAGGGCGTGCCCGGCGACGGACGCACCCCGGCCGGACCGGCGGTGACCTTCTCCGCCGAGGTGCCCTCGGCCGGCAGCTACCGGCTCTACCTGGACTTCCGGCACGGTGGCGCGGTGCACACCGCCGAGTTCACGGTGCTGGCCGGCGACGTGCCGCCGGCCCCGACGACCACCCCGGCCGCTCCCACCCCGACCGCCGGCGCCGGCCACGGCGCCCCCGGCCACGGGCACAACTGATTCGGAGGTGCTGCGATGACCCAGACCGCGAAGTCCCTGCCGGTCGCACCCCACCAGATCGAGCTCGCCATCGGCGGGATGACCTGCGCGTCCTGCGCCGCCCGGATCGAAAAGAAGCTCAACCGGATGGAGGGCGTGACCGCCACCGTCAACTACGCCACCGAGAAGGCCACCGTCCGGTACGCCGACGAGGTCACCCCGGACGACCTGATCGCCACGGTGGAGAAGACCGGCTACACCGCCGTCGTGCCGCCCCCGCCCACCCCGGCGGGTACGGCCGGACCGGCCGCCGAGCCGGCCGACGAGCTGCGCGGCCTGCGGACCAGGCTGTGGGTCTCGATCGTGCTGACCGTGCCGGTGATCGTGCTGGCCATGGTGCCGGCCTGGCAGTTCACCTACTGGCAGTGGCTGTCGCTGACCCTGGCCGCCCCGGTGGTGGTCTACGGCGGGCTGCCGTTCCACCGGGCGGCCTGGATCAACCTGCGGCACGGCGCCGCCACCATGGACACCCTGGTCTCGCTCGGCACCCTGGCCGCGTTCGGCTGGTCGCTCTGGGCGCTCTTCCTCGGCGACGCCGGGATGCCCGGGATGACCCACCCGTTCCGGCTCGACATCACCCGCACCGACGGGGCCGGCAACATCTACCTGGAGGCGGCCGCCGGGGTCACTCTGTTCATCCTCGCCGGCCGGTACTTCGAGGCCCGCTCCAAGCGGACCGCCGGCGCCGCCCTGCGGGCCCTGCTGGAGCTGGGTGCCCGGGACGTCGCGGTGCTGCGCGGCGGTGCCGAGACCCGGATCCCGGTCGACCAGCTCGCGGTGGGGGACCGGTTCGTGGTCCGGCCCGGCGAGAAGATCGCCACCGACGGGGTGGTGGACGAGGGCACCTCGGCCGTCGACGCCAGCATGCTCACCGGCGAGTCGGTGCCGGTCGAGGTCGGCCCGGGCGACACCGTGGTCGGCGCGACGGTCAACGCGGGCGGCCGGCTGGTGGTCACCGCCACCCGGGTCGGCGCGGACACCCAGCTCGCCCAGATGGCGAAGCTGGTGGAGCAGGCGCAGACCGGCAAGGCGGCCGTGCAGCGGCTGGCCGACCGGATCTCCGGCGTCTTCGTCCCGATCGTGATCGCGCTGGCCGCCGGCACGCTGGGCTGGTGGCTCGGCACCGGGGCGGGCCCGACGGCCGCGTTCACCGCCGCGGTGGCCGTGCTGATCATCGCCTGCCCGTGCGCGCTCGGCCTCGCCACCCCGACGGCGCTGCTGGTCGGCACCGGCCGGGGGGCCCAGCTCGGCATCCTGATCAAGGGGCCGGAGGTGCTGGAGTCCACCCGCCAGGTCGACACCGTCCTGCTGGACAAGACGGGCACGGTCACCACCGGCCGGATGACCCTGGTCGACGTGCTCCCCGCCGAGGGCGTCGACCGGGCGGAGCTGCTGCGGCTCGCCGGCGCGCTGGAGGCCGGCTCCGAGCACCCGATCGCCCGCGCGGTCGCGACGGGTGCCGCCGAGGCGGGCGAGCTGCCGCCGGTGACCGGCTTCGCCAACGCCGAGGGGCTCGGCGTCACCGGCACGGTCGACGGCCACGAGCTGGTCGTCGGTCGGCTCCGGCTGCTGCGCGAGCGGGGCCTGGACGTACCCGAGGAGGTCGTCCGGGCGGCGGGCGAGGCGGAGGCCGCCGGACGGACGGCCGTGCTGGCCGGCTGGGACGGCCGGGCCCGGGGCGTCCTGGCGGTCGCCGACGTGGTCAAGCCGACCAGCCGGGCGGCGATCGACGGGCTGCGCGGGCTGGGGCTGACACCGGTGCTGCTCACCGGCGACAACACCACCGTCGCCCGGGCGGTGGCGGCCGAGGTCGGCATCGACGAGGTGATCGCCGAGGTGCTGCCGGCCGACAAGGTCGACGTGGTCACCCGGCTCCAGGCCGAGGGGCGGATCGTCGCCATGGTCGGCGACGGGGTCAACGACGCCGCCGCGCTCGCCCGGGCCGACCTGGGGCTGGCCATGGGCACCGGCACCGACGTGGCGATCGAGGCGTCCGACCTGACCCTGGTGCGCGGTGACCTCACCGCCGCGGTGGACGCCATCCGGCTCTCCCGGCGGACCCTGGCCATCATCAAGGGCAACCTGTTCTGGGCCTTCGCCTACAACCTGGCAGCCCTGCCGCTCGCCGCCGCCGGCCTGCTCAACCCGATGATCGCCGGGGCTGCGATGGCCTTCTCCTCGGTCTTCGTGGTCGCCAACAGCCTCCGGCTGCGCGGGTTCCGCCCGGTCGGCTGAGCCGTCACGCGCCGCCGGTCTCGTCCGCGGGGCCGGCGGCGCCCGTCGTGGCCGGGGGAGACAACCACGGTGGTACGACGCCCCGAGCGCGTACAACCCGGGTGGTAGGCCCATCGGCAACTCCGGCATGACGACTCGTGACCACGCCGGTACATAGGCTGCCGCCTGCACTCGTCATGTGAGCGAAGGGATCCTCGATGTACGTCCGTCACCTGCTTGCCGCCTCCGCAGCCGCCCTGCTCGGGGGTTCGGGTTTGCCGCGCCGGCGGCCGCGGCCAGCAGGGCCGCCCATTCAGCGGCGGTGTCGATGCCATGCGACTGCACCACCAGGCCGACGAGGGCGACCAGGCCGACCACCAGCACCAGGGCCGTGTTCGCCGCCCGGCCGTGCCATCGCCAGCTCGACATGCGCCGAAGCCTAACCTTCCGCAACTGGGCGGGAGAAGGCCCGGCCGTCCGGGTATCAGGCGAGGGCGGGCCGCCTCCCTGCCCGCCGTCGTCGCCGGAACTCATCGGTCGCTGGCGAGGCGGGCCGCGCGCAGGTCCAGGTAGCGCCGCTCCGGCAGGCTGGTGGTCCGCCGGGCCGCCAGCAGGTACGCCTCCCGCGCCGCCTCCGGCTCCCCGGCCAGCTCCAGCAGGTGGGCCCGGACGGCGGCCAGCCGGTGGTGGCCGGCGATCCGCTCGTCGACATCGAGCGGGGCGAGCAGGGCGAGCCCGGCGCGCGGCCCGTCCACCATGGCCACCGCGGCGGCCCGGTTGAGGGTGACCATCGGGTTCGGTGCCACGGCCGCCAGCACCCGGTAGAGCGCGCCGATCTGCCGCCAGTCCGTCTCCTCCGCCGAGGGCGCCTCGGCGTGCACCGCCGCGATCGCCGCCTGGAGCTGGTACGGGCCCGGCGGCGACCAGGTCAGCGCCTCGGTCACCAGGGCCACTCCCTCGGCGATGGCGGTCCGGTCCCAGCGCCTGCGGTCCTGCTCGGCGAGGGGGACCAGCTCCCCGCCCGGCCCGGTCCGCGCCGCCCGGTGCGCGTCGGTGAGCAGCATCAACGCGAGCAGGCCGGCCACCTCGCCGTCGTCGGGCAGCGCCCGGTGCAGCTGGCGGGTCAGCCGGATCGCCTCCCCGGTCAGCTCGGCCCGGTGCAGGTCCGCCCCGCTGGAGGCCGTGTAGCCCTCGTTGAAGATCAGGTACAGCACGTGCAGCACCGTCCGCAGCCGCTCGTCCCGCTCGGTCGGCGACGGCATGACGAACCGCGCGCCGGCCGCCTCGATGCGTTGCTTGGCCCGGCGGATGCGCTGGCTCATCGTCGGCTCCGGCACCAGGAACGCCTGCGCGATCTGCGCGGTGCTCAGGCCGCCCACCGCGCGCAGGGTCAGCGCCAGCTGGGCCGACCGGGGCAGCGCCGGATGGCAGCAGAGGAAGAACAGCGTGAGGCTGTCGTCCCCGGTGGACGGTGCCTCGTCGGCGGGCGGGGCGACCGCCGCGTACCCCGGCTCCCGGAGCGCGACCGCGACCTCACGGTCGCGGCGGGCCCGCTCGCTGCGCCACTCGTCGGTCAGCCGACGGCCGGCGACGGTGAGCAGCCACCCGCGGGGATTGTCCGGCACGCCCCGTTCCGGCCACTGCGTGGCGGCGGCCAGCAGCGCCTCCTGCACCGCGTCCTCGCAGGCGGAGAAGGCGCCGTGCCGGCGGACCAGGATGCCGAGGACCTGCGGCGCGAGGGCACGCAGCAGGTCCTCCACCTCCCGAGGCGTCACATCTCGGTCCCGGCCTCGTCCATCACCGGGCGCACCTCCAGCACGCCGAAGCCCATCCGGACGTCGGGCCAGCGCGCGGCGATCTCGACGGCCCGCTGCGGGCTGTCACAGTCGACCATCAGGTAGCCGGCGAACTGCTCCTTGCTCTCCATGAACGGCCCGTCGGTCACCTCGGGGTGCTCGCCACGGAGCTGGACCGTCCGGGTCTGCGACGGGTCGGCCAGCGCCTGGCCGCCGACCAGCTCACCGGACTCGGTCAGCTCCTTCATGATCGCGTCCACCTCGCCGAAGAGCGCGGTGCGCTCCTGCTCGGAGAGCCCCTCGACGAAGCCGGGCCGGTTCCAGATCAGCAACATGTACTTCACGATGGTGCTCCTGAGCTCGCGTGGCCACGCCGGTCGTGGCCCTCGGTGACAGGTCGGTGCCCGCACGGTGGATCCGACACCGCCGCCGGAGAAATCTTCTCCGAGCGGTCAACGCCGGCCGGGCAGCGGCCGGGCCGGCGGCGCGCCGGCGTCCAGCGACGCCCGGTCGGCGGCGGACGTACCCGAGTGCCAGCCCTCCGCGTCCCGGATGGTCAGCCGGGCCCGGGTGACGCCGGGGAAGAGGGTCTCCATCCGCTCGCGGACCGCGTCGGAGCGGGCGGCCAGCACGGGAAGCAGCCGTTCCGGGCCGGCCGCCTCGGCTGCCTGCCGGTCGGCCGCCTCGGTCGCGGCTCGCAGCCGTTCGCCGATGCGCAACGCGAACGCGTGCAGGAACGACTCGTCGTACGCCTTCGTCCGCCGGCTGCTGCCCCGCTTCCGCTCGGTGCGGCCGCGCAGCATGGCGGCGGTGGCCTGCACCAGCAGCGACGTGTAGAGCAGCTCGACCGCCTCCAGGTCGCCCGCGAAGCCGAGCACGGTGGCGAAGCCCAGATCGTCGGACCAGACCGACTCGCACCGGTTCGCCGCCGCCACCTCCTGCACCAGCAGCGCCTTCGCGCCCGCGTACGGGGCCTCGGTGCCGAGGCGCAGCCCGCCGGGCCGGTCGGGGCGTTCGGCGGCGGCGTCGACCAGCGCCCGGTCCAGGCTGTGCCGGGCGATCAACTCCTGCGCCTTGCCGGTCAGCGCCTCCGCCTCGGCCGGGAAGGTGGTCGACTCGGCCTTGGCCAGCAGCGCCCGGACCCGGTCGAGCATCGGGGAACCGCTCCGCCCGGGGCCGCCACGCCGGGCCACGGCCGGCCCGCTCCCGCCCGGTGGCGGGCGCAGCACCGCGACCGGTGGCAGGCCGTCGAGCAGCGCCAGCACCTCGACCGCGTCGCGCAGCGCGGTGATCCGGTCCTCACCCTCGCGGGCGGCCCAGCGGGCCAGCCAGCCGGCGTCGTCGTCCCACCACACCCGGGCCGCCAGCCCGTCGAGCTGCTCGTCCCACCACGGCGGGACGTCGCCGGCCTGCCCCCGGCGCTGGGCGGCAAGCGCGTCGCGCACCAGCCGGCCGGGTCGCGCGCCGAGGCGGCGGGTCACCATCCGGGCCACGTCGACCGGCTGCCAGCCGCGTGGCCAGAGCCGGGCGAGGGCGCCCGCCAAACGGTCGAGGAGGGCGGCGTCCACCGCCGCCGCGCCGTCCACGGCGCCGGTGCCGACCACGAGCCGGTCCAGCTTCCGCTCCGCGTCGCGTACGTCGGTGCCGCGTATCGCCGCGACCGCGTCGGCGATGAGGGCGTCGGCGTCCGGCACGGGTGGTCCTTCCTGAGAGGGAGACGCCCGGGTGGTGTCCGGATCGTCGGGAGTGTCTGCCCGGCAACGGTACCCGGGTGCGGATTCGACCAGCGGATCACTCATCCGCGCGCCATGATCCCGGTTTACCCTCCGTAGCGGCGTCCTAAGCCGGTTCCGGGTGTGTCGTGGCCCGGACCTCGCCGCAGGGTGTGGGCCCGGCCTGCGCCGAGCCGCCGTGAGCCGGCGACCCGGGCGGGTGCGAGGGGCCCGCCGACGCGGTGTTGTTCTACCCTCCTCTATGTGAGTGAGCTCATTCCAGAACCGGTCCACCCGGGACAGATCCGTGCCTCCAACGCCGACCGGGAGCGGGTCGCGGCCGTGTTGCGCGAGGCAGCCGCCGAGGGCCGGCTGGATCTGGGCGAACTGGACGAGCGGCTGGGCCGCCTCTACGCCGCCCGCACCTACGCCGAACTGGGACCCCTGACCCAGGACCTCCCGGCGGTCGGGTCGCCGCTGTTCCCGGTCCCGATGCCGACGTACGACGGTGCGGCGCCGGTGTCGCGCAGCGGCTACGCCCTGGCGGGCAAGTTCGAACGGTCGGGCCCGTGGAGCGTCGGCCCGGAATTCACCTGCCTGGCGTTCTGGGGTGGCGGTCTGGTCGACCTGCGGGACGCGATCTTCACCGTTGGCGCGGTGCGGATCAGGGCCTACGCCCTGATGGGCGGCCTGGAGATCTGGGTGCCCGAGCAGGCCACCGTGCACGTGACCGGGGTCGGGGTGATGGGCGGCTTCGACCACCGGGCCAGCGGGCCGGGTGCGCCTGGCGCCCCGACGATCACCGTGGGCGGGTTCGCCCTGTGGGGCGGGGTGGCGATCAAGCGCAAGCCCTCCGCGCGGGAGGCCCGGATGCGCAAGGTGGAGAAGAAGCGGAAGAAGCTGGAGGGCTGGTCGCCCGAGTCCGACGACTGACCTGGGCTGGTCGCCCGACTCCGCCGGTAGGGCCGGAGGCGGCCCCGCACGCGGGGCCCGCGGCCCGACCGGCCGGTCGCGCCGCTGGACGTGGGCCACCGGGCAGTGCCGCTCGGACGCCGGTTGAGATACGGTCGCCAGGTGATCGTCGAGGAGCACTGGTGGAACGGGGACCACACGGCACGCGGTCGCCGCGACGTGTACATCCGCAGCGACGGGCTGCGCTGGGAGGTACAGGCACAGATCGGCGGCGCGTACGGCCGTTCGAAGGTGCAGGAGTGCCCGAGTCGTACCTCGGCGAGCATCCTCGCCGGGGCGTGGCGCGGCGGTAATCCGGCCTGGCGCGAGCTGCCCCGCTGAGCGCAGCCGCGCCACTGGGGGACTGACGCCGGTCCCACCGGCGTGGTCCCCCGTGCCGGTGGGTGGTCCCGCCCCAGGTCGCCGACACCGTCGTGCTGCTGACCAGCGAGATCATCACCCAACGCCGTGCGGTACGGCCCGCCCCCGCTGTGCCTGCGGGTCAGCCCCTTCGCCGACCGGGTCCTGGTGGAGATCACCGACTCGAACCCGGTGGTTCCCGTGCTCGCCCGGCCGGCCTTCGAGGCCCTCGTCGCCGCCGAGCAGGTGGCGGGCGGCGTCCGGGCCGGACCCGAACGGTTCACGTTTCGGGAGGCCGCCGGAGGTGCTCGCGTCGCCGCCATTCGGTCTCCCTGACCTCCAGCGCGCGTTCCTCCTCCAGCTTCGCCCGGCGCAGGCGCTGCCGCGGTTGCCGATTCCTGAGACTGTCCACGGTCGCCGCGCCGACCACGGCCACGGCCAGCAGGACCAGCGCCCCGAAGGCCGACAGCTGGCCGGCGACGGGGATAAGCGCCGCCAGCACCAGCAACGCGCCGATCTGGAACCACCTGAACTGGTGCACGGTACGGATCTGGAGCCCCAGTACGGCCAGCAGGAAGAGCAGCACGCCGCCGTACAGGACAGCGAGGTCGATCCCGCCCAGTAGGTCCCGGTCCCACGGCACGGTGGGATCGGCGATGAGGGCGAGCACGTGCTTGAGGCCGAGGGAGAACAGGATGATCCCGAAGATCATCGGTAGGTGCAGGTAGCTGTAGGCGTCCCGGGCGAGCGCGAGCCGCGCCGCACCGTGGGCGCGGTGCAGTGCCTGCTCCCCGGCGATCACCCGGGCGTCGAAGTACACCCACCAGAGGGCGGCGACCACCGCGATCCCCAGGACGGCCCCGCCGATGATGGGCCAGGTCAGCGGCAGCCCCGCCAGCAGGTTCGGCCCCGTCCCGAGGGAGAGGATCGACTCGCCGAGCGCGACCAGGACGATCTGGGCGTGCCGCTCCGCCCAGTGCCCGGCCGAGACGATGGTCAGCCCCGGCCTCCGGGTGAGCGCGCCCAGCAGGTACGCGACGGCCACGGCCAGGGCCCACAGGCCGAGTCGGGCGCGGATCTCGGCGTCGCCCCGGAACAACTGCCGCGGCACCAGCGCGGCGACGAGCAGCAGCGCCGTCGTGACCAGCGGCGGTACGGCCAGTCTGCGCCACCACCTGTGCAGCTGCGGGTCGCCGCGGACGGCGTACCAGAAGGCCAGCACCTGCAGGCCCAGCGCCAGCAGGTAGCAGGCCGCGAAGGTCAGGTCCCCCGGGAGTCCCGTCGGTATGTCGATGAACGCCTCGGGGAGCGCGACCGACGCCAGGAAGATCGCCGCCATGATGCCGAATCCGAACAGCGGCATGATGCCCTGGTCGGTACGGATGGCGTTGCCCAGGGTGGCGAAGCTGGTCCACACGTACCAGAGCAGGGCCAGGACCAGCAAGCTGCGCGACAGCGCCGACGGGCTGAGGTACTTCGCGGACACCGTGGTGACGTTGAGGAAGGCGAAGACGAAGACGAGGTCGTAGAAGAGCTCCAACCGGGTGACCTTGGCGCCGGGCGCGGCCGGTTCCAGCCCATGGGTGCCCACCAGGCCCTCGTCCGTGCTCACCGGCCCAAGTGTGGCGGTCGGGCCGGTGCTCGGTTGGCGGTGTCGCGGTAAGCCCTCACAACGGGTGACCGGGGCGTCGCCGGGAGACGACCAGGTCCTTCCGCCATTTGTCCTCCGGCGACCGGCTCCGACGGTCACCATCTCCCCATGGGAGAAGTCATGCACGCGCTCAACGTCCCGGCTGCCGGCGCGCAGCCGCAACTGTCCGAGCTGCCCGTCCCGGAGGTCACCGCGGGCAGCGTCCTGGTCCGGGTGAAAGCGGCCGGCCTCAACGCCATCGACAACGCCCTGGCCGGCGGGATGATGGCCGGGACGATGCCGCACGAGTACCCGCTGGTCCTCGGCCGCGACGCCGCCGGAATCGTCGAGGCCGTCGGGGCCGGCGTCGACCACGTCGGCGTGGGGGACGAGGTGGTCGGTCACGTCCTGCTCGCCCCGCCGGTGCACGCCGGCACCCTCGCCGAGCACGCCCTGCTGCCCGCCACCGCGGTCACCGCCAAGCCCAGCGGGCTCGACTTCGTCACCGCCGCCGCCGTGCCCCTGGCCGGCGCGGCCGCGCTCGCCTCGGTCGACGCGGTCGACCCGCAGCCCGGTCGCACGGTGCTGGTGGTCGGGGCCGGCGGCGGCGTCGGCTCGTACGTGGTGCAACTGCTCGCCGGCCGGGGCGCCACGGTCGTGGCCACCGGCAGGGCCGAGGACACCGACCGGCTGAGCCAACTCGGCGCCGACACCGTGATCGACTACACCACCGGGCCGGTGGCCGACCAGGTCCTCGCCCGGTATCCGGACGGGGTCGACGGGCTCATCGACCTCGTCGCCCACGGCCCTGACGGCCTGCCGCTGAGCGCCGTGCGCCGGGGCGGCAAGGTGGCCAGCACCCTGGGAGCCGCCGACGGCGACGTCCTGGCCGCCGCCGGGCTGACCGGCAGCAACATCATGGCCAAACCCGTCCGGGAGGTCGTCGCCCCGCTCATCGAGCAGGCCGCCAACGGCACCCTCGCCGTCAGCGTCAGCACCGTCCTGCCGCTCGACCGGGCCGCCGACGGCCTGGCCGCCCTCGCTGGCGGCAAAGCGCACGGCAAGATCGTCGTCAAGGTCGGCGACTGACCCGACCAGCTCTTCCGCCGGCCGGCGGGCTGGCGGGTGCCGGGACGGGGCCGGAGGTCACGCGAACGCTCGACGCGGCCACCAAGGGCAACGACGAGGGCGAACATGACCATGCTGGCGGTGAACGAGGCCGCCACGCGCTGGGCGAGCAGGCGCGCGTCGCCCAGCCGGTGGGTAAGCCTCGGGACGGCCGACCTCCGTCGCGGCGTCCACGGAGCGGACCAGGCTCCGCCGGGCAGGCGGCTTCAGCCCGTGGTCACGGCGGCGGTCACCTCCACCTCCAGCACCGCGCCGTCCAGGAAGAGCCGGCTCACCTCCACCGTGGTGCTGGCGGGGTTGGCGTGCGGGAAGTACCGGTCGCGGACCGCCGCGTAGCCGGCCAGGTCGCCGAGGTCGGTCATGAACGTCCGGACGTGCATGACGTCGGCGAACGTGGCGCCGTGCGCGGCGAGCAGGCCGCCGATCAGCTCGAAGATCCGCTCGGACTGCGCCCGGACGTCGCCGGGCGCCACCACGGCGCCGTCGTCGTCGACCCCGACCTGGCCGGAGAGCACGAGCAGGGCACCGCCCGGCAGGTCGAAACGGGCGACGTGGGCGAACCGGTCGCCGAACGGCGCGGAGACGGTCGCGGGGTTGTCCAGGGTCACGGTCACGATGGCTCCTTGTGGTGGGCGGCGGCGTCCGTGGGGCGGACGTCGGTGAGAGTGGCGATGTCGCCGTACGGGTGGGGTGCGGCCGCCAGCACCGACGCGGCCGCGCGCAGGACGGGCGCGGGCACCTCGCCGAGCGCGTCGAGGGCGAGCCGGGCGTCCTTGGCGGCCAGGGCGACGGCGAACGCGGCGTCCGTGGCGGTCGCCCGGGCGACCGCGCCGCCGAGCGGTCCGGTGGCGAGCGCCTCCACCGCCGTACGCCGGTCCGCGCCGACCGCTCCCGCGACCGCCAGCGCGTCGGCGACGGCCGTGACGGCGGTGACCAGGGCGGTGTTGAGCACCAGCTTCAGCGCGGCGCCGCTGCCGGGACCCCCACAGCGGCGGACCGTGCCGAGCCGTTCCAGCACCGGGGCGACCCGGTCGACGGCCGCCTCCTCACCGCCGGCCAGCACCACGAGCCGACCCGCCTCGGCCGCGCCGGCACTGCCGGCGACGGGCGCGTCCACCAGCGGTACGCCCGCCGGCAGCAGCCCGGCCAGCTCACGTACGGCCCGTGGGCCGATCGTGGACATCTCGACCAGATGGGTGCCGGGCCGCAGGACGGCCGCGTCGGCACCGCACAGCACCGCCCGGACGGCGGTCGCGTCGGTGAGCATGGTGATCACCACGTCGGCCTCCCGGACGGCCTCGGCCGGGGTGGCGGCGGCCCGCGCACCCGCCGCGACGAGCGACCCCGTCCGGGCGGGGGTGCGGTTCCAGACCGTGAGCCGCTGCCCCGTGGCCAGCAGCCGGCGGCCGACCGCGGTGCCCATCGTGCCGGTGCCCAGCAGTGCGATGACGTCCATGCTCGCGGAACGCTAGGTGGTGCGAATCCATGTCACCAGCGAATGTTCCGCATCACCACCATGCGCCAGTGGCATGGCAGAATGTGGCATGCAGCCGCACGCCCTCCAGGTCTTCCGCGCCGTCGCCGAGCACGGCACCATCACGGCCGCAGCCCGGACCCTGCGTTACACCCAGTCCGCGGTGTCGCGGCAGATCGCCGCACTGGAGGCCGAGACCGGATCCCCCCTGTTCGACCGGCTGCCGCGTGGCGTCGCCCTGACCGAACAGGGCCGCTGCCTGCTCGGCCACGCCGAGGCGGTGCTCGACCGGCTCGACGCCGCCCGCCGGGACCTGGCCGCGCTCCGCGACCTGACCGCCGGCCGGCTGCGGGTGGGCGCGTTCCCGACGGCGGTGGCCGCGCTCGTACCACGTGCCCTGGCCGCGTTCCGGTCCGCCCATCCTCAGGTGGCGCTGTCCCTGGTCGAGGGGCTGACGCCCGGGCTGTTGGACCGCCTGCTCGCCGGGGACGCCGACGTCGCCGTGGTGAGCGCGGCACCCGACCAGCCCCTCGACGGCGACCGGTTCGACCTGCACCACCTCGTGGACGAGGTCCTGCTGGTGGCGGTGCCCCGGACGCACCGGCTCGCCCACCGACGCACCGTCCGGCTGCGCGAACTGGCCGATGACGCGTTCATCGCCGGTTCGGCCACCGCCGAGGAGACCCTGCTGCGGGCCACCCTGCCGGCGGACTTCCGACCCCGGATCGACATCGTGGCCGCGGAGTGGACCGGCAAGCTGGGCTGCGTCGCGGCGGGGCTGGGCGTCGCACTGGTGCCCGCCCTGGCCGTGCGGGCCACCCCGCCCGACCTCGCCCTGCTCCGCCTGCACCCCGACGACGCCTCCGTCCGGCGGGTCTTCGCCGCCACCGTGGCCGGTCGCAGCCGACCTCCGGCGGTACAACGGTTCCTCACCCGTCTCGACGAGGCGACGGCCGGGTTGCGGTGACGTGGCGGTCGGCGGCCTGAGCACCGGCACCCCTGCCCCGGCTACCCCTCGCCAGCCTGGCCGCCACCCCGACCTCGTTCCCCCGCCAGGGGGAAGGGCTTCCCGCCCTGACGGGATGGCGAGGCGGTACGCCGGTACGAGACTGGGCCTCATGACGACAGCCAGGACCGTGCCACCCGACGGCCGCCTCGACTCCTGGGACGGGAGGCAACCGCCGCGGTGGGCGGTCCGCGTCGCGCACCTGATCACGGTGCTCGTGCTCCCGTCCGGGCTGTGGCGCGTCGGCGTCGCGCTCGGCTACTCGATGGGCATCCGCGTCGCGCCCGACGTCGATGCCGCGTCGGGACACGTAGGGGGCTGGGAAGTGGTGTACATCCTCGGGCTCACGGTCGTGTCCGAGGGCATCGCCCTGCTCTCTCTGGGCCTGGTCCGGCAATGGGGCGAGGTGTTCCCGCGCTGGATCCCGCTTGTCGGCGGCCGTCGCGTGCCACCGGTCGCCGCGACCGCTGTCGCCGCGACAGGCGCCGTCGCGTTGACGGCGATCTGGACCTTCGCCACGGTCAACTTCTTCGTCCTGACCGTCTTCGGCACGCCCGAGCGGGGCGTGGTGTTCGCGAACGGTTGGTGGGAGGCGCTGCTCGTCGCGTGCTACCTCCCGCTGCTGCTGTGGGGACCACTGCTGATCACCATCACCTGGGCCTACTACCGCCGCCGCTGCAAGGACCGCACGTACGATCCGTATTCGTCGACGGACCGATCTCGAACGTCCATCGCCCGCCGCTGACCCGCCATCGCGATCACGAGAAGTCTACATATTTATATTGATCAGAATTATGCTCTGGCGACCACGGGCCGTACGCCGGGGTCGCGGCCTTTCTCGGCCGGATCGCCGCCGACCGTCCCCGCCTGGCGTCCCGCCACATGGTCGAGCTGCACGCCATCGCACCCCGGCTCGACCGCGCGGCACGACCGGCCGCCGAGGTGGAGCCGATCCGGTTCCATCCCGCCCGGCGCACCGCCTGCCTGGCCTACGGCGCGGCGGAGTTCGTGGCGGCCTGGGCGGGCACCCTCCGGCACCCGGTCACGGTGCGGTTCGACCACGTCGGCGACGCCGACGAGACCACCCGCGAGTTGCTGGACGCCCTGGCCCGCCAGCTCGGGCCGTCCCCGGTCCGCCTGGACCTGCGCGACGGCGGCGCCCGCAAGCCGGTCGCGGTGGATCCGACACCCGAAGCGACGCGCACGGTCCTGGGCGACAGCCTGGCCCGCGGCTTCGACCACCACGCGGCTCGAATCGCCCGGCGCGGGCGCGCCACGGTGACTCCAGACGGCGACCTGCGGCACTGGTGGGCGTTCACCACCGGCCTGGCCACCGCCCTGGCGGCGCTGGACCGCGCCGCCGAAGCGCTCGACCTCTACCACGAGGCGCGCGCCGCCACTGACGACCCGAAGATCACCATGTCAGCCGCGTACGCCACCGCGATGCTGTACGCCCGGCACCTGCCGGCGGCCGACCAGGACCCGGCGCGGGCGCGGCACTGGCTGGAACGGGCGCTCCACCTCGCCGCCGGACTGGACGACCCGCGGCAGCGGGTGCTGTCCACGGTCTTCTACGAGCAGGGCCTGGCGCTGCTGGACAGCAGGGCGGGCGAGCCCGCCCGCGCGCTGCGGCTGATCGACGACGGGTTGGCCCGGCTGACGGCGGTGCTCGCCCCCGGCGAGCGCCCGCAGGACCTGGCCCGGCTACGCCACAACCGGGCGCAGGTGCACCTGGCCCTGGGCGATCCGGCGCAGGCCCTGGCCGACCTCGACACCGTGATCGCACGCGATCCCGGCAACTGCGAGTACTACGTGGACCGCGCCGCACTGCACCGTGCGGCGGGTCGGTCCCGGGCCGCGATCAGGGACTACGGCACCGCGATCCGCCTGGGACCGCACCTGCCCGAGGCGTACTACAACCGGGCTGTGCTCGAGCAGGAACGGGGCCGCCCCGAGCGGGCGCGTGACGACCTGGATCGCGTGCTCGCCATCGCCCCCGGGCACCTCGACGCCCGGATCGCCCTGGTCAACCTGCACGTGGAGTGCGGCGCGTTGGATCCGGCCGAGGCGGGGGCGCGGGCCGGGCTGGCGCTGGCCCCGCAGGAGCCCGCGCTGCTGTGCACCCTCGGGCTGATCCGCTCGGAGCGCGGCAGCCTCGCCGAAGCCGACGAGTTGCTCACCCGGGCCCTGGCCGGGGATCCGGAGCTGGTCGAGGCATGGACGAACCGTGCCGCCGTCCGGTTCGAACGCGGCGAGGTGGCTGCCGCCGTGGCTGATCTGAACCGGGCGGTGGCGCTGTCGGCGGCGCCGGTGCCCCGCTACAACCGGGGCACGGCGCTGATGCGGCTGGGGCGGTGGGACGAGGCCGCCCGCGACTTCGCCCACGCGCTCGCCCAGCCCAGCCTGGATCGGGCGCTGCGACGCGACCTGCGGGCGGAACTGGCCCGCTGCCGTCGCGCCATGGCTGGCTGACCGACGGTGCCGGGTTGCCGCGCGGCTCCGGCGGAGCTGGCGTTGTCCGCCGAAGCGACCTCGTGGTGGAGTCGGTGGCAGCCATCGATCATCCATGCCGCACCAGGTCAACCAGAGTCGGACGCGGGCCTTCCTTCGGTCGCGGTCGGCTGCTCCGACTGCCCGGAGGTCTCGTCGGGTCGAGCCTGCGATCTCTGCGGGATGATGTCGATCGCATTCAAGAAGTCGACGAAGCCCTCATGGCGGCGCCTATCGCGTTGTAGCTTCTGGTTCCACTGCGCGGCGGCCTTCTCTTCCTCCATCAGGTGTCGCCTGGCCCGGTTCAGCTCCTCCTTGATCGCCTCCCCCGCCTCGCCGGGAGCGGGGTGGTCGACGAACTCGTCCATGATCGCCGCCCAGCGCCGGTTGAGCTGTTCGGCGTACTGCGCCCGTCTCGTGTAAAGATCGTTCTGGCACTCGAGATCGATCAGGCGTTCCGAGTGCGGCTGGAGAAGCTGCCGGACCCGCTCGTCGAGCCGTACCGACACGTCCGGACGGCACGCGACGTGCACCTGGCCCCGCCTGTAGTGCCACGGGGGCCGATCCTGCTCGTCGAGCGCCCGCCGGAGCGAGACCTCCAGCTCGCCAGCCCGGTGTGCCGGGAACGCGCGGGCCTGCTCGGCGGCGACTCGCTTCACCCGGCGGATGGCATCCGGCATGAAGTACCGCGCATACCAGCTCAACAGCTCAGGGCGTACGCCCTTGGCCGACCAGGTGAAGACCGCGCGCACGGTGAAGGTGAACACATATCCCTGAGCGGGAAGCGTGAAGGGCGCCAGCGCCTCCTGTCGCTCGATGAGCTCGTCGGGCGGGGGAGGTGGGAGCTCCGCCGCCGCGGCGGTTTTCAGTTTCTGCCAGGCGGGTGCCAGGTGGTGCTTCCAGAGGGTGTGCAACCCCTCCACTACCTGGCCGCAGATCTGTTTGCTGCGGTCGATCCATCGTCGCCGGCGTCGCTGCGGGGTCGTCTCGCTGCCCGAAGCCTCGGTCACGTCACCCCTCCCTCGTCGCAATGGTGCGCCGGTGCAGGGGGTGCCTCAGTGGGGGGCGTCAGCACCGGGTGGCTGCTCGAGGGGTGTCGCGCGGCGGGCGGAACAGCCTCAACCTGTCGTCGGTGACCCGTTGATGATCCGTCGCCTGACGGTAACAAGACGGTGGCGGGCCCTGCGGCAGCCGCGCCAGGAGGGCGGAGTTGATGTCCACTCTGTCAGGGTCGACGCGGGAGAAACCTGACATCCATGATCTCATATGAGCCTCGCCCCGTTTGGTGCCCGGGCACGCGCGATCCCCGCTTCACCGGGGTCATTGCCACGGCTCCTGGGTGAGAGCTGTCGTCCCGTTCGGCCCTCGTACATCGCCGCCACCTCCGGACGTTTTCATCGGCGCCGCATGCCCCGGGACGGCGGCGAGTTGCCGGACCACGCGCCGCGCCATCGGTGATCGGATTCACCTGATCACGGTCTCGCGTGAAAGGGGCGTGAAGAAACCGCCCGGCGCCGTCATGGTTGCGTTAACGACCCTGTCCGGCGGCGTGTCTGAGGCGCTTTGATTGCCCGGCGCGACCGGGTGGCGGTCGTGACGAACTCATTCCGGTAAGGGGAGTCAGCCGTGTCTGACGTGGTGTTCGTGGTGTTGACGGTGGCGCTGTTCGCGGCGCTCGCCCTGGTGGTGCGGGCGGTGGAGAAGCTGTGAGCGCCGTCAACGCCGTGGGCCTGGTGCTGGCGATCGGCCTGGGGCTCTTCCTGGTGGTCGCACTGCTGTTCCCGGAGCGGTTCTGATGACCATGACAACGGCGGGCATCATCTTCGTCCTGTCCCTGGTGGTGGCCCTGGTTGCCGTCTACAAACCGTTCGGTGACCACATGTTCCGGGTGGTCTCCGGCGAGCGGCACTCCCGCGTCGAGCGGGGGATCTACCGTCTCGTCGGGGTGAACCCGGCGGCGGAGCAGTCCTGGGGCGTGTACGCCCGCAGCGTGCTGGCGTTTTCCGCCGTGTCGATCCTTTTCCTGTACGCGTTTCAGCGGGTGCAGGACCACCTCTGGCTGTCGCTGGGCTTCGACCCGGTGGTTCCGCACGGGGCGTGGAACACCGCCGTGTCGTTCGTGACCAACACGAACTGGCAGTGGTACTCGGGTGAGTCGACCATGGGTCACCTGGTGCAGATGGCCGGGCTGGCGGTACAGAACTTCCTCTCCGCCGCTGTCGGCATCGCCGTGGCGGTGGCCCTGGTCCGGGGCTTCGCCCGCAGTCGCACCGGGCAGTTGGGCAACTTCTGGGTGGATCTGACCCGGATCGTGCTGCGGATCCTGCTGCCGATCGCGGTGCTCGGGGCGCTCGTGCTGATGCTCGGTGGGGTGGTGCAGAACCTGTCCACCGGCACCGAGGTGAGCACCCTGACCGGCGGCAGCCAGACCATCACCGGCGGCCCGGTGGCCAGCCAGGAGGTGATCAAGGAGCTGGGCACGAACGGCGGCGGCTTCTACAACGCGAACAGCGCCCACCCGTTCGAGAACCCGACGGCCTGGACGAACTGGGTCGAGATCTTCCTGATCCTGCTGATCCCGTTCAGCCTGCCGAGGGTCTTCGGCCGGATGGTCGGCCAGAACCGGCAGGGGTACGCGATCGCCGCCGTGATGGCGATCCTCGCGCTGGCCAGCATCACCCTGACCAACGTCTTCGAGTTGACCGGCAACGGCACGGTGCCGCAGGCGGTCGGGGCGGCCCTCGAAGGCAAGGAGGTCCGGTTCGACGTGTCGAACTCGGCGACCTTCGCCGCCGCGACCACGCTCACCTCCACCGGCGCGGTGAACTCGTTCCACGACTCGTACACCGCGCTCGGCGGGATGATGCCGCTGGTCAACATGATGCTCGGCGAGGTCGCCCCCGGTGGGGTCGGCTCCGGCCTCTACGGCCTGCTCATGCTGGCGGTGATCACCGTCTTCGTGGCAGGTCTGATGGTCGGCCGCACCCCGGAGTACCTGGGCAAGAAGATCGGCGCGCGGGAGATCAAGTTCGCCTCCCTCTACTTTCTGATCACCCCGGCGCTGGTGTTGACCGGCACTGCGGCCGCCTTTGCCACCGGCAACAACTCGACCGCGCTGAATGCCGGCCCGCACGGCCTGTCCGAGGTGCTCTACGCGTTCACGTCAGCGAGCAACAACAACGGCTCCGCGTTCGCCGGCATCACGGTCAACACCACGTGGTGGAACACGGCGCTGGGCTTCTGCATGCTGCTGGGCCGATTCCTGCCCATCATCTTCGTGCTCGCCCTGGCCGGCTCGCTGGCTCGTCAGGCTCCCACCCCCGCCTCCGAGGGCACCCTGCCCACGCACCGACCGCTGTTCGTCGGGATGGTCGTCGGCGTCACGGTGATCCTCGTCGCGCTGACTTTCCTGCCCGCTCTCGCCCTCGGCCCGCTGGCTGAGGGGCGGTGACCATCATGAGGAACGAGGACATGTCCGTCACGCCCGTGACATCCGGGACCGGCGAACAGCCGACCGCCGGCACCCCGGCCACCCAGGGCGACCGGGTCGGCGGGGGCCTGCTCGACCCGAAACAGCTGCTCCGCTCCCTGCCCGACGCGCTGCGCAAGCTCGACCCGCGCACGCTGTGGCGCAACCCGGTGATGCTGATCGTCGAGATCGGCGCGGCCTTCACCACCGTCCTCGCGGTGGCCGACCCCTCGGTCTTCGCCTGGGCGATCACGGTCTGGCTCTGGTTGACCGTGCTCTTCGCCAACCTCGCCGAGGCGGTCGCCGAGGGGCGGGGCAAGGCCCAGGCCGCCACCCTGCGCCAGGCGAAGAAGGACACCATCGCCACCCGCCTGCGCGGCTGGACGCCGGGTGCCCAGGCGGACACCTGGCGGGAGGAGGCCGTCCCCGCGCCGGAGTTGAAGCAGGGCGACATCGTGCTGGTCGACGCCGGCAGCATCGTCCCGGGCGATGGGGACGTCGTCGAGGGCATCGCCAGCGTCGACGAGTCCGCGATCACCGGCGAGTCCGCCCCCGTGATCCGAGAATCCGGCGGCGACCGCAGCGCGGTCACCGGCGGTACGAGGGTGCTCTCCGACCGGATCGTCGTGAAGATCACCCAGAAGCCGGGGGAGAGCTTCATCGACCGGATGATCGCCCTGGTCGAAGGCGCCAACCGGCAGAAGACGCCGAACGAGATCGCGCTGAACATCCTGCTCGCCGCGCTCACCATCATTTTCCTGCTGGCGGTGGTCACCCTCCAGCCCCTGGCGATCTTCTCCAAGGGCTACCAGGCCGCCGCACCCGACACGGGCGCCATCACCGACGCCGGTGTCAGCGGGGTGGTGCTCGTGTCGCTGCTGGTCTGCCTGATCCCCACCACGATCGGGGCGCTGCTCTCCGCGATCGGCATCGCCGGCATGGACCGGCTGGTGCAGCGCAACGTGCTCGCCACGAGCGGCCGCGCGGTCGAGGCCGCCGGTGACGTCAACACCCTGCTGCTCGACAAGACCGGCACCATCACGCTGGGCAACCGGCAGGCCGCCGAGTTGGTCCCTGTCGAGGGTGTCACCGCCGGGGTGGTCGCCGACGCGGCGCAGCTGTCCAGCCTCGCCGACGAGACCCCCGAGGGCCGCTCGGTGGTCGTGCTCGCCAAGAACGACTTCGGGCTGCGGGAGCGCGAGTCGGGGCTGATGCCCCATGCCACGTTCGTGCCGTTCACCGCGCAGACCCGGATGAGCGGCGTCGACCTGACCCCCGACGGCGACGGGGCGGCACGCCGGATCCGCAAGGGCGCCGCCGCGGCGGTGATGAAGTGGGTACGCGACAACGGCGGTCACCCCACCGAGCAGGCCGGCGAGATCGTGGACGCGATCAGCGGCTCCGGCGGGACCCCGCTGGTGGTGGCCGAACACGTCGAGGGCCAGCCGGCCCGGGCGCTCGGGGTCATCCACCTCAAGGACGTGGTCAAGTCGGGCATGCGGGAGCGGTTCGACGAGATGCGCCGGATGGGCATCCGGACCGTGATGATCACCGGTGACAATCCGCGTACGGCGAAGGCGATCGCGGACGAGGCCGGTGTGGACGACTTCCTCGCCGAGGCCACCCCGGAGGACAAGCTTGCCCTGATCCGCCGGGAGCAGGAGGGCGGCCGGCTGGTCGCGATGACCGGTGACGGCACCAACGACGCCCCGGCGCTCGCCCAAGCCGACGTCGGCGTCGCCATGAACACCGGCACGTCGGCCGCCAAGGAGGCCGGCAACATGATCGACCTCGACTCGGACCCGACCAAGCTGATCGAGATCGTGGAGATCGGCAAGCAGCTCCTGATCACCCGAGGCGCCTTGACCACCTTCTCGATCGCCAACGACATCGCCAAGTACTTCGCGATCATCCCGGCCATGTTCGCCGGCATCTACCCGAGCCTGGACACGCTCAACATCATGCGGCTGTCCAGCCCGGAGTCGGCGATCCTGGCGGCGGTGATCTTCAACGCGTTGGTGATCATCGCGCTCATTCCGCTGGCCCTGCGGGGCGTGCGCTACCGGCCGGCCGCTGCCTCGAAGCTGCTCAGCCGCAACCTGCTGGTCTACGGCCTCGGCGGCATCATCGTGCCGTTCCTCGGCATCAAACTCATCGACCTGCTCATCCAGTTCATCCCAGGGATCTCGTGATGCGCCTACCCAACTGGCTCGCCCAACACCTCGCCGCCCTACGTGCCCTGTTGGTCTTCACCGTGCTGCTCGGCCTCGCCTATCCGCTCGCACTGGTCGCCGCCGGCCGGACCCCCGGCCTCGACGCCCACGCCGACGGATCGCTGCTGACCGCCAACGGCGCCACCGTCGGCAGCGCCCTGATCGGGCAGGCCTTCACCGACGCCGACGGCAACCCCGTCCCGCGCTACTTCCAGTCCCGCCCCTCGGCGGCCGGCGACGGCTACGACCCCACCTCCACCGCGGCCAGCAACCTCGGCCCGGAGAGCGTCGTCGACACCATCGCCACCGACCCCGAGGATTCGACGCAGAGCCTGCTCACCCAGGTCTGCGCCCGCAGCAAGGCCATCGGTGACCTCGACGGCGTCGACGGTCGGCGCCCGTACTGCACCCCGGACGGGGTCGGCGCGGTGCTCGCCGTGTTCCGCGCCGACGGGCTCACCGGCCCGGTGACCCGGGTCGTCACCGTCAACCAGAGCAGCCCGGCCACCCCGTTCCTCGCCTCCTACCAGGGCGTGCCGGTCGAGCTGGCAGTGCCGGGCGAGGACTACGTCGCCGCGGGCGGGGTCGTCACCCCGATCCGGGGAGACGCGCCGGCGCAGCCCGCCGTCCCCGCCGACGCGGTCACCGCCAGCGGCAGCGGCCTCGACCCGCACATCAGCCCCGCGTACGCCGAGATCCAGGTGGCCCGGGTGGCGCGCGAACGTGGCGCGGACCCGACGGCGGTCCGCCGCCTGGTCGACCAGCACACCACCGGCCGGGCGCTGGGTTTCATGGGCGAACCGGGCGTCAACGTCCTGGAACTCAACCTCGCCCTCGACGAGGAGTTTCCCGCCCGCTGACGCCCGAACCGTCTTCGTTCCCGGCGCCGGTCCCGCCGGACCCGGCGCTGGGGAAGACTGCTTCACCAGCGGCCCCGACCAGAGAGGATCTTCTGCGTGTCACGAGGAGAACTTCGGATCTACCTGGGTGCCGCCCCCGGCGTCGGCAAAACGTACGCGATGCTGGAGGAGGCCCAGCGCCGCGCGGAACGCGGCACCGACGTGGTGCTCGGCTTCGTCGAGACGCACGGCCGCCCGCACACCGCCGCCATGATCGGCGACCTGGAGCAGGTGGCCCGTCGCACGATCACCTATCGCGGTGCCAAGTTCACCGAAATGGACCTCGACGCCGTGCTCGCCCGCCGGCCCGAGGTGGTGGTGGTCGACGAGCTGGCCCACACCAACGTGCCGGGAGCCCGCAACGACAAGCGCTGGCGGGACGTCCAGGAGATCCTCGACGCCGGCATCAGCGTGCTGTCCACGGTCAACGTCCAGCACCTGGAGTCGGTCAACGACGTGGTCGCCCAGATCACCGGCACCATCCAGCGGGAAACCGTGCCAGACGAGGTCGTCCGCGCCGCCGAGCAGGTCGAGCTCGTCGACATGACCCCCGAGGCGCTGCGCCGACGGATGGCGCACGGGAACATCTACCGTCCCGACAAGATCGACGCCGCTCTCGGCAACTACTTCCGGATCGGCAACCTCACCGCCCTGCGTGAACTGGCCCTGCTCTGGCTGGCCGACAAGGTCGACGAGCAGCTCGACCGGTACCGCGCCCAGCAGGGCATCTCCGACACCTGGGAGGCGCGGGAGCGGGTGCTGGTCGCCCTCACCGGCGGCCCGGAGGGCGAGACGCTGATCCGCCGGGCGGCCCGGATCGCCGCCCGCAGCAAGGGCGCCAACCTGCTCGCCGTGTACGTCGCCCGCAGCGACGGCCTGGCCGGTGCGGACCCCGCCCAGCTCGCCCGGCAGCGGGTGCTGGTGGAGAGCCTCGGCGGCACCTACCACCAGGTCCTCGGCACCGATGTGCCGGCCGCGCTGCTCGACTTCGCCCGCGGGGTCAACGCCACCCAACTCGTCCTCGGCGCCAGCCGCCGGGGTCGCTTCGCCCAACTGCTGTCCCGTGGGGTCGGGGTCACCACCACCGCGCTGTCCGGGCCGATCGACGTGCACCTGGTCACCCATCCCGAGGCGGGTCGCGGTCGCCGCCCAGCCGGGGTCCCGGCGGCGCTGTCGCGCCGGCGCCGACTGCTGGGGTTCGCCCTCGCCGGGCTGGGCATGCCGCTGCTCACGTTGCTGCTGTTGGCGCTGCCGGACCTCACCCTGACCAACGACATCCTGCTGTTCCTCGCCGGCGTCGTCGGGGTGGCGCTGGTCGGCGGCCGGTGGCCGGCGCTGGTCGCGGCCCTCGGCGGGTCGCTGCTGCTGAACTGGTTCTTCACCCCGCCCTTCAACACGCTGACCATCGCCGAGGCCGGCAACCTCCTCGCCCTCGGCGTCTTCGTCGGCGTCGCCGTCGCGGTCAGCTGGGTCGTCGACGTCGCCGCCCGCCGTACCCGCGAGGCGGCGCGGGCGTCCGCCGACGCGCAGACCCTGGCCACGGTGGCCGGCGGCGTGCTGCGCGGTGAGCGTCCGCTGCCGGCGCTGCTGGACCGGTTGCGGGAAACGTTCGGCTTGCGTGCGGTCAGCGTCCTGGAGCTGGCCGCCGAGGCCGAAGGGCGCCCCGGCCGCGCCCGCGAGGAGGGTGCCTGGCGCGTCGTGGCCTGTGTGGGGGAGGCGCCGGCGGGCAGCCCCAGTGCGGGGGAGACGGCGGTGCCGGTGGATGACCGGCTCACCGTGGTGCTCAGCGGGCGGCGGCTGGAGGCCGCCGACCGGCGGGTCGTCGAGGCGTTCGCCGCCCAGGCCGCCGTCGCGCTACGCCAGGAACGGCTCGCCGAGGAGGCCGCCACCGCCCGGCCGCTGGCCGAGGCGGACCGGATGCGCACCGCCCTGCTCGCCGCCGTCAGCCACGACCTGCGTACGCCACTCGCCTCGGCCAAGGCCGCCGTGAGCAGCCTGCGCAGCCCCGATATCGAGTTCGACGCGGACGATCGTGACGAGCTGCTGGCCACCGCCGACGAGTCCCTCGACCGGCTCGGCCGGCTGGTGGCGAACCTGCTGGACATGAGTCGGCTCCAGGCCGGCGTGCTGGGCGTCAGCGCCATCGCGATCGGGTTGGAGGATGCCGTACCGCGAGCGCTGGACGAGCTGGGACCGGTGGCGGCCGACGTCAGCACCGACATTCCCGCTGACCTGCCGGCGGCCAGAGCCGACCCGGGCCTGTTGGAGCGGGTGCTGGTCAACATCGTCGCCAACGCCCTGCGACACAGCCCGCCCGGGCAACCACCGACGATCACCGCGAGCGCGCACGCCGGGCAGGTGGAGCTGCGAATCATCGACACGGGCCCCGGCATCCCGGAGGACCAGTGGGAACACGTGTTCCTGCCGTTCCAGCGCCTCGGCGACCGGGACAACCAGACCGGCGTCGGTCTCGGCCTCGCCCTGTCCCGTGGTCTTGCCGAGGTAATGGGTGGCAGCATCACCCCTGAGACCACCCCCGGCGGCGGGCTGACGATGGTGCTGCGTCTGCCCGCTACCACGCAGACGACGTCGGAAGGGCCGCGGGAATGACCCGAATCCTCGTCGTGGACGACGAACCGCAGATCCTGCGTGCGTTGCGGATCAACCTGCGCGCCCGCGGCTACGACGTCGAGGTCGCCGAGACCGGCACAGCGGCGCTGAAGGCCGCAGCCAGCCATCCGCCGGACCTGGTGGTGCTCGACCTGGGTCTGCCCGACATCGACGGCGTCGACGTCATCCGGGGGCTGCGCGGCTGGACCAGCGTGCCGATCATCGTGCTCTCCGGCCGCGCCGGCAGCGAGGACAAGGTCGCCGCCCTCGACGCCGGCGCCGACGACTACGTCACCAAGCCCTTCGGCGTGGACGAACTCCTCGCCCGCATCCGCGCCGTCACCCGCCGCCTTACCGCGCCCTCGGCCGACGCCGCTTCGCTCCCCGTGACCGCCGCCCCCCGGGTGGGCCGTCACACGATCAACCTTGCCGACCGCACCGTCACCCGCGACGACGGCGCCGAGGTCAGACTCACCCCCACCCAGTGGGCGATGCTCGAAAAGCTGCTGCGCCACCCGGGCAAGCTGGTCAGCCAACGGCAGTTGCTACACGAGGTGTGGGGCCCGGAGTACCAACATGAGACGAACTATCTACGCCAGTACATGGCCCAGCTGCGCCGCAAGCTCGAAGACGACCCCGCTCGCCCCCGCCACCTCATCACCGAACCGGGCATGGGCTACCGCTACCGGCCATGACCGTCCTCCGTCCTCTGCTTCGCCGTCCTTGTCGCGCTGGGCGGGCTTGTTCCGGCCGCCCCCACCGCGCCGGCGGCGAGTCCTTGTACGGCGACCTTGTGTGTGGCCAAACCCGTCGGTTCATCCCGACGGCATCGAGGGCGGTGATCAACATGCGCGACGCCCTACTGGCAGGGTGGCGGCGCCTCAGCCTGTTCTCAGGATCGCGGTGGAAGCCTGCCCGGCATGAAGATCGACGATCAGTACGCCTCCACGCGGCAGGTTCGACAACTGTTGAACAAGGTGCCTGAGGTCACCATCTATTTCTGGGTCATCAAGGTCCTGTCGACCACAGTCGGGGAGACGGCGGCGGACTTCCTCAACGTCGACCTCCACCTCGGCCTGACCGGCACGACGGTGGCGATGGCCGTCCTGCTGGCCACCGTGCTCGTCGTCCAGTTCAGAACCGGCCGCTATGTGCCGTGGATCTACTGGCTGGCGGTCGTCCTGGTCAGCATCGTCGGCACGCTGATCACCGACAACCTGGTGGACAACCTCGGGGTGCCGCTGGAGGTCACCACGGTCGTGTTCGCCGTGGCGCTGGCGGGAACGTTTGCGGCCTGGTATCGCAGCGAGCGGACCCTGTCGATCCACACGATCATCACCTCGCGGCGGGAGGCGTTCTACTGGGCAGCGATCCTGTTCACCTTCGCCCTGGGCACCGCCGCGGGAGACCTCCTGGCGGAGGGCATGGATCTGGGCTACTGGCGCTCGGGGCTGATCTTCGGCGGCCTGATCGCCGTGGTCGCGGTCGCGTACTCCCGGTCCTGGCTGAACCCGATCCTGGCCTTCTGGATCGCCTACGTCCTGACGCGGCCGCTCGGCGCGTCGCTGGGTGACTACCTGTCGCAGGACCCCGATGACGGGGGCCTCGGTCTGGGCATGGTCGTCACCAGCGTCCTGTTCCTGGCGACGATCCTGGGACTGGTCGTCTACCTGAGCGTCACCAGGCGGGACGCGCCGCCGGTGGTGCCGTCGGACGAGACGAGGCCGGCCCCACTGCGGTGACGGCTCGTCGACACCGTTTGCAGTTCGCCTGTTGCCCGCCAAGGAGGGCGAGTACGACCAGGCCGATGGGTTCGACCTCGGCGCCGATGGGTTTTGGCGCGGTCGGCAGACCGGTCCGCGGTCGGCTACCCGACCGCGGACCGGTTGATCAGCTACCGACTACAACCGCGCGCACTGGCCAGTCGCCACACCCCTCACGGCGTTCGGCCGGCTCTCGTTGACCGGTGCCGGGTTGTTACCCGAACAGCTCAGCGACCCGCTGATGGTGTTCGCCGCGACCACCACCGGCTGGCTGCCGGTGTTGCCAGTCAGGGTGACCGGACCACTGATCGCGACCGTCTCGACGCGTACCCCACCGGTGCTTGAGGTGACCGACACCGAGCCGCCCACCTTGCCCTGGCTGATCTTCACCTCGCCGGTGGCGCCGGTAACCGTGACCGGACCGGACACCGTCGTGTCAGCGAGCGTGACCAGCACCGGGCGGGTGGCCGACACCGGACCGGCGATGCTGCCGCCGGTGACCACCAGCGAGGCACCGGGGCTGACCGTGACCGGGCCGGCGACCGTGGCGTTCTCCAGGCAGGTCAGGCCGGCGGTGACGACGAGCGGCTTGCTGTACTTGCCGGTGATCGTCGTGGTGCACGAAGGACCGGCCTTCCCGACCGTGGACCGCGGCTGGGTGTCCGCGGTGACCGGCGAGTTCGCGGCGAAGTAGCTCACCAGCATGGTGAGGTCGTTGTCGCCGGTGGCGACCGGGTCCACGCGCTTCGCCAGGGTCAGGAAGTTGTCACCGCCGGTGGCGAGGAACGAGTTCATCGTGACCCGGTAGGTGCCCGTCGGGCTGAGCGGCGTGCCGTTCAGCTTCATCGAGGTGATCCGCGAGCCCTTCGGCGCCTCGGTATCGTAGGTGTAGGTGAAACCCTTCGAGACACCGAGCCACAGCACCGGCCGGGACGCGCCGTCCGGTTGCCACTGCTCCTCCAGCACCTGCTTGATGTCCGCACCGGTGTAGGTCTTGGTGACCACATCGTTGGCGAACGGCTGGACGGCGAAGGCGTCGGCGTACGTCACCGTGCCATCGGTCCGGTAGAGCAGGTCGGCCCGCAGGCCACCGGGGTTCATGAACGCGATCTGCGCCCCGCCCCGGCCGGCGTCCCTGGTCCCGGCGAGCTGCACGTCGGCGATGAGGTTGCCGAGCGCCGACTCCTTGCCCCGGTCCTCGTTGCCGTTGGTGTAGGCCCGCTTGACGTCCGAGGTGATCGAACCGAGCTGCTGCTTGCCCAGCTCGGTGGCCTTGGTCTTGGCGGTGGCCACGATGCCGGCCACCGTCGGGTCCTGCGGCGCCCCGACCACGTCGACCAGCTGCGCGTCGCCGGTGGTCACCGAACCGGTGTTCGGGTCGAAGGTGAGCGTGACCTTGCCCAGCCGCTTGCCGTAGTCCTCGGCCTGCACCACCGGACGCAGCTTGTCCGATCCCGGCACCGGGACCTTGAAGGCGTACGGCTGGTGGGTGTGGCCGCTGAAGATGGCGTCGATCGTCGCGTCGGCCCGGGTGAACTTGCCGAAGACCGGGTCGTTCGCCAGCGCGTCGGCGGAGGTGATGTTCTCCGTCGCCGCACCCTCGTGCGCGAGCAGCACCACCACGTCGGCCTCGCCGTTGTCCGGGTTGCCGTCCTTGAGCTGGCGGGCCACCAGGTTGGCCTCGGCCACCGGGTCGCGGAAGGTGAGGCCGGCGATGCCGCCCGGGCTGACCAGCGACGCGGTCTGCTCGGTCACCACGCCGACGAAGCCGACCCGGGCTCCACCCACATTGCTGACGGAGTACGCCGACAACGCCCGGGTGTCACCCCGGTAGACGTTGGCGCCCAGGTACGGGAAGGCGGCGCGACCGGACACCCGGCCGGTGAGGTCGTCCATGCCCTGGTCGAACTCGTGGTTGCCCACTGCCGAGGCGACCAGCCCGGCCGTGTTCAGCGCGTCGATCGTCGGGTTGTCCCCGTCGATCGCCGAGATGAAGGTGGACGCGCCGATGTTGTCACCGGCGGAGACGAACGCGGTGTTGGGGTTCTGCGCCCGCAGCTGACCCACCAGGCCGGCGAGCTGAGCGGCGCCACCGACCGGCTGACCACCCACGGTGGCCGGGGACTCCAGCCGGCCGTGGAAGTCGTTGATGCTCAGCAGCTGCAGGTTGACCGGCTTCGCGCTGGTGCTGATGCCCACCACGAGCGGGTTGTGGTCGCTGGCCCGGTACGGGGTCGGCTCGTAGAAGGGGGCCAGCCCGTCGTACTCGAAGGCGAACGACTCGACCGCGTTGATCTGCCACACGTCGACCCCGGTGACCCGCGACGCCAGCGACGGCGAGGCGAGGGCGTGGTCGAGCGAGCCGGACTCGCCACCGAAGACGTAGGTGGCCTTGCCGGTGTTGTTCAGGTCCTTGTACTGCTTGCCGTAAAGGACCTGCATCGGGTCCTCCTGGGTGTACGCGTTGAAGTCACCCAGCAGCAGCACGTCGTCGGTGCCGCTGTCGTCCTTGACCTGGTCGACGAACGCGGTCAGCGCCTTGGCCTGCCGGACCCGGTCGCCGTTCCAGTTGCCCTGACCGTCGCCGGCGTCGGCGTTGTCGCCGGTCCCGGTGCCGCTCTTGGACTTGAGGTGGTTGACGACCACGGTGAAGGAGATCTTCCCGGCGGTGAAGGTCTGCGCGATCGGCTCGCGGGCGTTGGACCAGACGGTCTCGTCGTTGACCGAGCGACCCGGACCCTTGGGCTGGAGCTTCGCGGGCTTGAAGATGATCGCCGTGGTGATGAAGTCCTGCTGGGCCGGGCCCGGCAGCTCGGCCGGGCTGCGGACATAGTCCCAGGTCCCCGCGCCGTCCTTGGCGTTGAGCGCGTTGACCAGCCGCTTCAGTGCCTGCTGCGGGTCGTTGGCGTCGAACCGGACCGAGTTCTCGATCTCCTCGAGCCCCACCACGTCGGCACCCAGCGCGCTGATCGCCGCAACGATCTTTGCTTCCTGCTTGGCCAGCCCGGCCTCGTCGGCCGCGCCGCGGGCGTCGCCACCGAAGTGGACGAAGTAGTTGAGCACGTTGAAGCTGGCCACCCGTACGTCGCCGCCGACGTTGACGGGCGCCGCGGTACGCGGGTTGGTGGCCTTGAAGGTGGTCCGCCCGACCGTCGGTGTGTCGGCGCTGACCGGGGTGGTCGGCTGCAGCCGCCACTCGCTGAAGCCGTACCCCAGCACGACCGGCCCGAACGCCTCGACCGAGTCGCCGACCCGCAGCGGGTTCTCCTTGGACAGGTACGGCGGCAGCAGCCCGGCGGTGGACAGGTTGGTGGTCCTGCCGTCGTCGACCAGGATCCGGCCGGCCTTGTTCGCGGCGGTCACCTGCTTGGCGGCGTCCGAACCCGGGCGGGCCACGTCGGTCGCGTTCGGGGCCGGACGGTCACCGGCGGCGAGCACGACCTCGCCGTACCGGTTGGTGTTGTACACCTCGGAGACGGTGAACTGGCCGACCGGCGCGACCAGCATCGACTCGACCGACTCGCGGGCGTCGTCGCTCAGCGGCAGGCTGACCGGGACCGGAGCGGGCAGCGTCGCGCCGTGCTCGCAGACCTGCACGTCGCTCTTGGCGGCGATGTTCAGCTGGGTCAGGCTGTTGAACTCGCTGGCGGTGCCGCTGACCCGCACCCGGTCGCCGATTGCGACCGGCGGGTGGTTGGCGGTGTTCGTGGTGAGGTAGACGAAGATGCCGTCGGACGCGGCGCCAGCGGCGACCGCACGGTCCCCGCCGCTGCCGGCGGTCTGCACGTAGATGCCGTTGTAACCACCGGTGCGGTGGTCGGCGGTCACCACGCCCTCGACGGTGACCCGGGTGCCCGGCAGCGGCGTCGCGCTCCCGGTGCCCTGCACCTCGGCAATGGTGCGGTCGACGGTGACGGTGCAGCCGGGGGCCGGCTCGGGGTCCGGGTCGGGGTTGCTGCCGCCGTTGCGGACGCCGAAGGTGTTGGGTGCCGGGGGGTTCCAGGTGCCGTTGATCTTCTGCAGCGAGTGGCCGACCGGGGTGGTCGTGGTCTCCTCGACCCCGATGTCGGTCCCGGTCAACCCGTTGGCCGGGCCGCCGACGGCGGTGAACGTCCCCTCGTAGGTGAGGAACTCCGCCACGGAGCCGGTGGGGGAGACCAGCGCGACGCCGTCGGGGGCGCCGTTCTGGATGCCGTCCGTCGGGTAGTTGGCGACGACCACGCCGGCCGCCGGCACCGCGCCGCTCAGCGTCCTCGTGTTGTACGCCGCGCCGTTGGCGCCGTTGTAGAGGACGATCTGCCAGCCGGTCAGGTCGAAGCCGACCGGCGCCTCGATCTCGATCGCCTCGCCGGTGTCGGTGCCGGCATTGTCGTAGTGAATCTCACTGACCATGGGTGCCGCGGAGGCTGGCTCAGCGTGGGCGGCAGCCCCACTGGCCAGGGCAAGCGCACCGCTCGCGACGAGTACGCCGAACACGTTGCGTGTTCGTACGCGGCTTTTTCGTTCCATCAGGTGTTCCTCCGGGTGGGGGGTGAGCGGATGGAGGGTAGACAGCCCAGGTGGCTGGGCAGGATCCGCCATATGTACAAAAGAGTCGAAGTGGGGTGGCAGGGACTGCCTCCCGGTTGACGCCAACGACGCCTCGGGCGGCTCACGCCCATCGATTTTGAGCCAATCAACAGGCACGTACACGCGGCCTGCACCACTCAATCCCGCGAGTCGACCAAACCCGGGTCTTTCCGTGCGATGGAACGACGGTCGCGGCCGATTCGCCCGGGAACCGCCAGTCAGATCCGCTGCGGGCCTCCTTCGGGATGCCCGGCGCCGCCGCGCCCGTGACGCCGCATTCGTCCTGCTCGCCGATGTTCCTCCCCTGTTCAGCTACGGACCAGCTGGGATCTGCCGGAGATCATCCGGGGTTCCTAGCGTGCCAGGGAGCCCCCCTCTTGGCGAGAAGGAGTCGGTCCATGACATCCGCAATTTCGCGACGCGGCGCCTTGAAGCTAGGAGCCGCGATCGGGATCGGCACGGCCGTCGGTCCAGTCCCCGCCGCCGCGGCGCACAGCACGGCTGCCGCTGCTCCTCTGGGCAGACGCGCCGTGAGCATGGCGATGCATATCCATTCCGCCTTCAGTGAGGGAACGGCGAGCATGGATGCCCATCTCCAGCAAGCGACCGAACACGGAGTGGACGTCATCTGGTGGACGGATCACGACTTCCGCATGCAGGCACACGGCTACCGTCAGGCCGTCCGCTTCGAGGGTCTCAGCGAGCCGGAGAGCGGGCGGTCGTGGACCTGGAACAAGATCCTCGAAGGCAAGCCCGACCTCGCCGTGGGCACGTTCGTCAACGAGCCGCATTCGCCGGACGAGCCCGGCAAAGCCATGCGACTTCAGGTGCAGGCCCCGGCATCCGCGTGGGGAGCCTTACTCTACGAGGGCGTCGCCTGGAACAGCACCTACACCACCAGCCTGGCCGCCACCGTCCTTGAGCTCGACGTCCTCGCCGAAAACCTCGGCCCGGACGCCGAACTGCTGGTCAGGGTGCTTTCCTCCTACCGACCAGCCACCGCTGGGCGACGGGCGGGCCGATACACCCTGGAGTACCGCATCGGCCAGGGAACCGGGCGGTGGACCGAGAACGACGGACTGCTCGGCGTCGTCGGCCTGGAGGTCGCGCCCGGTACGTGGCAGCGCCTCCGTCTCGACCTGGAGTCCGACGTCGCGGCCCTGTGGCCGGACGTCGTCGCCGCCGACAGCGGCATCCACCGGCTGCGTATCGGCGGCCGATCGCGGAACGGGGCCATGGCTTCGGGCGTGGTCGACCGGCTGCGGTTCCGTCGCTCCCGCCGCGACGGTGACGAGTCGGTGGCGTTGCAGGACGAGATGATGCGCGAGTACGCGGGCCGTTACCCGGCCGTCCGTCAGTTCCACGGAACCGAAATTTCCCTGGTGCGCCACCTGAACGCCTTCGGCGGGAACTTCACCCTTCCCGACTATGGCGACGCGCCACCCACCAAGATCACCACTGTCGAAGCCGCCGTGGCCATGGTCAACTTCGTCCACGCGAACAACGGCCTCGTCGCCTTCAACCACCCGCTCGAGGACGCCCCGTCGGGACCGCAGCTTGCCCGCCTGCTCATCGAGACGAATGCGCTCGGCGCCGACATGATCGAAGTGGGCAGCAAGGAGGACTTCGGAGAGTCCGTCTTCGGTTTCGACGCGGCGGCGCGCAACGCGGTGTTCGTGACCGCCACCGGCGTCAGCGACGACCACGGCGGCTCGGACTGGGTCAACCAGAAGCAGCGCTGGATCACCTCGGTCTGGGCCGACTCCACCGACGAGGGCGAGCTGTTCGCGGCCCTGCGCGGCGGGCGTGCCTGGTTCTGGGATCCCCAGCAATGGCGCGGCCAGCTGGACATCCTGGTTCGCGGCACCGTTGCGATGGGGGGTGTCCTGGTGACACCGGCCGCCCAGGCGCCGGTGACGATCTCGGCCACGGATCTTCCCGACGGCGCAACGGTGCACCTCATCACCGGCGAGGTCGACTACGCCGGCCTGGTCGACCCAGCTCCCGCCACCACTTCGCGCCAGCTTGAGCTCGACCAGCATGAGCAGCGCGCGCACCTGGTGCTCCCAACCCTGACCAGTCGCTACATTCGGGTGGAGATCAGGAACGCCGACGGCGACGTGATCGGCTTTTCGAATCCCGTCTGGATCCTGAAGGACCAGCCACGTAACGGCATCCCCGCCGAGCGGCGGGGCAGTTACGGCTGGGCCCGGTAGAAGTTCCGTACGCCAGGGTGGCGCCGCCGTCACAAGCGGCGCCACCTCACCTGAACGAATCGGGCCCACCGGCCGTCCGTGGCCGGCACCATCTCTATGAGGAGGCCAGATTCATGACGTACGCGATTACCATCCGGCTGACGGCCGAGTTCGCCCCGACCGTCGAACGGGTCCGCGCCGCACTCAAGCAGCAGGGTTTTGGTGTGCTCACCGAGATCGACATGCGGGCTACTCTGCGGGAGAAGCTCGGCACGGAGCTTGAGGACTATGTGATCCTCGGTGCGTGCAACCCGCCACTGGCGCACCAGGCGCTCGAGGTGGACCGGGCCATCGGCCTACTGCTGCCGTGCAACGTAGTGGTACGCGCCGACGGACCCGGCGCCATCCTGGTGCAGGTCCTTGACCCGCAGGTGATGGTGCAGCTTACCGGGCAGGCGGACCTGCGACCGGTGGCGGACGAGGCGACCCGACGGCTCCGCGCCGCACTGGACGGGCTGGCTGACTGACCTGGACGCGAGGGCGGGCCGTCACGTGGCCTGCCCCCGCGCCGGCGTCCGCGGCGCTACTGCGTGTCGGGTCGACGATGCTCGGCCAGCTTGGCGCGCACGTCGTCCATGTCGAGTTCACGGACGGCGTTGATCACCTGCTCCAGTGCTGGTGCCGGAAGCGCCCCGGGCTGGGAGAACACAAGCACGCCGTCCCGGAAGGCCATCAGCGTCGGAATCGACGACACCCGAGCCACTGTGGCCAGCTCCGGCTCCGCCTCGGTGTCAACCTTGCCGAACACGACGTCCAGGTGCTTCTCACTGGCCTGCTCGAACACCGGCGCGAAGCGCCGGCACGGCCCGCACCAGGCTGCCCAGAAATCCACCAGCACAATCCCGCCGCTGGCCACGGTCCGCTCGAAGTTCTTTACGGTCAGAGCCACGCTGGCCAACCCAGACCTCCACGTCTCAAACAACGGCCCCTCGGCTGAGCATACCCGAGGGGGTATTAGTTTCCCCGGCTAGGGGAGGTGGCCGGCTCTCCCGTGTGCCTCCTGGTGGGGAAGGTTCCGATCGCGCTATGGTCGAATCCGGATACCCAGGGGGGTATCCGGATTGGGGGAGTGGGTACCGTGCGTGAGTTAGACCCTGCGACCTTCGCTGCGGCAGGCTCACATGAATGCCGATGAAGCCCTGCAGGAGCGCTCCTGTGGTCGCTGCGGATTGTGCATGGGGGTCCGAACGTGAGCGCGACCACGGCTGTCGTGCGGTTGGGGTTGCGGGCCAACGCCGCCCAGTTCACTCTCCTCGTCGCGGTCAACGCTCTCGTCGGTGGGCTGCTGGGCACCGAACGCACGGTGCTGCCGCTCCTCGGGGAGCAGGAGTTCCACCTGAGCGCCTACACGGCCGCGCTGACCTACATCGTGGCCTTTGGTGTCACCAAGGCGGCCACCAACTTCTTCGCCGGCACCCTGTCCGACCGCCTGGGCCGCAAACCGGTGCTCATCGCGGGCTGGCTGATCGGGCTGCCCGTACCTCTGATGTTGATCTTCGCGCCCAGTTGGGGCTGGGTGATCGCCGCCAACGTGCTGCTCGGGGCCAACCAGGGCTTGGCCTGGTCCACCACCGTGATCATGAAGATCGACCTCGCGGGACCCCATAGACGCGGCCTTGCGATGGGACTCAACGAGGCAGCCGGATACCTGGCCGTCGCCACTACCGCCATGGTCACCGGCGCACTCGCCGCCACGTACGGGCTGCGTCCCGCCCCGTTCCTGCTCGGGGCCGCCTATGCCGCCCTGGGCCTGGGCTTGTCGTTGGTCTTCGTCAGGGAGACCCGTGGCCACGCCCACCACGAGGCCGAAACCCACCGTCCGGTTGCGGACCGCCAGCACGGTGCGGTGTCCACCCGGCGGATCTTTGCCATGGTCAGCTGGCGGGAACCCGCCTTGTCCTCGGCCAGCCAGGCGGGTCTGGTCAACAACCTCAACGACGGCCTGGCCTGGGGCCTGTTCCCGCTGCTGTTCGCCGCCGCCGGCCTGTCGCTGTCCCATATCGGCGCGCTGGCCGCCCTCTACCCCGCGGTCTGGGGCCTCGGCCAGGTCCTGACCGGGCCGTTGTCCGACCGCATCGGCCGCAAGCCGCTCATCGTTGCTGGCATGCTCACCCAGGCCGTCGCGCTCGGCCTCGTCGCGGCCGCCGGCACGTTCGGGACGTGGGCGGCAGCCGCGGTGCTCCTCGGCGCCGGCACCGCCATGGTCTACCCCTCCCTGCTCGCGGCCATCGGCGATGTCGCCCACCCCGCATGGCGCGCTCGCGCCGTCGGGGTCTACCGGTTGTGGCGCGACGGCGGCTTCGCCGCCGGTGCTGTGCTCGGCGGTGTGCTGGCCGACCTGGTCGGCATCCGCGGCGCCACGTGGGCGGTGGCCGTCCTGACCGCCGCGTCCGGCCTCCTGGTCGCCGCGCGGATGTACGAGACCCACCCGGTCGGCGCCCTGCGGCATCGCTGACCGCGGGAGTCGCCCCACCGGCTGTCCGTTGTCGGCGCCGCTGCCGTCGCCGCAGGTCAACGGTCGACCGGGGCACGGCCCGGTGTCAGTTCGTCGACGCCAGCAGTTCACCAAGGTCCCTTACGTTGCCGGACATGAACGAGTCGAGTCCGCGCCCCACATCCGTCCGCCCGCTCAGCCGCCGTGCCCTGCTCGCTGCCGGCATCGGATCGGCTGCTCTCGCGATGCTCCCCCGCGATGCCTGGGCCGACTCCTCCGGGACCGGGCCGCGCGCCAAGCACGTCGTGCTCCTCGCCTGGGACGGCTTCGACCCGGCCTACCTGGATCTGGTCGAGACGCCGCACCTCGACGAGTTGGCCCGCCAGGGCAGCCTCGGCACGACGAGTGGCTGCTTCCCGTCGATCTCCAACACCTCGTGGGCGACCATCGCGACCGGCGCCTGGCCACACACCCACCTGAACACCCCGTACTTCATCGACCCGTCGTCGGGGCGCGCGGTGAGTCAGACCCGGACCCTGGAGGCGCAGAGCATTGCCGAGGCCGTGACCGCCGCCGGCGGGACCGTCGCCTCGGTGCAGTTCTTCATCGTGCAGAACCACGGGACCGTGTACGGCGACCCTCGTGCCCTGTACGTGCAGCCCGGCGGCCCGAGTTCGGTGCGCGTCGACGTGGCGGTCGACATCCTGCACGGCCGTCCGGTGCGGTCCGGGTCGACGATGGTCACCGTCGAGGAGCCTCCGATGCTCCTTGCCGTGTACTGCGACGCGCTCGACGGGCTGGGTCACCAACAGGGCGCGGAGGCACCGGACATGGGCGCCACGCTGGCCGCCCTCGACGCGGATCTCGGCAGGCTCGTGCAGGCGACCAAGGATGTCGGCATCTACGGGGAAACCGCGTTTCTGGTGGTGGGCGACCACGGCATGACGACGTTCACCCGCGGTTTCGGCGGTCTCGCGCTGGCCGCGTTGAGCGACGCCGGTTTCACCCCCGAGTTCGTTTCCCCAGGCAGTGCCCCGTCGCCGCAGACCGACCTCGCGATGGTCGTTGGCGGCGTCGCCAGCGTCCACCTGCTCGGCACCGCGCGTACGGACGAGAACATCGCGCGGGCGAGGGCCGCCCTCGAATCGGTCGAGCAAGTACAGCGGGTCTACGATCGCGCCGACCTCGACGCGTTCGGGGCCAGCCCACTGCTCGGCGAACTCGTGGCCGAGCCGGTCGCCGGCTGGTCGTTCGCCGTGACCGACCCGGACGGCCCGCGCGGCTACCACGGCCGTACGGAAGAACGCGAGAGCGCCCTCCTGCTCGCTGGTCGCGGCGTGCGCAACGGGGTGCAGCCCCAGCAGGTACGGCACGTCGACATCGCACCGACGATCGCTGCCCTGCTCGGCATTCCCGCTCCGGCACACACCGAGGGAAGGGTGCTCACCGAGGCGCTGCACCACCGAATCACCCACGAACGCTGAGCGTTCGCGACTGCCACTGTCCTGCGGTCGCTGCCACGGAAGGCAGGCGTGGGGCCGAAGCTGTGGGTGCAGAGCCCGGACGGGCCGTACCGCGTCACCTGCCGACCGCGGCCAGCGAACAGGGTCGCTGCCCCACACAGCCCAGATGCGGCGGCGCACCTTGGCGGCCGGTGAGTTGAGCTACGGTCGTGGCCATGGTCAATCCGACTCCGCTGGGCTCCGGGACGAGACGCGGATGTCTTCGCCATCTACGGACGGCGGGTCCTTCGGTCGTTAGGGCTCGCAGAGGATTAACACGCTGATTTGGGTGCAGTCCTCCTGGAGGGAAAGATTATCGCCGTATGACCGGCTGGTCTGGTTGTCGGGCAACGTTAAGGGCTCCTTCTGACTACGTTCCGAGGGTCTACTCCCGACGGACGTGTAGAAGGAGCCCGGTTGCGAGCATGCGTATCCACGGTCGGTGGTGATGGCTTCGACCGGTCGCGGACACTGCTGGAGGAGGCGGTCGGCTGGCTGGGCGAAGGCCGGTGACGCGCTCGCGCTGACCGTGGACGGCAAGGGCATCGTGATGCGCCCCGACAGCTTGCGCGAGCAGACCGCGAAGGCCGCCGCGACTACACAGCGCAAGCTGTCCACCCGGCTGTCCAAGGGTGAGAAAGTCAACCGCAAGCGGATGGCCGAGGTCGGCTGTGTCTACGACTTCACCCCGGCGGATGTGATCAGCCCACCCGGCCGGCGCCGCCGCACCCGTGCCCCCGGCCCGAAAGCGGCCGGCAAGTGGCTGCACGCCTCGGTGGCCCGTTTAGGGCGGAAAGGATGTCAAGCGAGCGACAGGAACAACTTCTCCATCTGTTCGAGGTTGGCCTTCTGCTCCTCGCCCGGGGCGCCGCTGACGCACTGCTGCAACCCACTCGCGACGATCTTGAAGCCGGCTCGGTCCAGCGCCCGCGACACCGCCGCAAGCTGAGTCACGACTTCAGCGCAGTCTCGACCATCTTCGAGCATGCCGATGACGCCGCGAATCTGGCCTTCGGCGCGGCGAAGCCGCTTGATCACATCGCCGACCGCACTCTCTTCGACCTGCATCTTCAGCCCCTCTCTACGTTCCAAATCAAGAGTACACCCGGGGGTATGAGTTGCCGCCTGCTACGATGGCTTGCGGGCATACCCGCCAGGGTATGTAGGTTCACCAACGGTGATGTCGACCTTGCGACGCTTGCCATCGCGCAGTGAGGCGTGGTGATCACCGACGTCCGGGGAGCCGCACGAGCACATGGCGGCTGAGCATCCTCGTTTCCGCTGGAGTACCTGAGCCAACATCGGCCGCCAGGATTCCTCGGACCGTCCCCCTCTCGACGAGGTGGGACAGGCGCCGCGATGAGCTACCCACGGTGGGAGCGCCGCGAGCGGGCGATCCGGCTGGGCGCACCGCTGCCCCGATCGGCGCTCCTCGGACTCCTGCTCGCCACTGGGTAACCTCACCCGGCGGACCCCGAGCGGGCGGATCCCAGCGGGGAGCCATCGGCGACCGCCATCTGGTACGGGGTATGCCGTGTCCACGTCGCGACGACGCTGAAGCGGTCGCCGCGCACGAGCGTCTCGCGCCACTCGACCGGGTCACCGTTCACGCGGCCGATCCGGTCGATGGCCAGCAGAGCCACGCCTCGACCGAGGCCAAGGAGGCGGCGCTGATCTGTGGTGGGCGTGACGGCGTAGATGCGCTCCTGGCCACCGGTGATGCGGACACCGCTGAGGCCGGCAAGCTCGGCGTAGACCCCGGTCGCAGTCAGGTCCGCGTCCAGCAGTGGCCGTGCGAACGACGCCAGCAGCCACGTGCGGTCCAGGGCGAGTGGCTGCTCGTCGGCGTACCGCAGCCGTTCGAGGTAGACGAAGGCGGTCCCGGCGTCGATGCCCAACCGGTTCGCGACCGTCGGATCCTGGCCCAGCCGCCTGGCGATGACCTCGCTGCGTTGGTGCATGCCGCGTGCCTGGACCTCGCTGAAAAGCGAGTACAGCGCACCGAGTGGTTGCTCGATGCGGGCTGTCCGCACGTCGGTGCGGCGTCCACGACCGGAATCGAGAATCCCGGCCTGCCGTAGCCGGCGTAGCGCCTCGCGGACGGTGTGCCGGCTCACGTCGTACTCGTTCGCCAGTTGATGCTCGCCGGGGAACGCCCCGCTGAACGCCTTCGCCTCCAGCCGCCGTACAAGGTCTTCGTAGAGCTGCGCCCAGAGAGGGAGGGGGAGGCTGCGGTCGAGGAGCCGAGCCGACTTCTGGTCTGCCACGGAGCTGGCCATTTCGCACGAGTTGTTCGGTTGACCGGACAAGTGTAGCGGTCTCCACGTGCCTCGCTCGCGTCGTGGAACGGGAGGTTTGCGGTTGTCCGTTCATTCGTACATACTCGAAACTGGTTACCCCCGGGGGTATGCGACGGGGGTCTAGAGGAGGGGCCACACCGTGGATCTCGTGTCATTCCGTACTCCAGGCCTAGGCGACCAGACGTACCTGTTGACCCACCAGGGGAAGGGCGTCCTGGTCGACCCGCAGCGCGATATCGACCGCTTCCTGCACGCGGCCGCCGAACGCGACGTCGAGCTGCGGTTCGTGCTGGAAACCCACCTGCACAACGACTACGTCTCCGGAGGTGAACAGGCAGCGCTCCGTACCGGGGCCGAACTGGTCCTGCCCGCTGCGGCGGCTGCTGCCTATCCACACACCGCAGCGTTCCATCTCGAGGACATCAAGGCCGAGGGCCTGACGATCCGCCCGATCCACACCCCGGGCCACACCCCCGAGCACACCAGCTACCTGGTGCTCGTGGACGGGGAACCGGTGGCCGTGTTCTCCGGCGGCAGTCTGCTGGTCGCCTCGGCCGGTCGGCCGGACCTGCTGGGCCCCGCCCGGGCCCGGACGCTCGCCAAGCTGCAGCACGGTTCGCTGCACCGCCTCGCCGGCCTGCCCGGCGACGTCGCCCTGTATCCCACCCACGGCGAGGGCTCCTTCTGCACCGCCACCGGCGCCGGTCGCTACACCTCCACCATCGGCGAGGAGCTCGAGGGAAACCCGTTGCTGGCGGTCAGCGACGTCGAGCAGTTCGCCGATCGGCTGCTCGCCGAGCCGATGCCGATCCCGGCGTTCTACCAGTACATGGGCCCGGCGAACACCCTGGGCGTCCCGCCGATGCCGGAGCTGACCGTGCCTGAGCTCGACCTGGCGGACCTGGCGGACCAGCCGGATCGGACGCAGGTGCTCGACGTGCGCCCCCGCACGGCGCAGGCCGCCGGCTTTCTGCCCGGCTCGGTCGGGATCGAAATGGCCGACGACTTCGGCAGTTGGGCCGGATGGCTGCTGCCCTACCAGGCGCCTGTCGTGCTCGTGGCCGAGCCCGACCAGGACATCACCGAGCCGGTCACCCAGCTGGCGCAGATCGGCGTCGACAGCGTCCGCGGGGTTCTGCGCGACCTGGGTGAGGCCGCCACCGACCGATTCGAGTTGGTCGACGTGTCCACGTTCGTTAACCGGCTCGCCGACCCCACCGCCCAGGTGCTCGACGTGCGGATGCCCAACGAACGCGCGGCCGCGCGGCTGGACGGGGCGGTGGAACGTTTCCTGCCCGATCTGATCAGCGACGGCGTGCCCGCCGAGATCGATCCCGCGCGCCCGGTGCTGGTTGCCTGTGGCAGCGGTCGACGTGCCGCCATCGCCGCCACGCTGCTGGCCCGGGAGGGCTGCCAGCCCGTCGTGCTGACCGGCGCCGGCGTCGCCGACGTGGTCGCCGCCCGCATCCCCTGACCATCTCTTCTCCTCCCGGCGGGGTGGATCCCTCCGCCTGCCGGGCCGCCACCCAACACCTGAACATGGAGTGCTACATGAACGCCAAGAACGGCTCGTCGGCCATGGACGTCGCCACCGCCCGCGCCCTGATCGCCAACAACCCCGACGTCCTGATCGTCGACGTGCGCACGCCCGGCGAATTCGAAACCGCTCACGTCCCGGCCTCGATCAACCTGCCACTGGACCAGGTCGACGCCCAACTGGGGCGGATCGTCAACGACGCCGGCGGCCGGATGCTGCTGATGTGCCAGTCCGGCAACCGCGCCACCCAGGCCTGCACCAAGCTGGCGAAAGCCGGTCTCACCGGCGCCACCGTCATCACCGGCGGCATGAACGCCTGGATTGCCGCAGGCGGCCCCGTGGAGCGCGGCCGCGAACGGTGGAGCCTGGAGCGCCAGGTCCGCCTGATCGCGGGCGGCATCGTCGTGCTGTCGATCGTCGCCAGCATCTGGGTGCCACCGGCGCGGTTCGTGGCCGGCTTCATCGGCGCCGGTTTGACCTTCGCGGCGCTGACCAACACCTGCGCGATGGGCGCGCTGCTGTCCCGACTGCCGTACAACCGTGGGGCAGGCTGCGACGTCAACGCCTCCCTCGGACGGCTCCGTCGTGAGGGGAGGGGGGTATGAGCGCGGCCGGGTACATCCAGCAGGACCGCTCCGGTCTGGCCCGAGTGGTGCCGCTACTGGGTTGGCTGCGCCGCTACGACCGGGTCACCCTGCGTCACGACCTGATCGCCGGCCTGACCGTAGCGGTCATGCTGGTGCCGCAGAGCATGGCCTACGCCGCGCTGGCCGGCATGCCGCCGGTCACCGGTCTCTACGCCTCGATCGTGCCGCTGCTGGTCTACGCGCTGCTGGGTACCTCCGGATCCCTCGCCGTCGGGCCGGTGGCCATCACCGCGCTCATGACCAGCGCCGCGCTTGCCCCTATCGCCGACGGCGATCCGGCCCGCTACGCGGCCCTCGCCGGCCTGCTCGCCCTCCTGGTCGGGGCGATCCAGGCGCTGATGGGCGTGCTGCGCCTCGGTGTGCTGGTCAACTTCATGTCCCACTCGGTGCTGTCCGGGTTCACCTCCGCCGCCGCGATCGTCATCGCCGCCAGCCAGGTCAAGGACCTGTTCGGGCTCAAGGCGGGTAGGGCGGAGACCTTCCCGGAGATCGTCGAATCGGTCTGGAGGTCGGCGACCACCGCCCACGGGCTGACGATTGTCATCTCCCTGGCCAGCGTCGCCGGACTGGTGCTCCTGCGCCGGTACGTGCCGAAACTGCCCGGCGCACTGCTCGTCGTGGCCGGAGTCACCGCGATCAGCGCCGCGCTGTCCTTCGGCGAGCGCGGTGTGCAGATCCTCACCGAAGTCCCTGGGGGGATCCCGGCACCTGCGCTGCCTGCACTGTCCGGTCAGGACATCCAGGCGCTGGTGCCTGCGGCGGTGGCCATCGCGCTGGTCGCCTACATGGAGGGCATCGCCGTGGCCAAGGCTCTCGCGGCGAAGTCCCGCCAGCATGTCAGCCCCAATCAGGAACTGGTGGCGGTCGGGGCCGCCAACGTCTCGGCCGGGCTCTTCCAGGCGTTTCCGGTGGCCGGCGGCTTCTCCCGCAGCGCGGTCAACTTCTCCGCCGGCGCACGTACGCCGATGGCCACGGTGCTGACGGCGGCGATGGTGGCCCTCACCGCGCTCGTGTTGACGCCCGCCTTCTACCACCTGCCCAAGGCCGTACTTGCCACCATCGTCGTGGTAGCGGTACTCGGCCTGGTCGACCGCGGGGCGGCCGCCACCGCGTGGCGATCCCGCCGGTCGGATGGGCTGACTCTGGCCCTGACGTTCCTGGTCACCCTGATGTTCGGGGTCGAGCCCGGTCTCGCCGCCGGCGTGGTGTTCAGCCTCGGAGTCTTCCTGTGGCGCTCCGCCCGGCCGCACACCGCAGAACTGGGTCGCGTTCCCGACACGGACACCTACCGCAACGTGGACCGGTACCACGGTCTGGTCACTGACCCCCGGGTCGCGATCATCCGGGTGGACGGCCCGCTCTACTTCGCCAATGCCCAATTCCTCGAGGACCGGTTGCTCGCACTGGCCGAACAGCGGGAGGCGCTGGAGGCCATCGTGCTCGACGCCAGCGCGATCAGCGACATCGACGCGGACGGCGCCCACGCCCTGGTGGAACTGGGCCAGCGCGCTGCGGCGCGCGGGGTGGTCCTCCACGTGGCGACCGTTCGGGGTCCGGTGCGTGACCTGCTCGATCGGGCCGGCGTGTGGCGACTGATGCACGAGGCCGGCCACGTACACCGGGACGTCACCGCCGCCCTCACGGCGACCGGGAACGAGGCGTCCGATCCGCCGCGTCGGACGGCACCCGAGCCCGACCGGCCGCCCGTACCCCAGGAGGTGCTGTAACCGTGCCCGACCGATTCGCCACGATGTTCACCTGTATCGACGGGCGTATCCAGCAACCCCTCAACGAGTGGGTGAGAAAACACCTCGATGTCGAGTACCTCGACACGATCACGGAACCCGGACCAGAGGCTGTGCTGGCCGGCACCGGTGAGCGATGCCTGGAGGTTCTCCTGGAGAAGGTGCAGGTCTCCCAGCGGGCCCATGGCAGCGCCACGCTGGTCATCGCCGCCCACTCCGACTGCGCCGGCAACCCGGTGTCCGTCGATGAGCATCGCGACCAGCTACGTCAGAGCCTTGCCCGAGTGGCTGGACGGCTACCCAACACCAGAATCCTCGCCGTCCATGCCGATCGGTGCGGGGAGCAGTGCTGGGATCCCGAACTCGTCGCTGAGGTGCCACCAGCGGCCACCGGCGTGCGGCCAGCGGCGTAGGGCCCGGTTTCGTACAGGTCCTGCCACCGCTACTGAGAAGCGGCACAGGAGCGGGGGATGCCGATGACAGCGTGAACCAACCTACGTAGGGCCGGAGGCCCCTACCCGGGAGAGACGCTGGTTGCAGTGGCGGATCGGATACCCTGGGGGGTATAAGAGAAGAGGCGGCTCCATTGGCCGCCATCTCTGCAGAGGAGTTGGCAGATGCTGTTCACCCAGTACTACCTGGATTGCCTGTCGCAGGCGTCGTACCTGGTCGCCGACGACACCACGAAGCGCGCCGTGCTGGTCGACCCGCGCCGTGACATCGACGAGTACCTCGCTGACGCCCAGGCCCGTGGGCTGACGATCGAAGGGGTGATCAACACCCACTTCCACGCTGACTTCCTCGCCGGCCACCTGGAGGTGGCCGCGGCGACCGGGGCGTGGATCGGCTACGGACAGCGGGCCGAGACCGAGTACCCGATCCGCAAGTTCGCCGACGGCGAGCGGATCAGCCTCGGCGACGTCACCCTGGAGATCATCGAGACTCCGGGGCACACCCCGGAGTCGATCAGCGTGCTGGTCCACGAGCACGCCGACGACGCCGTGCCGTACGGGGTCATGACCGGCGACGCGCTGTTCATCGGCGACGTCGGCCGGCCCGACCTGCTCGCCTCGTTCGGCGTCACCGCCGACGAGTTGGGCCGCATGCTCTACGACAGCGTGCAGCACAAGCTCATGAGCCTGCCCGACCCGGTGCGGGTGTTCCCCGCCCACGGCGCGGGTTCGGCGTGCGGGAAGAACCTGTCCACCGAGCGGCAGTCCACCATCGGTGAACAGCGCCGCACCAACTACGCGTGCGCGCCGATGAGCCAGGAACAGTTTCTGGCTCTGGTCACCGGTGGCCAGCCGTCAGCTCCCGGATATTTCGCCTTTGACGCCGTGCTCAACCGCAAGGACCGCGAGCTGTTCGACCACACCCGGCCCGCCCAGCCGCTCGGCCCCGCCGAGTTCCTCGCCGCCCGCGCGGACGGCGCCGTCGTGGTCGACGCCCGTGACCCTCACGAGTACGCCGCCGGGCACCTCCGTGGCGCGATCAACATCCCCGTCGACGGCCGCTTCGCCGAGACCGCCGGCAGCGTCGTCGCTCCCGACCGCACCATCCTCGTGGTGGCCCAGCAGGACCGCGAAGAGGAGATCGTCACCCGGCTCGCCCGGATCGGTTTCGACCACGTCGTCGGCTACCTGCGCGAACCCGAGCACGCGTTCCTCGACATGGTGGGCGACCTGGCCCGGGCCAGCCGGGTCACTGCCAGCGAGCTGCGCGAGGCGCTCGACCGGGCCGAGCCACCGCTCGTGCTCGACGTGCGCAACATCGGCGAGCGCGAGCAGGGCACCATCGAGGGCTCACTGCACATCCCGGTCGCCGAGCTGTCTCGCCGACTCGACGAGGTGCCCGACGGCCGGCCGATCGTCGTGCACTGCGCCGGGGGCTACCGCTCCTCGGTCGCGGCCAGCCTGCTGCGCAACGCTGGCGGGACTGACGTGTCCGACCTGCTCGGCGGCTACGCCGCCTGGCAGACGATGCTGCATCCCACCGCAGCCTGAGCACCGGTCGAAGAGGGGGTGGCCGTTGTCGACGGCCACCCCGACCGGCCCGACCCACCCTGCCGACTTCAATTCCGTGTGCACCACCGCGGCCCCTACCGTTCCCGCCGTAACCGCAGCCGCTCTCGGCGGTCAGTGGGTGGGCGCGGTGAGCCGGTAGGCGCCGCGGGGATCCCAGCCGGCCCGCCAGCCGGAGGCAAGGGCCTCCTGCAGCACGCCGCCGACGGCGTGCTGCCAGGCGCTGGCTGCGGCCGGGGCGTTTCGGCGCAGCGCGGAGATGTCGGTCGGCACTGCGACCAGCGCGGCGGGAGCGACGGTCCAGGCCGGGTCGAGCACTGGCAGCCCGTCGGTGGCGGCGACTGCCCACACCAGCTCGGTGTCGTCGTCGGCGGGTGTGGCGGGCTCGCCGGTGAGATGCCAGGCGACGAGCAACCGGTCGTACGGCAGTGGGGTGGGGCTGTCGGCGTCGCGGAGACCCTCGTAGCCGGGCAGGAATGCCTCTACGGTCGCGCCGAGCCGGCGCAGGTTGAGGTTGGCGTTGACCGCGGCCATCGCGTCGAACGTCCAGCGGATCTCGGTGACGCCCCGATCGAGGGCCCAGGCCCGCTGGGCGAGCTTGAGCGCGGCCGACACGCCGCGGCCGCGGGCGGTGGGCAACACCGCCAATGGGCCGGACTGCACCAGCGGCTGGCCGTTGGCGGTCCATCCCGGCAACGCGAGCACCACGCCGACGGGAGCCCCGCCGTCCCAGGCCAGCAGCACCGGCGCGCCGGCGGCGAGCAGGTTGCGCAGCAGGCTCGGCGGATAGAAGTGGTTTCCCGCACCCGGGGCGAAGACCCCGTCGAGGACGCTGACGGCGGCGGCGACGTCGACGTGCGTGTCGACCGGACGGATGTCGACATTGGCGCGGGCGGCGGCCGCAGCGGCCGGGCCGGTCGGTTGCGGTGTGGGCGTCGGGCTGGTGAGGGCCGCGACCGGATCGGCCAGCGGGTCGGGAGCGAACACCTGCCGGGTCGCGGCCTCGACCAATTCGGTGATAGCGGCGACGGCCTCCACCGAATCGTCGGTGAGCGCCTGCGGGCCCTCGGCGGGCAGTAGTTCCGCGATGACCTCGCCGATGACGGCCTCGGGTACGTCGGCGAGCAGGACGTCGGCAACGACGCCGGCGAGCGGGCCGGCGAGCGGGCCGGCGACGGGGTGGGTGATGGGCTCGGACACAGCGGCCTGCCTTCGGCGTGCGACGGGACGATGTGGCGACGCTGGTGTCCGGAGGCCAGGCGTCGGACGGCCATTGTCGCGGCGCCAGAGGCCGAACCAGTGACCGTCCGGTGACGCGTCGATGAAGACGTCGCGGATCGTCGTGTTGCCGGCGGGGCGAGCGGGGATCACGCGGCTCGTGAAGAAACCATGCGCGCATCCTTGTGGTGAACTCATGTTCACGATAATGTCGTGAACATGAGTTCACGAACGGGGGCCATCGAATGCCGCTCCCTCAAGAAAGTGTTCGGCGATCGCGTTGCAGTCGATGACGTCTCATTCCAGGTCCCGCCGGGCACGATCACCGGCTTCGTGGGAGCGAACGGTGCGGGTAAGACGACGACGATGCGGATGCTGCTTGGCCTGGTGGCGCCGTCAAGCGGGACCGCGTGGGTGAACGGGCGGCCGTACCGGGATCTGGAGCAGCCCCGCCGCGAGGTCGGCGCGGTCGTTGACGGGCCCGGTGCCCACCCGGGCCATTCGGCCCGGACCCACTTGTCGATCATGGCCTTGGCGGGCGGGTTGCCCCGTAGGCGGGTCGACGAGGTCCTGGACCTGGTGGAGTTGACCGAGCACGCCCACCGGAGGGTAGACGGTTTCTCGATGGGCATGCTGCAACGACTGGCTCTGGCCGGGGCGCTGCTGGGCGACCCGGGAATCCTGATTCTCGACGAACCGGTCAACGGCCTTGATCCGCCCGGCATCCTGTGGGTCCGCGATCTGCTGCGCCGACTGGCCGAGGAGGGCAGGGCCCTGCTCGTCTCCAGTCACCTGCTGTCCGAGCTGGCGGAGGTCGCCCACCGGGTCGTGATCATCGACCGTGGTCGGCTGATCGCCGACACCACACTCGACGACCTGCTCGCCGAGCAGTCACACGTGGTGGAGTTGCGCTGCGCTGATCCGGCCCCGCTGGTCCAGGAACTGCGGGCCCGCCAGGTCAAGGTCGTTGCCGATGGTGACGGCCTGCTCATCGAGGGATTGTCGGCCCGGGAAACGGGCGAGGCGGTGGCCGCGGTCGGCGCCGGGCCGGTCTACTGGTTGACCGAGCGCACCGGCAGTTTCGAGGACGTGTACTTCCGGCTGGCCGGGTCGATGCCCCACCCGTTGTCAGATGTGGCGGTGTCGTCATGAGTCAGCTTTTCCGGGCCGAGTTGCGCAAGGTGCGGTCCACCCCTGTCACGTGGTGGCTGCTGATGAGCACCGCCGCCATCGGGATTCTGGGTACCCTCGCGCCGCTGATCGCCGTCGACGGGAAGCCGGTCGACCTTCTCGGCGATCACCAGATACGGGCGGCCCTGCACGGTGCGGCCGGCGGAGCGGTCCTCGTGCTGGTGGCCGGCATCATCGGCATGGCCGGCGAGTGGCGTTTCGGGCAGGTCAGCCAGGCCTTCCTGAGCACCCCGCGTCGGTGGCGCGTGGTGACCGTCAAGACAGTCGTCTACCTGGGGATCGGGACGGTCTACGGAATGGCCGCCGCCGTGGCGGCGACCGCGACCGCCTGGGGCTGGTACCGAGCCAAAGGCCTCACGTTGCCGCTCGACCGATCGGCGGTGTGGCTGACGCTTGTCGGGTGTGTCGCGGTCGCCGCACTGTTCGGCGTTCTCGGGGTCGCGATCGGGGCGATCGTACGAAGGCCAGTGCCGGCCATCGTCGGTGCCCTGGCCTGGACGGTTCTGGTCGAGCCGGCGCTGTTCGCCGCGGCGCCGAAGGTCTTCCGGTGGCTGCCGGGGATCGCGTCGCTGAGCCTGCGCCGTCAGCCGGCCGACCATCTGCTGCCGGCGGGTGCCGCCGCCGCTGTCCTGCTCGGGGTCATCGCCGTCGCCCTGGCCGCCGGGGTACGTCTGGTGGAGCGTGACGATGTCACCGGCTAAGCGCAGTGCCGAAACGACCGAACAGCTACGGTCCTCGCTCATCGAGCACGCCCGCCGGCTGATCGCCCGCGACGGTGCGGCCGCCCTGACCATGCGAGCGCTGGCCACCGAGGCCGGCTGCGCCGTCGGTCTGCCCTACAAGGTCTTCGCCGATCGCCACGAGATCGTCGCCGCGATCGTCCACATCGAACTGGAGAAGCTGCGGGCGACCTGTGACGAACTGGTCCAGCGGGCCGGCTCCGCGACCGTCGCCGGTAACCTCATGTGGTTCGCCGAGGCTTTCCTGGACTCGCCGGCGGTTGCGCTCACCGAGGAGTTGCTCTCCGACAAGGCGCTCCGGCAGTCGGTCGCCGCCACCGCCCACGACGTTGGTTTGAGCCCGGGTGCCCTTCCCGTCGTCCTGTCGCGCTATCTCGCCGCGGAGAAGCAGGCCGACCGCGTCGCCCCCCACATCGACGAATACGCCTTCGGGTTCCTGATCGCCAGCGCGCTGCACAACCTGCTGGTCGCCGGTGAGGCATGGCCGCGACCTGCCCGCGCCGAACTGGAACAGATCCTCGCCGCCACCGCCACGGCAATCGCCGTGCGGCAATAACTTCGAACCAGGAGACGTGCGATGAACGAACCCACCGAACCCACCCCGTACCGGCCTGACGGCAGGCGAGCGGGCAGGCGCCGGACGGTGTTGATCGTGATGGCCGCCGTGGTCGTGGTGGCCATCGGCCTGGCCCTGCACCTGACCGGCGTACTACCTCCCGAATGACCGGCCCGCAGGACGCCAATCCGGTGTGACCGAGGAGAGCTGTGAACAGCATCCCCAGCACAAGATCCGGCGGCGGCGTCACGCCGCGTGAGGTGGCGGCACGGATCTACGCCGCCATCTCATGCGGCGACACCGCAACCGTCAACGAGCTCATCCACCCGCAAGCCACCCTTTCCGTACCGGGCGCCAATCCGGTATCCGGGTCGTATCACGGCACCGCCGGTCTCCTGGAGTTCACCTGGGCGGCGGCCGCCATCGAGGTACCCGCCGCGGCGGTGTACGCGGCACTCAGCGACGTCCGCCGGATGGGGGAGTGGAGCCCGGAGTGCGTGGGCGCCACCCTGGCAGACCCGGACGCCGAACCGATGGTGGGGACACGATTCACCGGCCACAACCGAATCGGCCGGTGGCGGGCCTGGACGACCCGATGCACCGTCACCGTCACCGACCGACGTGTTTCGCTTTCGACGTGTCGTCGGGCGGCCGCATCGCCTCGTGGCGCTTCGACCTGGTTCAGGGCGCCAGACGGTACCCGTACCGAGGTGATCCAGTCCTGGCGGGACCGGCGCGGCCCCGCCCGGCGCCGGCTGAGTGCCCTGACCTCAGGGGTCCGGGATCGAGCCTCGCACAACCGGCAGACGATGCGACTGACACTGCTGCGATTGAAGGAGGCCCTGGAGAGAGTCTGAGTCGCATGGCGCCGTTGCTGCTCCCGCCGCACCACCGCGATCGTGCAGGCCATCCTCGCCCTCCGAGCCGCCGAAGACGCCCGCTGCACACGATGAACAGGGCTCATTGGTTTCGCAGTTCAGCAATGTCTCCGTAAGGGCTTGCTCAGTTTCTGTGACCTTGTTGGTCATCTGCGGCCGAAACAGTCATTGCGTTTCCGCCCGATCTCCGAGCGAGTGAGAGTCTGTTGTGTCTGCCCTGTGTCGCCGTGCCCAACGCCACGCCTGGCGTTGCTCCTGGGGAGTGCTCGCACTGGTGCTGATGGGAGGGCTGGTTCCGGACTCGGCCTCGGCGCATCCCTTCGGTGCCCCACAGCAGGTCGTGGTCGTGGGCGAGGGTGATCACGATGTGCGGGTCCGCTGGCTCGTCGGCGGAACCGATGACCTGACCCTGCTCGGCATCGCCCTCGGCGTGCTCCCGAAGGACCGGGTGATGCTGGACGGCGCGGTGATCTACAAGGCCTCCGATGCCGAGGCGATGGCTGGGGCTCCCGAGTTCGCCGAGTACCTGACCGAGCGGATCACCGTGACCCAGGTCGGGCGGCCCTGCAAGGGCGAGGTCAGCGTGCCCGACGATCTGGTGGCCGACGGCGCCGAGGTGCTGTTCACGTGTCCCGAACCGGTGAGCACAGTGACCGTGACGTCCCGGATGCTCACCGACCTGCACGAGGCCTACCGGACTCTCGCCAGAGGCCCCGATGGGCAGAAGGCGGTGTACGACGCCACGCACGAGTCGGCGGACTGGACCATCAGCGACGCCGGTTCCCGCCCCGTGTCCACCCGGACCGTAGCCGCCGTCTCCTCGGGTAGCAGCGCCCTGCAGCTCTCGGTTGTCGGGGGCGTCCTGCTGGCCGTCGTCGCAGCCGGAGCGTTCTGGTACCGCCGGCGCGAACGAAAGGCCTGAACCATGAACGCGATCACCAGCCTCGGCACCGCGGCGGCACCCCTCGGCTCCGGCCCCACGGCCCTCCTCGATGTCGATCTCTTCGGAGCCGCAGAGTTCGGCGATCGACTGACCGAGACGGTGCAGTCGCCGGGGTTCGCGCCCGTGGCCCTGGTGATCGCCTTCGTGGCTGGGGCGGCGCACGGACTCGCACCCGGCCACGGCAAGAGTCTCGCGGCGGCGTACCTGATCGGCTCCCGGGGTCGGGTCCGCGACGCCGCCTGGCTGGGCTTCTCGGTGGCCGCGATGCACACCGTCTCGGTGCTGGCCATCGCGGTCGCCTGGACCTTCTTCTCCCTCTCCGACCTGGTCAGCCTCGAGCGACTGACCACCGGACTGCAGCTGACGGCTGGCCTGACCGTCGTCGCCGTCGGGCTCTGGCTGCTGCGACGCCACCTGCATCGGCGTGGTCATGCTCACAGCCACAGCCACAGCCACAGCCACAGCCACGACCACAGCCACGACCACGACCACGACCACGGACATGGCCACACCGGCCCGTCCCGCCCGGGTCTCCTCCTTCTCGGCATGTCCGGCGGCCTGACGCCTTCGCCGGCGGCCTTCCTCGTGCTGGTGACCGGCATCTTCGCGGGGCGGGCCGGGTTCGCTCTCGTCCTCGTGGTCTGTTTCGGCCTCGGGCTCGCCGCGGTGCTCTTCACCGTCGGCCTCATGGCTCTCACCGGCCGCTCCCTCGTGACGCGCGCCGCCCAGTCCCACGTCCTCCTGCAGTTGGCCACCCGGGTGGCCCCGGTGCTGGCCGCCTGCGGGATCACCCTCATTGGCGTCGGCATCTCCGCCTCCGCCGTAGCCGGCCTACCCGGCACCTGACCTTCCTCACCGGATTACCGGCCGGCTACCCACCCAACACCAACGCAGAAACCCCAGAAAAGGAGATGTCGTGACGACACGACTCCATCCGTTCGCCCAGAGGTGGCGCCGCCTGAGCGCGGCCACCCTCGGGCTCGCGATGGCCGGCGCGCTGATGCAGCCCGCCCAGGCCGTTCAGACCTCGGCCAGCACCAGCCAGGCGGCTGCGGCCGTCACGGTTCCGGCTGCCGACGTGCTCGACGTCGCCTTCAGCGGCGGCACCACCACCGACCGGGCCCAGGGCCTCGCCCCCACCACCTGGGGCGCTCCGAGCTACGCCACCGATGCGGCGTTCGGTCACGACCTGCTCAAGGTGGACGGGGTCGACGACGCGGTCTCCTTCGACTTCACCGACCAGTGGAGCAGGTTCTCCGCCGGCTTCGCCATCGAGTGCGTCTTCCGGGTCGAGACCCCGATGCCGGTGAGCGGCGAGAAGGACCTCTGCTCCGACAAGGAGGGCGGCGGCTTCTCGGTCTACGTCAACGGCGGCAACCTCGGCACGATGGCCCACATCGGCGGCGGCTACAAGTCGGTGCTGACCCCGATCAGCGGCAACCGCTGGTACCACGCCGCCTCGGTCTGGAACGGCCAGTCCCTGAGCCTCTACGTCAACGGCCAGCTGGCCGGCTCGGCCGCGGCCACCGGTGCGCTCACCCCGCCGGTCTCCACCGCGCGCCGCTTCGTGGTCGGCGCCGACGCCGCTCCGACCGGCATCGGCCAGGTCGCCCCGCCCGCCTCGTTCGCCGCGAGCAAGGTCTGGAGCGCCGCCTTGAGCAGCGCCCAGGTTGCCGAGCTGGCGTCGGCATACAACACCAAGCCGCCGGTCCCGGTGGCCGACGTCCTCGACGTCGACTTCGACGACGGCACCCCGAAGGACGACGCGCAGAACCTCGCCGTCGCCATCCACGGCGAGCCGGTGATCGCGCAGGACACCGCGGTGAAGGCGCCGGTCGCCTCCTTCGACGGCGCCAACGACGCCTACTCCTACGCCTTCGGCGACCAGTGGAGCAAGATCAGCACCAAGGTCTCCATCGAGTGCACCCTGAAGTCCAACGGCACGCTGCCCAACAGCGGTGAGCACTCGGTCTGCTCCGACAAGGAGAGCGGCGGCTACTCGGTCGTGATCTACGGCGACAAGCTGACCTTCACCGCGTACGTCGGCGGCGGCTACAAGTCGGCGCAGACCCAGATCGTCTCCGGCCGTTGGTACCACGCGGTCGGCACGTGGGACGGACAGGCCATCCGGCTCTACGTCGACGGCGTCCTCGCGGCCGAGGCCCCGGCCGCCGGCACGCTCGGGCTGCCCGGTGGCGCCGCCCGCAACGCCTTCTACATCGGCGCCGACTCGGTCAACCAGTTCTGGGCCCCGGCCTCCGTGCTCAACGCCCGGATCTACTCCAAGGTGCTGACCCTCGACGAGGTCAAGGCGCTCAACATCGCCGCTTTCGGCGACGCCCGTGACGCGGCTGTTGTCGTCACCTCGACCATCCCGGCCGAGGGTGCCCACCTCAGCCGCCCGACCGGGTTCCAGATCAAAGTCACCAACCAGGGCAACGCCACCGGCTGGCGGTACCTGCTCGACGGCGAGCCGGTCCAGGTCGGCCAGGAGATCGGCGCCGGCCTGAAGTCCGGCAGCCACACCCTGCAGATCTCGGCAACCGACGTCTTCGGCAAGCCGGTCAGCAAGACCGTGAGCTTCACCTCCGACGCCATTCCGACCAGCGGCGGCACCGAGGTCGGTCAGGGCAGCGGCCGGGTGGCCCTCTCCGCGATCGCCCACAACCCCGACGGCGGCGAGGTCACCACCACCTTCAAGCAGGCCACCCCGAGTGTCCCCGCCGGCGGCATCCAGGGTGTCGTCCCGGTGATGCCGTCCGCGCTGGACTTCTCCTACACCGAGGGCGGCCAGATCGGCGCTGCACCGCGCCCGGACGGCAAGGGCGTCGACAGCCCCTCCACGGGCGACATCCCCTTCCAGCGGTACGACGTCCAGGTGCCGGCGTCGACCGAACGTCGCCAGATCCTGTGGAACGGTGTGGTCGACCCCGAGCGCGCGGTCTCGCTGCACGCGTGGAACAGCACCACCCAGGCGTGGACCGAGCTCGCCACCGCCCGCGGGCAGGCCGAGGGTGAGACCGCGCTGAAGGCCGTCGTCCAGCCGGAGCTGGTCGACAACGGCGTGGTCCACGTCCTGGTCACCGGCCAGGACCCGTTCGCCGACGACCTGGCATCGCGCGACGCCAGCGCCGGTGCCCCGGCCAACAGGGACCACTTCGAGGACCCGGCGGCCTACGACTTCTCGCTGGCCCACTTCACCGACACCCAGTACCTTGCCGAGGGCGCGGTCGGTGGCACGTACGACGACTTCGACGGCATCGTCGAGCCCACCGACAAGATGACCATGGAGGAGCAGGCGCTCTGGGCGAAGTCCTACCGGGACACCACCCAGTGGCTGGCCGACAACGCCGCCCGCCGGAAGATCGCCTACACCGCGCACACCGGTGACATCACCGAGAACGACTACACCAACCCGCTGGCCACCGACTCCAGCGGCAACCTGCTCCGCCCCGGTCTGGACGAGCAGGTGACCAAGGAGTTCCAGTTCACCGCCGAGGCGCAGCGCACCCTGGATGCGGCCGGACTGGTCAACCAGGTCGTCGCGGGCAACCACGACAACCAGGGCGGTGCCGAGACCGGCCCGACCTCGCGGTTCAACCAGTACTACGGCCCGGAGCGCTACTACGAGGGGTCCAAGCTGTGGCCGGCCGAGCTCAAGGCGGCGTACCACGCCTGGGACGAGACCACCGATGCCTCCGGCGCCGTGGTCACCCGCGGTAAGGACAACCAGAACAACTACGTCCTCTTCTCCGCAGGCGGTCTGGACTTCGTCGCGGTGGGCCTCTCCTACGGCGTCACCCAGGCCGAGGCCGACTGGGCCAGCTCCATCTTCCAGCGCTACCACGACCGCAACGGCATCCTGCTGACGCACGCCTACATCGCCCCGTCGGCCGCGCCGGACGGCCGGGGCGCCAACTTCTCCACCGACGGATCGCGGGCCTTCTCGAGCATCGTGGCGGCCAACCCGAACGTGTTCCTGGTCCTCGCCGGTCACGAGCACGGCGTCGGCACGAATCTCAAGACCGGGGTCGGCGTCACCGTCGAGCACAACGTGGTCGAACTGCTCGCGGACTACCAGTTCTACAAGATGACAGCCGGCGAACTGTGGCCGGAAAAGGTCGACGCCAATGGCAACCTCGACCTCAACGGCGACGGCACCGTCGACCACAAGAAGGGCGACCTGCTGCAGTTCGGCGCCAGCTTCCTGCGGCTGCTGCAGATCGACGTCGACCGGGCCCAGATGAGCATCGACACCTACTCGCCGATGCTCGACAACTTCGGTGCCAGCGAGTACGACGACCGCAAGCGCTACAACGGCGCAGAGGACAACATGGTGCTGCCGATCGACCTGTCGACGCGGAAGACCAGCTTCAGCACCGACGGTCTCGTCCTGGTCACGCCGACCGACACCGTGATCGGTCAGGCCACCGCCAAGTCGGGCTGGCCGGCCACCGTGCAGTGGAGCGGCCTGACCGAGCGCGAGCTCTATGCCTGGACCACCACCAGCCACACCGGCGACGGTGACCAGGTGGGCTCGATCGACCAGTTCGGCGGCATCTTCATCGCCACCGCCGCCGGCACCGACGTCACCGCGCCGGTGCTGACCGTCCCCGCCACGACCTCGGTCAAGCAGGGGCAGGCGTTCGATCCGCTGGCCGGGGTCACCGCGGTGGACAACACCGACGGCGACGTCACCGACAGGATCCAGGTGGTCGGCACCGTCGACACCACCACCCCGGGCAGCTACGCGCTGTCCTACCTGGTCTCCGACACCAACGGCAACCAGGCGGTCGCCAACCGGGTGGTCACCGTCACCGCGGTCCCGACCGTGGAGCTCACTCCGACCTCGGTCCGCGCCAACGACGTACAGGCCAATTGGAAGTCGACCCTGAAACTGACCGCGGCCGTCACGCCGACCACGGCGACCGGTCCAGTGCAGTTCATGATCGGTGAGGACGTGCTCTGCGAGGCCCCGGTCAAGAAGGGCATCGCCTCCTGCACCGTCCCCATGCTGCCCAACCCCGGCACCCACCAGGCGCGGGCGGTCTACGGCGGCGACAAGACCCACGCGGCGTCGTACGACGACTTCACGCTGACGGTGGTCGAGCGCACCCGCTGATCGAGGGATTCAAAGGGGGGTAACCCCCGAGCGGGGTCGGTCCCATCGGGCCGGCCCCGCTTCTCGTTCCCGCCGCGTTCGGCGTAGGCCGCGGGCGTTGCTGGGTGAGGGCTTCGTACGGATCTGACAGCCCGCAGGGTCAGCGGCCGGTACCGATCGTGCCACCGGTGAAACCGGCGACGAACCGGGTCAGGAGCTGGTTGTAGACCACCGCGACCGGGAGCGCGACCAGCACCACGGCGGCCTGCAGGGACTGCCAGTGGAACAGGTCACCCCGGATCAGCTCGGTGGGCACCCCGGTCGAGACCACCTGTTGGGCGGTGGGCGAGACGAACGCGAGGGCGTACAGGTATTCGCTCACGCAGAGGACGAACGCGAGTACCACGACGGCGACCAGGCCGGGTACCACCAGCGGCAGCACAACTCGACGGAACGCGGCGGGACGGGTGCACCCGTCGACGAGTGCCTGCTCCTCGATCTGGATCGGCACCGCCTTGAAGTACCCCATCAGCAGCCACACCGAGACCGGGATCGTGATGGTCGGGTAGACCAGGACCAGTGACCACGCCGAGTCCTGGAGCCCGATTCGGGCGACGATCTCGGACAGCGGAAGGAACAGCACGCTCGGCGGGACCAGGTAGATCATGAACACCGCCACGCCGAGGCGGGCCGTCCACGGCCGGTTCAGCCGCGCCAGGGCGTACCCGGTCGGTACGGCGAGCAGCAGCGTGACCAGCACGACGAGGGTGCCGGTCCAGATCGTGTTCCACGCGAATCTCGGAAAGGCGGTGTGCCGCACGAGATAGCCGACGTGGTCGGCCGTGGCCGGCGCGTTGAACCACAGTGGCTCCACAGCAGGATGCGTAGGCGCCCGGAGAGGCGACCGGTCGGCGCTGTGAAGACCTCCGTCGGCCCACCAGCCAGGGCGTCGGCACCGAACGCGCCGTCCTCCTCGTGGGCGCAGCCGGCCAGGACAGCGGCGGTGGCCAACGCGGCCGCCCCGCGCAGGAATCGGCGGCGGTCCGGCCCGGTCGCACGCGAGGTGCGATCGGGCCGGCCAGCCGGCGGGGTCGGGCTCAGCAGCATCGGATGCCGGGCCGGTCGTCGCGCTGTCGGGTCCGCTCCCGCTCGAACTCGCGGCGGGACAGCGGCGGGGTATCCCCGCAGCGGGCCCGGTGCCCCTCGGCGTACCGGTCGTACGCGGACTCGCCGGTGAGTTCGCGCAGGTACCAGTGCAGCGCCTCGAGCGCCCGTAGCGGGCTCATGAGCCCGACGCCGTCGGGACCTTGGCGGGCGGCTGCGCACCAGCACCCGCCAGGGCCATCTCCCGGCGTTCCTCGGCGGTGGGGATCAGCCCGGCCGGTGCGACGATCCGCGACTCCACGAACGGCGCCTCGGTCGTCGGCAGTGGGGTACGGGACCGCAGCGCCCGCAGGCACACCAGGGCGGCGTTGCCGATGACCAGGATCACCAGGACCGCGAACAGCGCCGCGAGGACCCCGTCGACCGTGGAGTTCACCACCACCGCCTGCATGTCCGCGGCGTTCTTCGCGGGGGCGAGTATCTTGCCCTGCTCCAACGCCTCGGCGTAGCGCTCCCGTTGGGCGAAGAAGCCGATCCGGGGGTTGGTGGAGAAGATCTTCTGCCAGCTCGCGGTCAGCGTCACGGCGACGTCCCAGGCCAGTGGTACGGCGGTGACCCAGGCCCACCTGAGCCGGCCGCTCTTGATCAGCACCGTGGTGGCGACGGTCAGGGCGATCGCCGCGAGCAGCTGGTTGGCGATACCGAACAGGGGGAACAGCTGGTTGATCCCGCCCAGCGGGTCGGTGACACCGGCGTAGAGGAAGTAGCCCCAGGCCAGGACGACCACGGCGCTGGTCCCCCACAGTCCGGGTTTCCAGCTGACCCGGGTGAGCGGCTTCCAGACGTTGCCGAGGGTGTCCTGCAGCATGAACCGGCCGACCCGGGTACCGGCGTCAACCGTGGTGAGGATGAACAACGCCTCGAACATGATCGCGAAGTGGTACCAGAACGCCTTGAGCGCGTTGCCGCCGAACACGCTGGAGAAGATTTCCGACATGCCCACGGCGAGGGTCGGTGCTCCGCCGGTACGGGCGATCAACGTGCTCTCCCGGACCGCGGCGGCGGCGCTGGTCAGGTCCTCCGGGGCGATGGTGAAGCCGAGTTGGCCGACTGCCGTGGCCGCGCTCTGCGCGGTGGTGCCGAGTACGCCGGCCGGCGCGTTCATCGCGTAGTACAGGCCCGGATCGAGAATGCAGGCGGCGATCAGCGCCATGATGGCGACGAACGACTCCATCAGCATCGCCCCGTAGCCGATGAGCCGGACCTGCGACTCCTTCTGGATCAGCTTCGGCGTGGTGCCGGAGGCGATCAGCGCGTGGAAGCCCGACAGCGCACCGCAGGCGATCGTGATGAACACGAACGGGAAGAGCGTGCCGGAGAACACCGGGCCGGCGCCGGTGCTGGCGAACTCCGTGACGGCGTCGGTCCGCAGCACCGGGGCTGCGATGAGCACGCTGGCCGCGAGCAGTCCGATCGTGCCGATCTTCATGAATGTGGACAGGTAGTCCCGTGGGGCCAGCAGCAGCCAGACCGGCAGTACCGAGGCGAGGAAGCCGTAGCCGACCAGGCAGAGCACGAGGGCCTTCGGGGACAGCGTGAACGCCGAGGCGAGGCTGGATCCCTCAACCCAGCCGCCGGCGGCGATGGCACCCAGCAGGAGCGCGCCGCCGAGCAGTGAGGTCTCGATCACCCGACCCGGTCGCAGCATCCGCAGGTAGATGCCCATGAACAGGGCGATCGGGATGGTCATCGCGATGGAGAAGGTGCCCCAGGGGGACTTGGCCAGCGCGTTGACGACGACCAGTGCGAGGACCGCGAGCAGGATGATCATGATGGCGAAGACCGCGATCAGCGCGGCCGCACCACCGATCAGGCCGATCTCGTCACGGGCCAGTTGGCCCAGGCTACGGCCGTCGCGGCGCATCGAGATGAACAGCACCACCATGTCCTGCACGGCGCCCGCGAAGATCACCCCGATGATGATCCACATCGTGCCGGGGAGATAGCCCATCTGCGCCGCGAGCACCGGTCCGACCAGGGGCCCGGCTCCGGCGATGGCGGCGAAGTGGTGACCGAGCAGCACCCGCCGATCCGTCGGCTGGTAGTCGGTGCCGTCCTCCAGGCGTTCAGCCGGGGTGGCCCGACGGTTGTCGACCCGAAGTACCCGCTGGCAGATGAACCGCGCGTAGAAGCGGTACGCGATGGCGTACGAGCCGAGCGCGGCCACCAGCAGCCACACCGCCGACACCTGCTCACCCCGGGACAGGGCGAGCACGCCCCAGGCGGCGGCGCCCACGACCGCGACCACGGTCCAGACGAGCACCGATCTGAGGTTGGTTCTGGCGCCGAGCGCCCGGGGGATGGTCATGGCGGTCCTCCTGTATCGGGAATTGGGCAGGTTGCATCGAGCCAGGTGGGTCGTCCCATCTGGCGGGAATTGTTGACGGATGTGTCGGGCGGCTATCGCCGTCGCGAGTCAACGCCGGTACGGGCCCGGCCGTAGAGGAGCAGGTATGCGGCGATCATGCAGAGAACGCTGAGCGGCACCCACAGGAACTGGTACCAGTAGAAAAACGGCACACCCGCCAGGCGAGGGCGTTCCAGGGCATACCAGGGCACCCACAGCAGGGCGACGACCGGCGCGGACAGGCAGGCTCCGGCGACCGTCACCCGTATCCCGCGCCGTCGGCTCACTTTCGTCCTCCCGCCGGAGTGATTGTCTCGTCGGAAGAGTTGTCGCCAACCCGAATTGGTTTACCGCGAATTTCGTCGAGATTTCCTGTCATCGAATCGGGCGGCGTGCGCAACATAGACGTGACAAGCCACAGAGTGGGTGGTGACCGATGACCGATGGAACCACCGTCGCGGCCTTCGTGGCCATCCTCGGTGCCACGTCGCTGCTCGCTGTCGCCGCCCGCTGGCTGCACTCCCGCGACGACCTGCCCACGCTGGCGGGCTGGGCGCTGGCCGACCGCCGGTTCGGGCCGGTCCTGACCTGGTTCCTGCTCGGCGGCACCATCTACACGGCGTACACCTTCGCCGCGATGCCGGGTCTGGTGTACGGCGTGGGCGCGCTGGGCTTTTTCGCGCTGCCGTACACGATCATCGTGTACCCGCTCGCGTTCCTGCTACTGCCCCGGCTGTGGACGGTGGCCCGTCGGCACGGATATCTGACGGTCGGCGACTTTGTCCAGGACGCTACGGCTCCGCACCGTTGGCGCTCGCCGTCGCCGTGACCGGAATCCTCGCCACGATGCCCTACATCGCGCTGCAGCTGCTGGGCATCCGGGCCGTGCTGACCGCCGGCGGACTCTACCCGCCCGGCCCAGCCGGTGACCTCGCGCTGGTCGCGGTCTTCGCGATCCTGGCCGTGGCGACGTACCGGCACGGCCTCCGCGCACCGACGGTCATCGCGCTGGTGAAAGGCGCGGTCATCTTCGGGTCGGTGATCGCGGTCGTCTTGCTCGTGCTGGCGCGCCTGGACGGACCCGGCGCGCTGTTCACCGCCGCCCGCTCCCGAGGCGACGACGCCTCCATACCGAACGACGTCCCGCTAGCCCTCGAGCCGCAGATGTTTCCGGTCTTCGCCACCCTCGCACTGGGCTCCGCGATGGCCCTGTTGATGTACCCCCACGTGCTCACCTCGGCGTTCGCCGCGTCCAGCTCGGACACGCTACGGCGTACCGTGATCGGCCTGCCCGCGTGGACCGCGGTGCTGGGTCTGTTCGGGCTGCTGGGTATCGCCGCGCTCGCCGCCGGCGTGCAGGCACCGACGGGCAGTGCCGAGATGGCGGTGCCGTTGCTGGTCCGCGAACTCATGCCGCCGGCACTGACCGGGCTGGTACTGGGGGCGCTCGCGGTCGGTGCGCTGGTCCCCGCGTCGGTCATGTCGATCGCCGCCGCCACCTCGTTCGTCCGCAACATCTACATCCAGTACTTCCACCCCACCGCCACGCCCAAGCACCAGATGCGCATCGCCCAGGCGGTCTCGGTCACCGCGAAGCTGGGCGCGGTCGTCTTCGTGTTCGGCCTGCGCAACCAGGTGGCCATCAACCTGCAACTGCTCGGCGGGGTGTGGATCCTGCAGACCTTCCCGGCCGTCGCCATCGGCCTCTACACGCGCTGGCTGCACCACCGGGCGTTGCTGGCCGGCTGGGTGGTCGGCATGGTGGGCGGCACGCTGATGGTCGTCTGGGGCGGCTTCTCCTCCATCATCTCGATCAACCTGGCCGGGCGGCATGTGCAGGTCTACGCCGCGCTCGCCGCCCTGGCGCTCAACCTCGTCGTCGCGGTCGCGCTCACTCCGCTGCTGGACTGGCTGCGCAGCCCACGCAGCGTCGACCACACCGTCCTCCCTGCCCCGGCGGGGTCGCTACCGGCACAAGGGACGAACTTGACATGACCTACCTAGGCCAGCAGCCCGCCCCGGTCCGCGTCACGCCCAGGCCGCGGAGCGACCCGGCCTCCGCCGGCACCGACCTCAACGACCTGGACCGGGAGGCCGCGCTCATCCGGCTCTTCGACCTGCACTACACCGCGTTGCTCCGGCTGGCTGTACTGCTCGGTGCCGACGACGCGGAGAACGTCGTCGCCGAGGCGTACTGCCAGTTGTACCGCCGGTGGCAGCGACTGCGCAGCGCCGAGGCGGCGCTGGCGTACCTGCGCTCGGTGGTGTGCAACCTCACGCGGATGCGGCTGCGTCACCTCCAGGTGATCCGCCGGCACACCGAGCCCATCGACGACTCGGTGGCCTCGGCGGAGAGCGTCGCCCTGCTCCAGGACGACCACCGCGTCCTCATCGAGGCCCTGCGACGCCTGCCGGACCGACAGCGGGAGGCACTGGTGTTACGTCACTGGCTCGGCCTGCGCGAAAGCGACATCGCCGCCGCGATGGGAATCTCCGTGGGTGCGGTCAAGTCACACACCGCGCGGGGCATCGCGAAGCTGGCCCAGCTGATGGAGGCACGACGATGACTCGCGGCCCGGCCAGCACCGAGCAACAGCTGCGGGAAGCCCTCGACGCCATGGCCGACGGGGTGCACGCGACGCCGCACGCCTACCAGCGGGTACGGCGCGAGTGGCGTCGCCGGGAGCGGCGACGGCGGCTCATCCTGGCCATCCTGATCGCCGTCGTCTTCGCCATTGCCGACGCCATCGGGCTGTGGGCACTCAACCAGACCCAGGTCGACCCACCGGTGATATTCAACGGCCCAACCTCGGTAGAGGAGCGCAATTGGCCCGTCGGGCTTGAGCGATGAAGTGTTCGTAGTCGACCGGGGGCCTCCAGGTAGTTGTACACCCGGCCGGTCGAGGTGCGCGCGTCCAGCCAGGCGGCGGTGCCCTCGGAGATGACCAGCCACCCACATGCCCGTCGGGGTAGGTCATCCGGACCAGCGTGTGCTGCTCACGGATCCGGCCCAGCTCCAAGGGCGGGTCGAATGGGCAGTCCGCGGGACGCGCCAAGGGCAGCTCCGTCACGCCAGGACCCGGGATGGTCGTCGATTCGTGCGACCTCACGAACTCCTTTCAGTGGGAGGACTCGCGGTTGAACAGTCGTTTCGACCAGAGGTATCCGCCGAGCGCGATGACGGCGCACCAGGCGAGCGCGATCCACGCGTTGTTCCCGATCGGCTTGTCCATCAGCAGGCCGCGCAGGGTTTCGATGATCGGCGTGAACGGCTGGCACTCGGCGAACCAGCGCAGACCGTCCGGCATGGAGTCGGTGGGGACGAACCCGCTGCCGAGGAAGGGCAGCAGAACAAGCGGGTCATGGTGTCCCTTTCTCCAGGGCCGGAGGTGGATCAGGAGCGGTGGATGATGACGTCGCCGTAGGAGGTGCGGCCGCGCACCTCGACGGTCTGGTCGGCCTCGTCGGGCCGGGTGGCGTTCTCCAACAGGTTGTGCACGTGCCCGAATCCGGTGTTCACCTCCAGCCAGGCGGCGGTGCCCTCGGCGATGCCGATGTCCAGATCGCCTGCGGCGGTGCCGAGGACGATCGAGCCGCGGACCACCTCGGCGAGGCGGATGCTCTGGCGTGTCCGGCTGAAAGAGCGCAGGTCAAGCGTGGGCGGCTGAGACCGCCAAGAAAACAAGGCTGTTTCTCCACGAGACCACCCCGCACCCTCGATGCCGTCGAGCACCGACTCGCGGGGAGCCGAGGGATCTGGCCGCAACGAGATCGACATCGAGCAGCAGCACCTGACGGCCCCTCTACGCCTTGCCGGACACGCTGCGTGAACATGAGATTCGACGCTTTGCGCGTCGGCTCGCCCACCGACCAGGCGGACACAGATTGTGGACCCTGCAGCGGTAAGAAACCGGCCCCTGCGCGCATTTCCAAGTGACGGCGTACCTTCCCGCATACTCAAGGAGCAGGAGTCAGTGACAGAAGCCGAAGCTGAAGCCGACGCGAGCAGGCGGTTCATCGCGCTCTACGACGCGCACCATGCGCAGGTATACGCGTACGCGGTGGGCCGGGCCGGACGTCAACTCGCCGACGACGTGGTCAGCGACACCTTCCTCGTGGCGTGGCGCAAGCTGGCCACGGTTCCGGCACCGCCCCTGCCGTGGTTGCTAGGCGTGGCCGGCAACGTGTTGCGAGAGCGCTACCGGGACGAGGTCCGGCAGGCCAGCCTGGTGGCTGAGCTGCGCGCCTGGGCCGACGAGGCGGCGGCGGACGTGGCGGACGAGGTGACCGAGCGCGGCACCGTGCTCACCGCCCTCGCCCGGCTCAGCGAGGACGACCGCGAACTGCTGACCCTGGTGGCCTGGCACGGCCTGTCGGCCAGGGAGGCCGCCCGGGTCGTCGGCTGCTCAACGGCCACCTACTTCGTACGGCTGCACCGGGCCAGAAAGCGACTGCAGGAGGCTCTGGCCGGGGCGGACCAGGTCGCCCGTCGTTCCCCGATCGCCTTTCCTGTTGAGGAGTACAGCAAGTGAGTCCCCGCAGAGACGTCATGAAGGCGCTGGCCGACGCCCGCCCCGCCCGACTCGACCCCGATCTGAACAACCGCCGTGACCCGTACGCGTTCATGGCGCATCCGCAGCCGACCACCGCGCTGGCACGGGCGGTACGCCGGCCGACCCGCCGGCTGGTCCTCGCGGGCGTGGTGCCCACCGTGGCCGTGGTGGCGGCCGGCGCCGTCTTCCTGACGGTCGGCGCCGGTGGGACCGGACCGGCGGGCGCGCTGGGCGCCGGCAGCCCGGCGGCCGATCCGACCACCGTTACCACCGCCTCGGCCCCGCGCACCGCGCGTGACCTGCTGCTGGTCGCCGCCGAGCGGAGCGCGGCGGATCCCGCTACCGGTGGCCGCTACTGGGTTCTCGGCCAGGAACACGGCGAACTGCGCGAGGTCGGCCCCGCAAACCGGCGCTACCAGATCATGGAACGGCACGGCCTGCGGTTGTGGGACGCGATGACGTCCGGCGGCCGGAGCGTGGCCTTCTTCCGGGATCTCGGTGTCGTGCCGTTCACCGCCGAGGACCGGGCCGCGTGGCAGGCCGACGGCTCGCCGACGCAGTGGATCCTGCCCGCCCCCAGAGACATCCCCAACGCGGAGCCGATCATCATCAGCGGCACGCCCGGGCCGGAGACCGCCCGGTGGGACTCCGCCAGGCCGACGCCGAAGGGTGTGAAGGGCAGCAAGGCCGCGTACGACCTCGCTGGCGGAGCCATCTCGCTGGCCGATCTGGCCACCGTGCCCACCGAGCCGGCCGCGTTGAAGGCGTGGCTGCTCAAGCGGCTGAAGGCCAGCGAGGTTCAGGAGGCCACCAACTACTCCCTCTTCTGGAGCGCCCGCACCCTGATCTTCGACCTGCCGGTGTCTCCGCAGGTGCGGGCGGCCGCGTACCGGATGCTCGCCGACGTGCCGGGGGTGACCTCGCTCGGTGAGGTCACCGACCAGCGCGGGCGGGCCGGTATGGCGGTCGGGTTCGCGCGGAAGGGTGACGGCGGGCACTGGAGCCAGGCTCGGCTGATCATCGATCCGCATACCGGCCAGGCGCTCGCCAGCGAGTCCTGGGACCTGGGTTCGGGTCGGGCTCCCAAGGCCAGCGGAACGTTGCTGAGCTACGACCTCGTGGTGAGCGCGGGTTTCACGAACGACAATCCGCCGACCGCGCAGAAGTAACGACAGTTCCTCGGCGTGTGGTGCGGACTGCTCTGCGTCCGCACCGCACGCCCATCTCTGCGCGCCCGAAATCCGGCGCGCCCCATCGACTACGAGGAATTTCGATGAGACGACTGAGGCGTACGGTTGGCGGCCTGGCAGCGGCGGCGGCCGTCGCGGGACTGCTGGCGGCTCCCGACGGAGCGAGCGCCACCCCCACAGCGAACGACAAGCCGGCCGGCGGCAGGGCACTCCGTACGGTGACCCTGGTGACCGGCGACCGGGTGACCGTGCTGGACGGTAACTCGTTCGCGGTCGAGCCCGGTGCGGGACGCACCGGCATGGCCTTCCAGACCCGGCGGGTCGACGGTCACCTGACCGTCATCCCGGGCGACGCGGTCACACTGCTTGGAGCTGGCCGGCTCGACCCGCGCCTGTTCGATGTGACCGCCCTGCTGGAGTACGGCTACGACGACCGCCGGGACGACCTGCCGCTGATTGTCACGACGGGCCAGGCGAAGGCCACCGTGCCGTCCGCCGGTGCCCGGGTCGACCGGCGACTGCCGCGCCTCAAGGCGGTGGCGCTGCGTCAGGACCGGCGCCAGGGCAGTGCGTTCTGGCGGGGCCTGACCGGCGGGTCGCGCACGCCGCGCACCCTGCCGGCATCGGTGCAGAAGGTCTGGCTGGACGGGGTACGTCAACCGGCGCTGGACGTGTCCGTGCCGCAGATCGGCGCGCCGACCGCGTGGCAGGCCGGTTACACCGGCTCGGGGGTGACCGTCGCGGTGCTGGACAGCGGCGTCGACGACACCCACCCCGACCTGGCCGGAACGGTGACCGCCCGGGCCAACTTCACCGAGGGCGAGGAGGACGATCGCGACCTCGTGGGGCACGGCACACACGTCGCGTCGACCGTCGCCGGCAGCGGCTCCGCCTCCGACGGCAGGTATCGGGGTGTGGCTCCGGGCACCAAGCTGATGGACGGCAAGGTGTGCGTCGCCTATGGCTGCGCGGAGTCGTGGATCCTGGCCGGCATGGAATGGGCCGCCGCCGAGCAGCACGCCAAGGTGGTCAACATGAGCCTCGGCGGTTGGGACAGCCCGGGGATCGACCCGCTGGAGCAGGCGGTGAACACGCTGACCGAGCAGTACGGCACGCTGTTCGTTGTCGCCGCCGGCAACGACGGCCCGTCCAGCGGCACGATCAACTCGCCGGCGAGCGCCGACGCCGCCCTGGCAGTGGGTGCCGTCGACAAGTCCGACAGGCTGGCCGACTTCTCCAGCCGTGGCCCGCAACTGGGCGACAGCGGCATCAAGCCCGACATCACCGCACCCGGCGTGGCGATCACGGCCGCCCGCGGCAAAGACGCCACGAACGTCGGCGGCGCGCCCGGGGACGCGTACGTGACGCTCTCCGGAACCTCGATGGCCACCCCGCACGTGGCCGGCGCGGCGGCAATCCTCGCCCAACAGCATCCGGACTGGACCGCCGGGCAGCTCAAGGCGACGCTGATGGCTTCGGCGAAACCGGCCGAGGGGGTGTTCGGTCAGGGCGCCGGCCGGGTCGACGTGGCGAAGGCGATCATCCAGAGGGTGGCCGCCACCCCGGCGAGCGTCGGCTTCGGCACCCAACTCTGGCCGCACCAGGACGACGAGGTGCTGACCCGGGACGTCACCTACCACAGCTCCGGCACGTCGCCGGTGACCCTGGCGCTGACCATCGACACCGGATCGGCCGCCGCCGGCACGTTCACCGTCAGCCCGGCCACCCTGACCGTGCCGGCCGGCGGCGACGCCAAGGTCACCGTTACCGTCGACACCCGCGTGGCCGGTCCGGACGGGACGCTCACCGGGGCGCTCGTCGCGACCGGCGATGGGCAGGGCGTACGGACCCCGCTCGCGGTGGACAAGGAGGTCGAGAGCTACGACCTGACGCTGCAGCACGTCGGCCGGGACGGCACACCGTTCGGCGGGTACGACACCGCGTTCACCAGCCTGGACGGCCGCGGCCGGCATGAGGCCGCCGGGCGGGGCTCCGATGGTACGGCGACCGTCCGGCTCCGGGCTGGCCGCTACGTGATGGACAGCTACTTCTTCCAGTTCATCGACGAGGCCGAACCCGAACTGACGCTGCTGACGCAACCGGTGCTGGAGGTGACCGGCCCGCAGACGATCATTCTGGACGCACGGCTCGCCAAGGCCAGCTCCGTCACCGTGCCGAAGCCCTCCGCCACCCAGGTGCACGCGGCGGTCGGCTACACCCAGGAGACAGCGCACGGCCTGCTGCAAGGCGGGGTGGGCATCATAGGCGGCGATTTCTCCCACCTCTACACGGCGCAGGTCGGCGATACCGCACCGGTCGACGGCTTCATCTCCGAGCTCAACGGCACCTGGGCCGCGACCGGCCCGGACGGCAGCACGGCGAACAGCCCCTACACCTACTCGACGACCCACTACGTCAAGGGCCGGATGCTCTCCGGGGTGCGGCGGACGGTCAGCTCTGCCGAGTTGGCGGCCGTCAACACCCGGCACCTGTCCGCTGGCGACGGCACCTACGGCTACTGGTACGCCGTCAGCCGCCGGCCTGGGCAGGAACGGGTCTCCAGCGCCGTCGGACTGCGCTACGACCTGCCGGCTGGCGTCACCCACTACTTCACCACCGAGGGCAGCGTGGAGTGGCGTTCGGCGATGGCCGAATACACCGACGCGGACGGTCAGGTCGGCGGCCTGGTGCAGCCCTACACCCACTACGAGCCGGGCCGCCACCAGCAGACCTGGAACCAGGCGGTGTTCGGGCCGGTCCTCGCCAAACCCGTGCACGGCGAGTTGAACAAGTGGGTCGGCGTGGTCCGGGACGGCGACACGATCTCCGTGGACCTGCCGCTCTACAGTGACGCCGCCGGCAACCTCGGGTTCGGCGGGAACTCCGGCAGCACCCGCCTTTACCGGAACGAAATCAAGGTCGGCGAGGCGGACTGGGGCGGGGAAGGCGACTTCGCCGTACCGGCCGGCGACGCGGCGTACCGGCTGGAAACACACAGCGAGCGCGGCACGCCGTACCCCCTGTCCACCCAAATCGACGCTACCTGGACCTTCCGATCCGCGCACGCCGACGACTGGGCCGCGCTACCGCTGTGGACCGTCCGATACGCACCCGAGCTGGACGCGCGGCAGGCCGCGCCGGCAGGGCGGGCGTTCAAGGTGCCAGTGATCGTCGCCGCGCAGCCCGGCGCGCAGGTGGGCCAGGTCAACGCGCTGACCGTCGAGGTCTCCTACGACGACGGCGCCACCTGGACCAAGGCGAAGCTCGAGGACGGGGCAGCCCTGGTGCACCACCTGGCAGGCAGCGGGTACGTGTCGCTGCGCGCCACGGCCAGCGACACCAGTGGTAACGCAGTGACCCAGACCATCTTGCGCGCTTACCGGTACGGCGCTCCGTCATAGAGCACCGAGCGGGGGCGGCCAAAGGTTGAACCGCAGATACCAGCGCACCGCGGCAACGATCAGCTCGGGCGGGAACCGGAAGCCAGCGAACGCCGACTTCGGCGGCACGCCTCGCTCCACCCGTGACGGCTATAGCTGGCCCCATCAAGCCGCCACCGGGCCGCCCGCGTCAAGTGGCACTCCGTTACGGCGTTCTGCCGGCGGCCGCCCGAGCCCTTTGCGAAACCGGGTGACGTGAACAGCCGGGTGGCCGGTGTCGAACACCGGCCACCCGGCCCGAGGATCATGAACGGCACCGGTGCCCAGCGGAACCGGTGTCCTGCCTGCTCGCGGTCGGCCTCGTCGATCTGTACGCCGCGCGCGCCGGCGGCGCCCCGGAGCCGGACGGCCGCACCGTGCCTGCCCGGTACGGCGGCGCCGAGTTCACCGGTGTGCGGCTGGACTACCTGCTTGGCATCACGCCGGTCGTCGCGCTGACCCGGGAGGTTTGGGTGGGCCGCAGGGGGACGCGGACCATGCCTCCGACCGACTACCCGGTGCTCGCCGAGCTGGGACCTGACACCCGCCTGAGCCGTCCGGCGGGCGCTAGTCGGCGCGGGGAAGCGTGATGGTGAATGCCGTCCAGGCGCCGACCTCACTCGCGACCGTGATGGTGCCCTGGTGATCGGTGACGATCTGCCGGGCGATGGCGAGGCCGAGGCCACTGCCCCCGGTACGGCGGCCCCGTGCGGCGTCGGCCCGCCAGAACCGGTCGAACACATGCGGCAGCGCGTCCGCTGCGATTCCCGAGCCGGTGTCGACGACCCGGACGATCGCCTGCGTGTCGGTCCGGCTCGCGACCAGCCGGACGCTGCCGCCCGCAGCGGTCGCCCGTAGTGCGTTGGTGACGAGATTGCCCACCACCTGGCGGAGCCGGTCGGGATCGGCGTGTACCGCAACCGGCTCGGCCGCCACGCGCAACGACACCCCGGCCGACTCCGCCCGGGCGTGGTGGGCGGTGCGGCTGGTTTCCAGGAGTTCGGCCAGATCCACCGTGACCCGGTGGTACGCCAGGTTGCCGGCCTCAGCCAGGGCCAGGTCCTGCAGGTCGTCGACGATGCGCTGTTGCAGCACCGCCTCTTCGTGGAGTGACGCGAAGAGATCCTGGTCCGGCGTGATCACCCCGTCGGAGAGCGCCTCGAGATAGCCGCGCAGGTTGGCCAGCGGGGTGCGCAGTTCATGTGCGACGTCGGCGACCAGCCGGCGTTGCCGCTCCTCCCCGCGCTGCAGGGAGTCGGCCATCCGGTTGAACGACCGGGCCAACTCCGCCAGCTCGTCGTTGCCCCGCACCGGCACCCGTCCGGTGAGGTCGCCCCGGCCGAGCCGCTGAGCGGCCGCGGTGAGCGTGTCGATGGGGCGCAACACCCGCCGGCTCAGCAGCACGGTGCCGATGACCGCGACCGCCGCAACGCCCGCTGCCGCGGCGAGCAGTGGACCGGCGCTCAACACGGACGCCGGATCGCCGCGAGCGCCGAGGTAGACCTGGGTGGGTACCGGCGCGACGTCACTGATCTCGTTGGTGAAGGCCTGGGCCAGGCAGGAATCCAATGGTCCCGCCGTCGAGGTGCCACAGACCTGCACCCGGGCAGCGCCCGCCGCCAGGGCCCGGCCCGACTCGGCCGCGGCGTCGCGGCAGCCGTCGACGATCTCGTCGACGCCCTGGCGATCGCGCACGTCGGCCTTGCTCAGGTCGGCGTCGAACTGCGGAACTCCCGTGCTGGTGGGTGAAGCGACAACAGGGACGGATTTCCGCGTCAGGCAGGCCGCGAACCGCACGCCGGTGCGGTAGGCGGCGATCGCGCCGACCATGGCTTTCTCCCGGCCTGCCGGCTCCGCTGGCAATGCGGCCAGATTCAATACCGGCCGCGGGTCGACGAACCCGACCATCGTGCCGAGCGGCCGGGCGGTGCGGTTCTCCTGGGTGTCCGTGTCCACGATCACCTGGCCCGTGTCGGCGACCAGGTGGATCCGCTGACCGGTCTGGGCGTGCAGGTCCTGCACCAGGTCGGGCACGCCCTCCCAGGTGCCGTGCCGGCTGCCGTACGTCCTGAGTAGGGCGACGACCTTGTCGAGCTGCGCCCCGTCGGTGGTGGCCGAGTCGTTGATCTGTTGCGAGGCCTGCCGCAGGGTCAGCCACGCGGTCGCCCCGGTCGCGCTCACCGCGACGAGGATGACCAGCCAGAGCACCCGTAGCCGAAAACTCACCGGCGGGCTCCGGGCGTGCCCTCGGGCGTCGGCGTCGGCGTCGCCGTCGGCTCCGGCTCCGGTTCGGCGAGCCGGTAGCCGCGGCCGTAGACGGTCTGCACGTACCGCGGCTCGGCAACGTCGTCCTCGATCTTGCGGCGGAGGTTCATCACGTGCGCGTCGACGGTGCGTTCGAGCACGAAATGATCGAATCCGAAGGCCCGGTCGATGATCTGCGCCCGGGTGAACGCCCGCCCGGGCTCGCCGGCGAGCACCTCGAGGATGCCGAACTCCTTGGCCGTCAGGGCGACCGGCCGGCCGCCGACGCGTACCTCGAACCGGCCGGCGTCCACCTCAAGGTCGCCGACGCGCAGCACCGCCCGGTTGTCGGCGCTCACCACCCGCGCCCGGCGCAGCAGCGCCCGTACCCGGGCGGCCAGCTCCCGCGGGCTGTACGGCTTGGTGAGGTAGTCGTCGGCACCGAGGTCGAGGCCCAGCAGGACGTCGTCCTCGGTGGTGCGGGCGGTCAGCAGCAGGATCGGAATCTCCGATTCGGCGCGCAGGATCCGGCACACGTCGAGGCCGTCGACGACCGGCATCATCACGTCGAGGACCACCAGGTCCGGCCGGTGGGACCGGCACTGGTCCAGCGCGGCCCGCCCGTCGCCGACCAGCCGCACGCTGTGCCCCTCGCGTTCGAGATAGACCCGCACCAGGTTGGCCTGCTTGGGGTCGTCCTCGGCGACCAGGATCCGCGCGCTCATGTTTCCTCATTCTGGCTGGTGGTGGCGGGGGTCAAGTAAACCCGAAACCCGTGAAGGACTGATGTGGGCGAGCTCCGGAGGGCGGCGAGCGGGATATTCGCACAGTTGGCCCACGGCTTCTTCAAGGCTTCTTCACAACCGGCTGCCTACCGTGCCCGTCGTGTCAGAGAGTGCCCAGCTGGCCGAGGCCGTGATCGATCTTGCGGCGATCGCGGAGAACATCCGGACGATCGCGGCGATCGCACGTACCGGGTTGATGGCCGTGGTGAAGGCCGATGGCTTCGGGCACGGCGCGGTGCCGGTGGCGCGGGCTGCGTTGGGGGCCGGCGCCGGCTGGCTGGGCGTGACCTCGGCGACGGAGGCGATGGCACTGCGATCGGCGGGCATCGACGCGCCCGTCCTGAGCTGGCTGCACCGGCCGGGCGAGGACTTCACCCGCCTGATCGCCGCGGACGTCGACATCGCGGTGTCGACCCTGACCCATCTGCACGCGATCGCCAACGCGGCCACGGATCTCGGTGTGCCCGCCGCGGTCCAGCTCAAGGCGGACGTCGGTCTGTCACGCAACGGTGCCAGCGGCGACGAATGGCCCGTACTGGTCGCCTGGGCTCGCAAGCACGAGGCGGAGGGCAGCGTCCGGGTACACGGGGTGTGGTCCCACTTGACGAACGCCGACGTGCCTGGATGCCCGAGCATCGGCCGGCAGCTGTCAACGTTCCGGGAGGCGCTGCGGATCGCCCGGGATGCCGGGCTCGACCCCGAAGTGGTGCATCTGGCCAATTCGGCGGCGACACTGGCCGCCCCGGAGACCCGGTTCGATCTCTGTCGGATCGGCCTGGCCATGTATGGCGTCGACCCCTTTGGCGGGACCGGTCCCCGCCGTTTCGGCCTGCGACCCGCCATGACCCTGCGGTCAAGGGTGATCAACCTGAAGCGCGTGCCCGCCGGGACCGGCGTCTCGTATGGGCCCGACCACGTGACCAATCGGCCGACCACGCTCGCCCTGCTGCCACTCGGGTACGCCGATGGTCTGTCGCGCACCGCCGAGGGCCGCGCGTGGGTCTGGCTCGCTGGTCGACGATGTCCGATCGTCGGCCGCATCGCCATGGATCAGTGCGTCGCCGATGTCGGCGAGCTACCGGTGGCGCTCGGCGATCCCGTGGTCGTCTTCGGTCCCGGCGCCGAGCCGGGCTCGCCTGACTCGGCCGAGCCGACGGCCGCGGAGTGGGCGCAGTGGGCCGGCACCAACCCGCATGAAGTCTTGACCGGAATTGGAGCGCGAGTGGCGCGCGTACACCTACGCGGGGGAGCGGCGACATCATGACTGTTCGTCTGGCGGTGCTGTTCGGTGGGCGCAGCGGGGAACACGACGTCTCCCGGCACTCGGCGGAAAGCATCCTGGCCCATCTCGACCGCGACACGTACGACGTGACCGAGGTGCTGATCGAGCGGGACGGCCAGTGGCGGGTAGATGGCGACCGGGCCACGTTCGCGCAGGCGCTGCGGACACTGGGCGGTCAGGACGTGGTGTTTCCGGCGCTGCACGGCCCGTACGGTGAGGACGGCACCGTCCAGTCGATGCTGGAGTGGCTCGGCGTCGCGTTTGTCGGAAACGGTGTTTTCGCCAGCGCCGCGGGGATGGACAAGCCGGTCACGAAGAAAATCCTCGCCGCCGACGGCCTGCGCGTGGCCGACGGGGTGACGCTGCGCCCCGACGAGGAGCTGTCGTCGCGGGATCAGGAGCGACTGGGGCTGCCCGTCTTCGTCAAACCGGCCCGGGCCGGCTCCAGCCTGGGGGTCTCCAAGGTCCAACGATGGGCGCAGCTGCCCGCCGCCCTGCGGCTCGCGCGCGAGAGCGACGCGAAGGTTCTCGTCGAGCGCGCGGTGCGCGGGCGCGAGATCGACGTCGGCGTCCTTCAGCACCCCGACGGTCGTGTCGAGGCCGGGCCGCCGCTGGAGATATGGGTGGCGGACGCCGCCTTCTTCGACTACGCAGCCAAGTACGACGGCGGTGCCGACTTCCACGTTCCGGCCCAACTCGACCCCGGTACCGCCCGACTGCTGCAGGACCGGGCTGTGCAGGCATTCCACGCGCTCGGCTGTCGTGGGCTGCTCCGCGTCGATTTCTTCCTCCCTGAACCGGACGCCGACCACGGCACAGCGTGGACCGGAGACTGCCGGGAGCCGGTGATCAACGAGGTCAACACCTTTCCCGGATTCACCGCCGCATCCCAGTACCCGCAGATCTGGCAGCGGGCCGGAATCGACTTCTCGGCGCTGCTCGACATCCTCATCCGGGGCGCACTGCACCGACGCGACGCCGCCTCCCCCCGCTCGAGGCCCTGCTGATGGCCGTCTACACCGCGGAACATCTCCGCAGCATCCGCGTGATCGTCACCGGCGGGGGAACGGGCGGACACACCTACCCGGCGCTGACCACGATCCGCACGCTCCGCGCCCGGCTGGCGGCAGCCGGCACCGAACCAGACGTCCTCTGGGTGGGCGTCGCCCACGGACTGGAGGCCAGAGTCGCCAGGCAGGAGGGCATACCCTTCACGGCGATCACCACCGGCAAACTGCGCCGCTCGCCGAACCTGCACGAGTGGGGCCGCAACGTCGCCGACGCCTTCCGCGTGCCGCTCGGCATCTTCCAGGCCATCATGATCGTGGTGCGCACCCGGCCCGAGGTGGTCTTCTCCACCGGCGGGTACGTCTCCGTCCCGATCGGGATCGCCGCCTGGATGACCCGCCGCCCGCTGGTCATGCACGAGCAGATCCTCACGCTCGGGCTGGCGAACCGGATCCTCGCCCGCCTGGCCGATCGAGTCCTGCTGAGCCACGAATCCTCCATCGACCATCTGCCCGCCCGAGCGAAAGCCCACGCGGTGGTCACCGGCAACCCGATCCGGCCCGAGATCCTCAGTGGCAACCGCAACCGGGCGCTCGCCGCATACCACCTGGATCCCCGCCTGCCGCTGGTGTACGTCACCGGCGGCGCCCAGGGTGCCGTCCAGATCAACAACCTGATCGCCGACATCCTCCCCGGACTCCTGCCGAAATGTCAGGTGCTCCACCAGTGCGGCGACTTCTCACTCGACCGCATGCGGAACGTCGCCGACGCCATTCCGGAACACCTGCGCAGCAGGTACCGGGTGGTCGATTACGTCCACGGCGAGCTGCCCGACGTCCTGAGCGCTGCGGACATCGTCGTCGCGCGCAGTGGCGCCGGCACCGTCGCCGAACTCACCGCCCTGGGCAAGGCATGCGTCTTCATCCCGCTCATCCCCACCGGAGGCGACGAACAGCGGCGGACCGCACGGCACCTCGCCGACGCAGGTGCGTCCCGCATGCTCGCCGGCCCCGACGCCTCCGCCAACCGCCTCTATGAGGAGATCATGGTGCTGCTCGACCACCCGGAGCGACGCCGGGAGCTGGCCGACGCCGCCCGTCAACACGGCCGCCCCCACGCGGCCGCAGCCGTGGCCAGCGCGATCATCGACGCCGCCGGCCGGTGCCGGTCATGATTCTGCTGTCCGATCGGCGAATTTCGGCCATTCCGCTAGGCGACGACGGGGAAGCCCTGGTCGACGTGCGCCAGGTTGCGGAACTTCGGGTTGACCCCGCCACGACCCTTCGGGGTCTTCAGTTGGCTGCGGACATGGCCAGCGGCGTCGCCTCGAGTTGTTAGGGGTCACCCGGGTCGCCGGGCTGCCGCCCGGCAGGCCGGACCTGTCAGCCTCGACTGGCGGCAACGGCGTGCTTCCAAGGACACTTCCGTCCGTCGAGTATGCGGTGAGGGTGGCCGGCTGGTCCGGTGGTACCCGGGTGGTGCCGGCGCCCGATCCGTCGAGGGTGACAGTGATCGGATGTGCACCGTCGACCGTGACCGCAACGCGGGCCGCGTCCGGCGGGGCAACCACCCGCACCTGGTCCGTCGGCGTGCGGGTGCCGTTGTCAGCCTGGATCCGCCAGCCGATCGGCCGCTGGTCGGCGCCCTCGGCCGGCAACAGCAGCCGCAGGTCGATCCACCAGCCGGTTCGGTCGTCACCGTGCATGGCGTACGCGATGACCCCGCCGCCGGTGGGCTGCACGGTGAGCAGCGCGATGGCCTGACCGTGCACCCTTCCCGACCAACGCACCCGCACCGTCGTCCCGCTAGCTGGGAGCCGACTGTCATCAAGTGCCGATTCGACGAAGGTTCCCAGGATGGCGTCGTCCGGCGGCGCACCTCGGGCGCCCCGCCTGGCGGCGTTGACACCACAGATCTGATGGCGGTTGCCACCCGCGCGGGGCCTACGGACCGTCGATCGGACGGGCTCGGCGTTGCGATACCGTCAAGGTGCCCACACCGGCGTCGAGCAGTCCGCGTCCGCCGGCTGGCGATGGTCCGCAGGGCGCCCGACGAATCCAGGGAGATACCGATGCCGGAGCCCGAGCCCGTTCAAGGCGCCCACGCCGAGGATGCGGACACGCCAACCATGGCCGAGACCGAGACCGAGACCGACGACTCTGCCGTTTACGCAAATCGGGCTGCCCGACGCGCGAAGGGCAAGGTTGTCTCGCCTCAACCGTTTGGAAAGGGTCAGCGCCTCGGTGGCCGGGGCTCGGTCCAGAGCCCGCGCCAGTGGGGTAACCGCCGAAGCGGTTGATCCCTTGGTGGAGCCTTCGTCGGCACATGGCTCCCGTTGCCCGCGCCGTCGGCGTCGGTCGCGAGGAGGCGTTCGACCATGGCGCGGGCCTCGGCTTCGGTGTCGGACTCCCACCGCAGGCCCCGACCGGTCTCGGTGTCTCCGGCGCGGGCGACGACCTTCCACCGGGTCTCGCGGGTGAGCCATACGTCGCGGCGGGCCAGGCGTCCCCAGATGGCGTTCCACCAGCGCCCCGCCACGGCTTGCACCAGATTATCGTACAAGCGTTCGAATTGCTGGTATCAGGTGAGGCGGTGGTTGAGGGCGGTGTGGCGGCGGCCGGCGCCGACGGTGCGTACGGCGGCGGCGAGGGCGCGGCGGGAGCCGACGAGGACGACGAGTTGTTTGGCGCGGGTGATGGCGGTGTAGAGCAGGTTGCGTTGCAGCATCATCCACGCGCTGGTGGTCAGGGGGATGACGACGGCGGGGTATTCGGAGCCTTGGGAGCGGTGGATGGTCATGGCGTAGGCGTGGGCCAGTTCGTCGAGTTCGTCGAAGTCGTAGTCGATGCTCTCGTCCTCGTCGGTGCGTACCGTCAGGGTCTGCTCCTCGGGGGATAGGGCGGTGACGATGCCGATGGTGCCGTTGAAGACGCCGGCTTGGCCCTTGTCGTAGTTGTTGCGGATCTGGGTGATTTTGTCGCCGATGCGGAACACTCGCCCGCCCATGCGTCGCTCCGGCTGGCCCTCGCGGTGTGGGGTGAGGTGCTGCTGCAGCAGGGTGTTGAGGGCGCCGGCGCCGGCGGGACCGCGGTGCATGGGGGTGAGGACCTGCACGTCCCGGCGCGGATCCAGGCCGAAGCGCGCTGGTATGCGGGTGCAGGTGACGTCGACGGTCAGGGTGGCGGTGGCGTCGGTGTCGTCGCAGGCGAACAGGAAGAAGTCCGGCAGGCCCTGCAGGAGGGGTGGGCGGCCGGCGTTGATGCGGTGGGCATTGGTGACGACGCCGGACTGGGCGGCCTGGCGGAAGATCTGCGTCAGCCGCACCCGCGGAACAGCGGGGGCGGCGAGCAGGTCGCGCAGCACCTCGCCCGCGCCGACCGACGGAAGTTGGTCGACATCGCCGACCAGGAGCAAATGGGCGCCGGGTGGGACGGCTTTGACGAGCTTGTTGGCCAGGATCAAGTCGAGCATGGAGGCCTCGTCGACGACGAGCAGGTCCACGTCGAGGGGGTTGTCCCGGTCGTAGGAGGCGTCCCCGCCGGGGCGTAACTGCAGCAGCCGGTGCACGGTGGCGGCGGGGTGGCCGGTGAGCTCGGACAGCCGCTTGGCGGCACGGCCGGTCGGGGCGACGAGGGTGACCTTCGCCTTCTTCGCGGCGGCGAGTTCGACGATCGAGCGGACGGTGAAGCTCTTGCCGCAGCCCGGCCCACCGGTCAGCACCGCCACCTTCGACGTCAGCGCGAGACGGACGGCCTGCTCCTGCTCGGAGGCGAGGTCGGCGCCGGTGCGCGCCTTCAGCCAGGTCAGGGCTTTGCCCCAGTCGACGTTGGTGAAGTGGGGCAGCCGGTCGGCCCGGTCGTGGAGCAGGCGCCGCAGGGAGCTGGCGAGGGACTGCTCGGCACGGTGGAACGGCACCAGGTACACCGCCTGCACCGGCTCCCCGTCGCCGCCGGGCAGCGTCTCGCGGACGACCCCCTCGTCGGCGACCAGGGTGTCGAGGCAGCTGGTGACGAGGTCTCCGGGAACGTCGAGGATCTTCGTGGCGTCGGCGATCAGCTCGAGAGCTGGTAGGTAGCAGTGGCCGTTGTCGGTGGCCTCGGACAGGGTGTACTGCAGCCCGGCCATCACCCGCTGAGGGCTGTCGTGGGGAATGCCGACGGCCTGGGCGATGGTGTCGGCGGTCTTGAACCCGATGCCCCACACGTCCGCGGCCAGCCGGTACGGCTCCTTGGTGACCACGTCGATCGAGGCGTCGTCGTACTGCTTGAAGATCCGCACCGCCAGGGACGTCGATACCCCGACGCCTTGCAGGAAGACCATCACCTCCTTGATGGCCTTCTGCTCCTCCCACGCCGCGGTGATCTTCGCCGTCCGCTTCGGCCCCAGCCCTGGGACCTCCACCAGCCGGGAGGGTTCCTCCTCGATAACACGCAGGGTGTCCAGGCCGAAGTGCGCCACGATCCGCTCGGCGAACACCGGCCCGATGCCCTTGACCAGGCCCGACCCGAGATAGCGCTGGATGCCCTGGATCGTGGCCGGCAGCACCGTGGTGTAGGAGTCGACCTCGAACTGCCTGCCGTACGTCGGGTGCGACGACCACCGCCCCGACAGTCGCAGGCTCTCCCCGGGCTGCGCGCCCAACAACGCGCCGACCACGGTCAACAGGTCACTGCTGCGGTCGGTGGCGACCCGGGCAACGGTGTAGCCGGTTTCGTCGTTGACGTAGGTCAGCCGCTCGAGCACCGCGTCGAGCACCGCCAGCGGCGGGCGGGAGGCGACGGTCACGCGCACCATCGTGCCGTGCGCCCAGGCGGCCGCACCGGCCAGGCCGGGCGGTGGCGCAGCTGCGGTCACCACCGACGACACCCGTGGGCAGGTTCAGCCGGTCGTAGCATTTGATCTTGGCGGTTGGGTGGGACAGGATGTTCCGTCGTGCGCGCGATGTTGACCTTGGCTGATTGTGAAGAGATATCCCGTGGCTTGGCCGAGGGCCTGGAGTACAAGCGGATCGGTGTCCTGATCGGTCGGGACCCGTCGGTGGTCTCGCGGGAGGTCGCCCGGCACGGCGGCCGGACCGGGGTACCGGGCCGCGACGGCTGACACCGGGGCGGGGGTGGCGCGATGTCGGCCGAAGACGTGGGCGGTCGAGCGGGTGCAGGGCCTGCGGGAAGTGGTCCGGGAGCGGTTGCGGCTGGGCTGGTCGCTGGCGTCGATCGCGGGTCGGTTGGTGTTCGACTACCCGGACGATCAGGCTTACCGGGTGTCTCACGAGGCGATCTATCAGTGGGTGTACGCCCAACTGGTGTCCGCCCTGGCGCGGGAGTTGATCCGGTTGCGCACCGGCCGTACGGCCCGTCGTGGTGGTGCCCGTCCGGCTCCGGCGCCACGGATCCGCGAGCCCCGCTACCTCGATGAACGCCTTGCCGAGGTCGAGGGCAGGCAGGTCCCCGGACATTGGGAGGGTGACCTGGTCATCGGCAAGGCGGGCAAGACTGCGGTGGCGACCCTGGTTGAGCGCACGTCGCGGTTCGTGGTCCTGGTCCCGCTGACCGGACGGGACGCGTTGACCGTCGGCGACGCGATCATCGCCGCCGCCGGGACACTCCCGCCACAACTGGCCCGGTCGTTGACCTGGGACTGCGGGGCGGAGATGGCCGGCCACGCCCGGATCACCGCCGCCGGCGTTCGGCACGCCGGAGCTGGCGCACGCTCATGGGCATGATCGGACGGCACCGCAACACGCGCAGATCGCGCATGGCACTCGTGGCAGGCGGGCTCGTGCGGCCTCACATCCGGGATTTCAGCACGTCGACCTCGCAGCCTGGCGCGGCCGGGTCGAAGCCGTGTTCTACCAGCCAGCGGATCGCCAGCAGGCTTCGCAATGACCACCACGCGCGGATCACGTCTAGGTCGACGTCGGCGCCGTAGCCGGCGATGACGTCGCGGAGGTGCTCCTCGTGTCCGAGCGTCAAGCTGGCGAGGTCGTACAGGGCGTCGCCCTGGCCTGCCTCCGACCAGTCGATTACGCCGGTGATCTCGTCGTCGACGAACACGTGGGTGATCTGCAGGTCGCCGTGCATGAACACCGGAGTCCACGGCCGAAGCGCGGCCTCGGCGACCCGGCGGTTGCG
>NZ_JBEYTI010000008.1:0-223510 GCF_040642975.1 Micromonospora sp. NPDC047548
GCGCCGGTCTGCCGGGCCCGGGTGGTGCCGGTGGGGTGGGGGTCCCATAGCTGGCGTCGCCCGCGCCCCCCCCCCCCCGCCCCGGGGGCCCGCTGTCGGGTCACGGCCCGGCCGGGCCGTGACCGACGGTGGCGGCCGACTCGGCGGGGGCCAGCGGCAGGTCCCGGCCGAGCACGCCGAAGGGACGTTCGTCGCCGGGGAAGTGGAAGTGGCGCAGCACGTCGACGAAGCCGAACCGCCGGTACAGCCGCCAGGCCCGCGAGGCCCGCTCGTCCGCCTCCGGGGTGGACAGCAGGGTGGTCGTGCCCTCGGCGAGGGTGAGTAGGGCGGTCAGCTGCCGGGTGCCCAGGCCGTGCCCCTGCGCCGGCGGCCGGACGTGCAGCTCCACCACCTCGAAGCAGTCGGCCAGCCAGCGCCGCCGGGCCCGCGGGTCCAGCACCCGGTGCACCTGGTCGTGCCACCACTGCCCGGGCGCGCCCAGGTAGCCGTACCCGAAGCCGGCCAGGTGGCCCTCGGTGGTGAGGCTGGCGACGGCGCGGAACCCGGGCCGGCGAACGTGGGTGGCGATGTAGCCGCGCCGGGCCTCCAGCAGGTCGGTGCGGTAGTTCATCGCCTCTCCGTAGACGGTGACCACGTCGTCCAGCCGCCGGACGAGATCGTCCGGCGTCCACCGCACCAACCTCATACGTGTCCCTTCACTGTTGCCGCGTCGCCGTCGGCGACCCACCCCAGCACCGTCCGGTCGCCGACCACGTCGCGCACCTCGAACCGCGCGAAGAGCTCCTCCGCGTACCACCCCTCGGTGGGGGTGCGTCTGATCACGGCGCGGTGCTCCGGGTGACGGTACGCGAACGCCACGAGGTCCGCCGGGTCGCGCCACACGCTGATCGTGCCCTGCCAGCCCAGCGGGGCCTCGCCGACGCCGAACCGGGCGAGCAGCCCGGGCGCGGCGTGCAGCGCGGCGGCCACCGGGGGGATCGCCGTCCAGAAGGTGGCCGCCCGGCGGGGCCGCAGCCGGGCCCGGGTCAGCGCCAGCACCGGGCCGTCGACCCGGCCGCCGGGCGGGTCGCCGAACGGGCGCCGGCCGGACCACTCGCCGCGGCTGCTCACCGGGCGCAGGTCGACCCGGACGGCCGCCGGGGAGATCCGCGCCCAGGCCCGGCCGACCGGGGAGGCGTCGAAGCCGTCGGCGGCGGCCGGCGAGTCCCACACGGTCAGCGCCGCCCATCGGGTCAGGTCGGCGTCGCCGGGCCCGAAGCCGGTGCCGGTCCCGGTGCCGAGCAGCTTGCCGAACCGTACGCCCGGGGTGGCGCGCAGCCGGCGCGGGTCGAGCGCCATCCGGGTCAGCGCCCGGGGCAGCGCGGCCCGGGAGATCCGCCACACGTGCAGGGTGACCAGCTCGGGAACGGTGTCGCCGGTCGGCGCCTCGCTCACGCCACTTCGGCCGGGGCGCCGGCGGTGATCCGCAACAGGTCCGCGTACGTGCTGGGGAAGACGGCCTGCGGCACTCCGCCGGCCGCCCAGACCTCGTCGTACCCCTGCAGGTCGGTGTCGACCAGGGTGCGCAGCGGGTGCGGGTGGCCCAGCGGGGCGACCCCGCCGATCACCTGGCCGGTGTGTTCCCGGACGAACTCCGGGGTGGCCCGGCGCAGCCGCGTGACCCCGATCCGGGCGGCCAGCTCGGCGGTGTCCACCCGGTGCGCGCCGGAGGTCAGCACCAGCAGCGGGACGCCGTCGGCATCGAAGATCAGCGAGTTGGCGATGGCGCCGACGTCGACGCCGAGCGCCGCGGCGGCCGCGGCCGCGGTGTGGACCGCCTCGGGCAGCAGGCGGACCACGCTGGGCGCGCCGGCGCCGTCGCGCGCGTCCGCGCCGTCCAGGGCGGCCTGCACCGCCCGCACGTTCGGGTGTGGCTGCATGCCGTCATTCTTGCCGGTCCGCCGTGGGCCGGCGGAGCCGGCCAGGTAGGTCGGCGTGGCGCGGCCGGGGTCGGTGCCATCCGGAGCGGAGCCGTCGCTCACGGTCACGGCACCGGGCCCGAGGCCGGTCGTGAGCGCTTACCGACCCGGCCAGCCGGGGGTGGCGCGGACCCGGCCGGTGGCGTCGACCAGCAGCGCCTCGTGCCCGTCCAGGGTGGCCAGCCAGTCCAGCGCGTCCGCGCCCCGGGCCACCGCGGCAGTGGCGTACACGTCGGCCCAGAGCAGGTCGGGGCCGACCACGGTGACCGACCGCAGCGCGGTCGCCGGGCGGCCGGTCCGCGGGTCCACGATGTGCGCCCCGCGCCGGGCGGTGCCCGAGGTGGCGACCGCCCCGTCGTGCCGGGTCAGCACGTCGAGCAGCCGGCCGGAGCGGTCCGGGTCCTCGATGCCGACCCGCCAGCCCGGCCGGTCCGCCCCGGTCCGCAGCAGCACGTCCCCGCCCGCGTTGAGGCAGACGTCGTGGTCGGGCAGATCGCCCAGCCAGCGGGCGGCCCGCCCGACCGCCCAGCCCTTGACCAGCCCGGACGGGTCGAACCCGACGCCACCGGAGGGCAGCGGCAGCCGCCGGGCGTCGAACCGGCCGCCGGTGCGCGCCCGGGCCAGCTCGCACAGCTCGACCACCTCGCGCACCGGCGGCGCGGCGGTGGCCGGGTCGGGCATCCGGCCGCCGAGGCGCCCGAGCACGCTCTCCGGCCGCCAGGTGCTGAACGTCGCGTCGACTTCCCGCAGCTCGGCGAAGAGCCGCTCCACCCGGGCGGCGACGGCGTCGGTGCGCACGCCGGGGCCGCGCAGGTGCACGCTCACCGGCAGGCCCATCACCTGCACCACCCAGGCCCGCCGGGCCAGCTCCACCGTCAGGTCCACCGTGCCCACCCCGCTCACTTCAGGTGCGCCGCGTCGATGGCGGCCTGGAGGGACTCGCGGTAGCCGTCACTGGTGACGGTCGCGCCGGAGACGGTGTCGACCTCGGCGCTCTGCGCCGCGAGGGTCTCCTGCCGCAGGATCGGCACCGCGTGGTCGTTGATCTGCCGATCCCGGAAGTTCCCGTCCGGCACCTGGAGCACGCTGACGTTGGTGATCTTCCCGCCCGAGGCGGTGATCCGGACCTGCACCGGGCCCCACCGGGTCTGCGCGACCGACCCGTCGTACCGGCCGGGCCCGCTGGCGCCGCCCGAGCCGGGCTCGGCGGCCGTACTCCCGGTGCCGGCGCCGGCGGCGATCGCGCTGGTCTCCCCACCCGGGCCCATCGTGCTGGTCTTGTAGCTGAACAGCAGCACCAGGGCGGCCACGGTGCAGAGCAGCCAGCCGGTGATCCGTCGCACGGATCCTCCTCCCTCGCCTGTCACCAGGCGAAACGTTCGTGGTGGGTGTGCTGCTCGGGCACCCCGGCAGCCCGGGTCGCGGCCCGCGCTGCGTCGATCCAGCCGTCCGGGCCGCAGAGGTAGACGTCGTGGGTGGCGATGTCGGGGGAGAGCCGGCGCAGCGTCTCGGCGTCGGACCGGCCCTCGGCGTGGACCGGCAGCCAGGACGGTCGCCGCGCGCGCGGCCCGACCAGGTGGTGCACCACCACGCCGCGAACCGCTGCGAGCCGGTCCAGCTCCGCCCGGAAGGCCAGCTCCTGCGGGGTACGCGCGCGGTAGAGCAGCACCGCCTGCCCCGGGGCGTACGGCAGTTCCCAGAGCAGGGCCAGCAGCGGGGTGACGCCGACGCCGCAGGCGAGCAGGGTGACCCCGCCGCCACGCCAGTGCTCCCCGGTCAGCCGCCCGTACGGCCCTTCCAGCAGCACCCGGGTGCCGGGGCGTAGGGTGGCGACCCCGGCGCTGCCGTCCCCGAGCGCCTTGACGGTGATCCGCATCAGGTCGCCCGACGGCGGCGCGGACAGCGAGTAGGGGTGCGCCCGGGACCAGCCGGGGCCGTCCAGGAACCGCCAGCAGAAGAACTGTCCGGCCCGGACCGGCAGCCGGTCCAGGTGACGCCCGCGCAGCCAGATCGAGGTGATCCCGGGCGCCTCGGGCACCACCGCGGCCACCTCGACCCGGTGCCGCAGCGAGCGCCAGGCCGGCAGGCCGAGCCGGAAGACCAGCACGCTGCCCAGCGCCACCAGGTACGCCGTCCACCAGTAGGCCCGGGCCGCGGCCGAGCCGACGAAGTCGGCGCCGGTCCAGAGCTGGTGCGGCAGCGCCAGCCCGATCCCCAGGTACGCGTACAGGTGCAGCAGGTGCCAGGACTCGTAGCGCAGCCGGCGGCGGGCCGCGCGGACCGAGGTGACCACCACCAGCACCAGCAGCGCCAGCGCGGCGGTGGCCAGCAGCATGCCGGGGTACTCGGTGACCAGCAGCCAGAGCTGCGTGAGGACGTTCTCCCGGGCGGTGCCGGCGTACCCGAGGGTGGTCAGCACGACGTGGGCGAGCAGCAGGTGGAACGAGGTGAAGCCGGCCAGCCGGTGCCAGCGGGCGATCCGGTCCTGCCCGAAGCGCCGCTCGACCAGCGGCACCCGGGCCATCAGCACCACCTGGACGAGCATCAGGTCGGCGCTGAGCAGGCCGGTGAGCCGGCCGGCGGAGGTGAGGCCGGTGGCGAGCTCGCCCAGCAGTTCCTGCACCCCCCGGTCGGCGGTCCAGAGCGCGGTGACGACCAGCAGGCTGAGCACCGCCGCGCTGCCGGCCACGTCGCCCCACCAGGCGGGCGCGGGGCGCGGCGGCCGGTACGCGGTGCGCCGGTCCAGGACGGTGGCGCTCATCCGGCGGCCCGTTTCGACGGGTCGGTCATGGGCCCCACCCTGCCGGGGCGACCTCCGTGCCGGCTTTGCCGCTGCTGTGCGCGCCCTGAGAATCCCCGCGGCACGCCGGACGCCACACGTTGCGTTTTGGCCGGAGGGAGGGTGTACTGTCAGGGCAGTTAGAACGAGTGTTCGATTGAGTCGTACGCCCGTTCCAACGCCCGGGAGCGGTGTTTCGCGGCTCCGGCTCTCGGGAGAGGTGCGGTTTCGCGGACCGCACCGGGGTTCCGGGCAGTCGCGAGCCTGGTCCCGTCAGGCAGGATCGTCGTCCGCCGCCCACGACCCCCGGGCGGCGGACGACGAACCCGCCGGTGCGCCGGCCGGGTGTGGTGTGGGGAAGCATCCACACCCGGCCGGCCCCATCCGGTGCGTCTTCCTCCGCGCCACCCGCTCCGGGCACCCGCCGACGGATCCCTTCCGCCGCGCGTCGCGCCCGCCCCGGTCACGCGGAGGAGACAGTCATGCCGACCCACCCGGCCCAGGCACCGACGGTGCCCGCGCACGTGCTGCCGCACCGCACCCCGGCCCAGCTCCTCGCGGTGGCCCGGATCGGGCTCAGCGAGGCCGCCCGGACCCGCCCCGACGGGCTGCGCTACGCCGCCGCCCACCTCGCGGCGCTGCGCGCGGCCGCGGCCCTGCTCGCCGCCCGCGCCCGCCCCGCCCCCGCCCCCGCCCGACGCCACCGGATCACCAGCGTCTGGGTCCTGCTCTCCACGGTCGCCCCCGAGCTCGACGAGTGGGCCGCCTACTTCGCCGCTGGCGCCGGCAAGCGGGCCGCCGCCGAGGCGGGGATACCCCGCGTGGTGAGCGCCCGGGAGGCCGACGATCTGCTCCGGGCCGCCGAGCAGTTCGTCTCGGTGGTGGAGACCGCGCTCGGCCTGGCCCACCAACCGACCCTCGACGGCCTCGCCGCCTGACCCCGGCAACGCCCGGGTCTCCCGCCGGGCACCACCCGGCGCCCCATCCAACAGCGACACCTGATCCAGCAGAAACACGACGGGGGGTTGGTCCCATGGCGGGCCGCATGGTGGTCGGTTCCGCCGCACTGGCCGGTCTGGTGCGCCCGGCGAGCGCGCCGGACCCGGCGGGCGGTCACCGGGTGCTCCCGGTGGCGCCCGAGCTGACCGGCCTGCTGCCCAACCGCGGGCTGCGCCGGGGCAGCACGATCGCCGTCTCCGCCGGCCAGCCCCGGCGCAGTGGCGGCACCTCCCTGGTCCTGGCGCTGCTCGCCGAGGCGTCCCGGGCCGGCTCCTGGTGCGCGGTGGTCGGGGTGCCGACCTTCGGGGCCGGCGCGGCCGCCGAGGTCGGGATCGCGCTGGACCGGCTCGCCCTGGTGCCCGACCCCGGCCCGGAGTGGCCCACCGTCGTCGCGGCGCTGATCGACGGGGTCGACGTGGTCGTGACCGCCGTGCCGCAGACCGTCTCCGCCTCGGTCGCCAACCGGCTCGCCGCCCGGGCCCGGCAGCGCGGCAGTGTGCTCGTCCCGTACGGCCGGTGGGACGGCGCGGACGTCACGCTCCAGGTGGTCCGCGGGGTCTGGGAGGGGCTGGGGTCGGGCCGGGGTCGGCTGCGCCGCCGCGAGGTGACCGTGTCGGCGCGCGGGCGCGGCGCCGCCGCCCGCCCCAAGGAGATCAAGGTCTGGCTGCCCGGTGACGGGCTCACCCGGGTCATCCCCCGGCCGCCGGCCGCGGGCGGCGTCGGCCGCTCCCGCCGTGGCACGCTCACCGTGGTCGGGTCGGCGTGACCGGCACCCCGGTGCGTGCCCTGCTGCTCTGGTGCCCGGACTGGCCGGTCATCGCCGCCGAGATCGTCGACGGGGTGCCCGCCACCGGCCCGGTCGCCGTGCTGCACGCCAACCGGGTGGTGGCCTGCTCCGAGCGGGCCCGTGCCGAGGGGGTGCGGCGGGGCCTGCGCCGGCGGGAGGCGCAGGGGCGCTGCCCGCAGCTGACCGTCGTCGACCACGACCCGGGGCGGGACGCCCGCGCCTTCGAACCGGTGGTCGCCGCCGTCGAGGAGGTCGCCGCCGGCGTCGAGGTCGTACGCCCCGGTGCCTGCGCGCTGGCCGCCCGCGGCCCCAGCCGCTACCTCGGCGGCGAGGAGGCGGCCGCCGAACGGATCGTCGAGCAGGTGGCCCAGGCCTGCGCGGTGGAGAGCCAGGTCGGGATCGCCGACGGGGTCTTCGCCGCCGGGCTCGCCGCGCGCGCCGGCCGGGTCGTGCCACCGGGCGGGACGCCGGAGTTCCTCGCCGGGCTGCCGGTCGAGGCGCTCGGCCGTCCCGCGCTGGCCGACCTGCTGCGTCGGCTCGGCGTACGTACCCTCGGCGACTTCGCCGCGCTGCCCGCCGGCGACGTGCTGGCCCGGTTCGGCCTCGACGGGGCGCTGGCCCACCGGCTCGCCGCCGGGCGGGACGACCGCCCGCTGGCCGTCCGGCAGCCCCCCGTCGACCTGGCGGTGACCGCCGACCACGACGAGCCGCTCGACCGGGTCGACGCGGCCGCCTTCGCCGCCCGCGCGCTCGCCGAGCGGCTGCACGACCGGCTCGCCGCGTACGGGCTGGCCTGCACCCGGCTCGGCATCGAGGCGGTCACCGCGCACGGCCAGGAGCTGCACCGGGTCTGGCGGCACGACGGCCTGCTCACCGCCGCGGCCATCGCCGACCGGGTCCGCTGGCAGCTCGACGGCTGGCTCTCCGGCAGCACCGGCCGGGCCGGCGCCCGCCCGGCCCGGCCGACCGCCGGGATCGTCCGGCTGCGGCTGGTCCCCGACGGGGTGCTGGCCCGGTCGGGGCTGCAACCCGGCCTGTGGGGGGAGACCGGCGAGGAGCGGGAGCGGGCGCACCGGGCGTTGAGCCGGGTGCAGGGCATCCTCGGCCCGGAGGCGGTGGTCACCGCCGTGCTCGGCGGCGGTCGCTCCCCGGCCGACCAGACCCACCTGGTCCCGTGGGGCGACGAACGGCTCCCTGCCCGCCCCGGCCCGCCGCCGCTGCCCGGCGCGCCGGCCGACGGTGCCGACCATTCCGCCGGTCGGGGTCGTGCCGTGGGCGCCGGCCGGGCCGCCGGGGGCTCCGTGGGCGCAGGCAGGGCCGCCGGGGGCTCCGCCGGCGTCGGCGGGGCCGCCGGCGGAGGGAGCGCCGTCCCGCCGTGGCCGGGGCGGCTGCCGCCGCCCGCACCGGCCGTGGTGCTGCCCACCCCGCTCGCCGCGACCGTGCACGACGCCGCCGGTGAGCCGGTCGTGGTCAGCGCGCGCCTGGTGGTGAGCGCCGCGCCGGCCCGGCTGGCCGTCGGCACGGCCCGACCGGTCGAGATCGTCGGCTGGGCCGGCCCGTGGCCGGTGGACGAGCGCTGGTGGGCCCCGGCCGAGGCCCGGCGCCGGGCCCGGTTCCAGGTCTGCCTGGCCGACGGCGCCGCCCTGCTGCTGGCGGTCGAGGCCGGCCAGTGGCTGGTGGAGGCGATCTATGACTGAGTGCTCCGGCGCGCGTCCGTCAGGTGTCCCGCCCCGGCCGTTCCGTACCGACCGGGCCGGAGCCGCCGGGTGAGCTTCCACAACCCCCAGCTGCCCTGGTCCGAGCTGGAGCGGGTGCTCTCCGGCCGGCCCGGCGGCGGGTCCGGTGGTGGGCGGTCGCGCGAGGCGCGGCACCTGCACGTGGTCGACCCGCTCGCGGTCGACGCCGACGGTGGCGACGCCCCGGCCTGGAGCCGCACGCGCCCGCACTACGAGGCGCCCGAGCTGCCCCGCCCCGACGGCACGGTGCCCTACGCCGAGCTGCACGCGCACAGCAACTTCAGCTTCCTCGACGGCGCCAGCCACCCGGAGGAGCTGGCCGAGGAGGCCGCCCGGTTGGGGCTCACCGCGCTCGCCGTCACCGACCACGACGGCTTCTACGGCGTGGTCCGCTTCGCCGAGGCGGCCCGCGCGCTGCACCTGCCGACGATCTTCGGCGCCGAGCTCTCCCTGGGGTTGCCCGGCCCGCAGAACGGCGAGCCCGACCCGCACGGCGCGCACCTGCTGGTGCTCGCCCACGGGCACGAGGGGTACGCCCGGCTGGCCGCCACCATCGCCCGTGCCCAGCTGCGCGGCGGGGAGAAGGGCCGCCCGGTCTACGGCGAGCTGGAGGAGGTCGCCGCCGAGCTGCGCGATCACGTGCTGGTGCTCACCGGCTGCCGCAAGGGGCACGTGCCGGGCGCGCTGCTCACCGAGGGCGTCGACGCGGCGGCCCGGGAGCTGGACCGGCTCACCGCCCTCTTCGGCGCCGAGACGGTGGCGGTGGAGCTGACCGACCACGGGCACCCGGTCGACGCCGACCGCAACGACGCCCTCGCCGAGCTGGCCGCCGCCGCCGGGCTGCCCACGGTGGCCACCAACAACGTGCACTACGCGACCCCGGGCCGGCGCCGGCTCGCCACCACCCTGGCCGCCGTACGGGCCCGGCGCAGCCTGGACGAGATCGACGGCTGGCTGCCCGCCGCCGCCACCGCGCACCTGCGCAGCGGCGCGGAGATGGCGGCCCGGTTCGCCGCGTACCCTCAGGCGGTGGCCCGGGCCGCCGAGTTCGGCGCCGAGCTCGCCTTCGACCTCCAGCTGGTCGCGCCGAAGCTGCCGGCGTACCCGGTGCCGCCGGGGCACACCGAGATGAGCTGGCTGCGCCACCTGACGATGCGGGGGGCCCGGGAACGCTACGGCCCGCCCGAGGCGCATCCCGAGGCGTACGCGCAGCTGGAGCACGAACTGACGATGATCGAGCAGCTGGGCTTCCCCGGCTACTTCCTGGTGGTTTACGACATCGTCACGTTCTGCCGTGAGCAGGACATCTACTGCCAGGGCCGGGGCTCGGCGGCCAACTCGGCGGTCTGCTACGCGCTGCGGATCACCAATGTGGACGCGGTCCGGCACCGGCTGCTCTTCGAGCGCTTCCTCGCCCCGGAACGCGACGGCCCGCCCGACATCGACGTGGACATCGAGTCCGACCGCCGGGAGGAGGTGATCCAGCACGTCTACACCCGGTACGGCCGGGAGCACACCGCCCAGGTCGCCAACGTCATCTCCTACCGGCCCCGTTCGGCGGTGCGGGACGTGGCCAAGGCGTTCGGCTTCTCGCCCGGCCAGCAGGACGCCTGGAGCAAGCAGATCGACCGCTGGGGTTCGGTCGCCTCGGTCGACGTCGAGGACATCCCCGAGCAGGTGGTCGCGTACGCCAACGAGCTGCAGACGTTCCCCCGGCACCTGGGCATCCACTCCGGCGGCATGGTGATCTGCGACCGGCCGGTGATCGAGGTGTGCCCGGTGGAGTGGGGCCGGATGCCCGGCCGCAGCGTGCTCCAGTGGGACAAGGACGACTGCGCCGCCGTCGGCCTGGTCAAGTTCGACCTGCTCGGCCTCGGCATGCTCTCCGCGCTGCACTACGGCTACGACATGATCGGGATGACCCTCGACCTGGGCGACATGACGCTGGACGACCCCGAGGTCTACGACATGCTCTGCCGGGCCGACTCGGTCGGGGTGTTCCAGGTGGAGAGCCGCGCCCAGATGGCCACCCTGCCCCGGCTCAAGCCCCGCGAGTTCTACGACCTGGTGGTCGAGGTGGCGCTGATCCGGCCCGGCCCGATCCAGGGCGGCTCGGTGCACCCGTACATCCGGCGCAAGAACGGCCAGGAGCCGGTGACCTTCCCGCATCCGCTGATGCGCAACGCGCTGGAGAAGACCCTCGGCGTGCCGCTGTTCCAGGAGCAGCTCATGCAGCTCGCGATCGACCTGGCCGGCTTCGACGCGGCCGGGGCAGACCAGCTGCGCCGGGCCATGGGGGCCAAGCGTTCGGTGGAGCGGATGGCGCAGATCGCCGACCGGCTCTACGCCGGGATGGCCGAGCGGGGCATCACCGGCGAGCTGGCCGACGACGTCTACCGCAAGCTCACCGCGTTCGCCAGCTACGGCTTCCCGGAGAGCCACGCGATGAGCTTCGCCTACCTGGTCTACGCCAGCTCCTGGCTCAAGCGCCACCACCCGGGGCCGTTCCTGGCCGCGCTGCTCAACGCCCAGCCGATGGGCTTCTACTCACCGCAGACCCTGGTCGACGACGCCCGGCGGCACGGCGTCGAGGTACGCCGGCCGGACATCAACGCCAGCGGGGCGAAGGCCGTGCTGGAGTCGACGCCGGAGACCCGGTGGGGGAGCCAGCCGGGGGAGCCGCCGCACGAGTGGGGGCTGGGCGGGCCGGCCGTCCGGCTCGGGCTGGGCAGCGTACGCACCCTCGGTGACGACGTGGCCGAGCGGATCGAGGCGGAGCGGGCGGCGCACGGGCCGTACCGGGACATGCCGGACCTGGCCCGGCGGGTCGGGCTGACCGCCGCGCAGCTGGAGGCGCTGGCCACCGCGGACGCCTTCGCCTGTTTCGGGCTGACCCGGCGGCAGGCGCTCTGGGCCGCCGGCGCGGCGGCCCAGGACCGGCCGGGCCGGCTGCCCGGCACGGTGACCGGGACGGCCGCGCCCACCCTGCCCGGGATGGAGGCGGTGGACCGGCTGGTCGCCGACGTCTGGGCGACCGGGCTGTCCCCGGAGAGCCACCCGGCCCGGTTCATCCGGGACCGGCTCGACGCCCTGGGTGCGGTGCCGATCGCCCGGCTCGGCCGGGTGGAGCCCGGCCGGCGGATTCGGGTCGGCGGGATCGTCACCCACCGGCAGCGGCCCGCGACCGCCGGCGGGGTCACCTTCCTCAACCTGGAGGACGAGACGGGGATGCTCAATGTCACTTGCTCCCCGGGGCTCTGGCAGCGCTATCGTCGAATCGCCCGCACCAGCACGGCGCTGGTGGTGCGAGGCCGGTTGCAGCGGCACGAGGGAGTCACCAGCCTCACCGCCGACCGGCTGGACGCCATCGAGCCGCCGGTCAGCCCGGCGTCCCGCGATTTTCGCTGACTTCAGTGATCCACATTACGGTTTCTCGGGCCGTCAGGCGGGAGACTTCCGGCACGTGCGGGCAGAGTGGCCCGTTCGCGGCAAGGGGGAAGACGCGATGACGTCGAACAGCATGTACACCGGTGGCGTGGCGAACGCCCGGCGCACCCAGCTCGGCGCCGGCTGGGCGCCGGCGCAGGACGTGGAGACGCGCGAGTATCAGGTGCACGATGGCCCGGTGGCCAACGCCAACCGGTCCCGCGCGGAGGAGGACCCCGCCGGCGGCGGCGAGTCCTGACCCGAGAGGCGCGGCACCGCCTGCGGGGGGTCGGCTGGCGTGGGTGACTAGGCTCGACGGGGTGGAGCAGACCACCCCAGGCCGGTTCACCGGGCCGCCGCTGACCCCCCGTACCGCTGTCATCTGGTCGGTCCTCGCCGCCGAGCTGGACCGACGTGCCGGCGACGAGCTGACCGTGCTCGACGTCGGCGGCGGGACCGGCGGCTTCGCTGTCCCGCTCGCCCAGGCCGGGCACCGGGTCATCGTGGTCGACGCCAGCCCCGACGCGCTCGCCGCGCTGACCCGCCGGGCCGCCGAGGCCGGGGTGGCCGCCCGGGTACGCGCCGTCCAGGGCGACGGCGACGCGCTGGCCGGGCTGGTCGAACCGGCCAGCGCCGACCTGGTGCTCTGCCACTCCGTGCTGGAGGTGGTCGACGACCCGACGCCGGTGGTCGCCGCGCTGGCCGCCGCGCTGCGACCCGGTGGCGCGGCCAGCGTGCTGGTCGCCGGCAGGGCCGCCGCCGTGCTGGCCCGGGCGATGAACGGCCACCTGGACGTCGCCGCCGCGCTCGCCGCCGCCCCGGACGGCTCCGCCGGGCCGCGCGACACCCTGCGCCGACGCTTCGACGCCGCCGGGGCCGCCGCGCTGCTGCGCGCCGCCGGGCTCACCGTCGAGGAGATCCACGGGGTACGCGTCCTCGCCGACCTGCTCCCCGCCGCCGTGGCCGACGGCCAGCCGGGCGCCCTGGTCGAGCTAGAACGGGCCCTCGCCGCCCGGTCGCCGTACCGGGATCTCGCCGCCAAGCTGCACCTGTTCGCCCGCCGGCCGGCATGACCTTCCCGCCACCGCCCGCTCCGCTGGACGTGGTGGCGCCGCGCTACGGGGGCGGCAGCCTCGCCGACGTGGTGCCCAGCGCGCTGGCCGTGCTCGGCGTGCCCGGCGCGGTCGACCTGCTCGGGCTGACCTCCCGCCTGGCCGGGGTGCGCCGGATCGCCGTGCTGCTGGTCGACGGGCTCGGCTGGTACCAGATCCCGACCGCCGCGCCGTACGCGCCGACCCTGGCCGGCCTGGCCGCGACCGCAGGTCGGCCGCTGACCTCGGGTTTTCCCTCCACCACGCCGACCAGTCTGGTGAGCTTCGGCGCGGGCGTCGCGCCCGGGCCGCACGGGGTGCTCGGCTTCACCGTCCGGGTGCCCGGCACCGACCGGGTGCTCAACCACATCGAGTGGGCCGGCGACCCGGAGCCGCTGACCTGGCAGCCGGTGCGTACCCAGTGGGAGCGGGCCCGGGCGGCCGGCGTCGCGGTCACCGTCGTCAGTCGCCCCGAATTCGCCGGCAGCGGGCTCACCCTGGCCGCCAACCGGGGCGGCGACTACCGGGGCGCGGCCGGGGTGGAAGCCCTGGCCGCGACGATGCTCGCCGCGCTGGCCGCCGGCCCCGGGCCGACCCTGGTCTCCGGCTACCACCCCGACCTGGACCGGCACGGCCACCTCACCGGTGTCGACTCCGCGCCCTGGCGGCTCGCCGCCGCCGGGGTGGACGCCCTGCTCGCCCGGCTCGTCGACGGCCTGCCGCCGGACGCCGCGCTGCTGGTCACCGCCGACCACGGGCAGCTCGACGTGCCCGCCGCGCACCGCTTCGACCTGGACACCGACCCCCGGCTGCGGGCCGGGATACGGGTCGTCGCCGGGGAGCCGCGGGTGCGCTACCTGCACGTCGAGCCGGGCGCCGTCGACGACGTGGTGGCCGCCTGGTCGGCGGTGCTCGGGCCGGCCGCCCGGGTGGAGACCCGGGAGGAGGCGGTGGCCGCCGGGCGGTTCGGCCCGGTGCCGCGGGAGCACCTGCAGCGCGTCGGCGACGTCGTGGTGACCTGCCACGGCACGTACGCGGTGCTGGCCACCCGCTCCGAGCCGCCGGTGGTGTCCCGGCTGGTCGCATACCACGGGGCGGACACCGCGGCGGAGCTGACCATCCCGCTGCTGGTGGTGCGGGGCTGACCGGCGGGGCTGTCGTACCGGCGGGTTAGCCTGCGGGAATGGGTCGGAGCCAGTCGTTCGCGCGCGGTCATGACCCGCGCCGCGGGTCGGAGTGCGGCGGCGACCCGCGCTTCGGGCCCGACGCCGACGACTCCGGCAGCCCCATCCTGCACGTCGACATGGACGCCTTCTTCGCCTCGGTCGAGGTGCGCCGCCGCCCCGAGCTGCACGGCCGGCCCGTCGTGGTCGGCGGCGTCGGGCCGCGCGGCGTGGTCAGCTCCGCCAGCTACGAGGCCCGGCGGTACGGCGTCCGCAGCGCCATGCCCACCATGCGCGCCCGGGCGCTCTGCCCGCACGCGGTCTACCTCCCGCCCGACTTCGGGCAGTACACGGCGGCCTCCCGGGCCATCATGCAGATCTTTCGGGACGTCACCCCGCTGGTCGAGCCGCTCTCGCTGGACGAGGCGTTCCTCGACGTGGCCGGCGCCCGGCGGCTGTTCGGGTCGCCGGTCGAGATCGCCCGCCGGATCCGCGGGCGGGTGGCGGCCGAGCAGCAGCTGACCTGCTCTGTCGGGGTGGCCCCGAGCAAGTTCGTGGCCAAGCTCGGTTCCACCCGGGCCAAGCCGGACGGCCTGCTCGTGGTGCCGGCCGGTCGGGTGCTGGAGTTCCTGCACCCGCTGCCGGTCGCCGCGCTCTGGGGGGTGGGGGAGCGCTCCGCCGAGACGCTGCGCCGGCTGGGCCTGAGCACCGTCGGCGACCTGGCCGAGGCGCCGTACGGGATGCTCCGCAAGGCCGTCGGCGAGGCGGCCGCGACCCACCTGCACGAGCTCGCCTGGGGGCGCGACCCGCGGACGGTCAGCCCGGAGCACGTGGAGAAGTCCATCGGCGCCGAGGTGACCTTCGACGCCGACGTCGCCGACCCGGTGGAGATCCGCCGGGCCCTGCTCGCCCTCAGCGAGAAGGTCGGCGCCCGGCTGCGCCGCGCGGGGCAGGTCGGGCGGACGGTCTCGCTCAAGGTGCGGCTGGCCGACTTCCGCACGGTCAACCGGTCCCGCACCCTCGGCGTGCCCACCGACGTGGCCCGGGAGATCTTCGACACCGTCTGGGCGCTCTACACCGTTCTCGACCCCGGAGAGCGGGTCCGGTTGGTCGGCGTGCGGGTGGAAGGGCTGGCCGGGGCGACGGAGACGCCACGGCAGTTGACCCTCGGCGCGCCCGAGCGCGGCTGGCGGGAGGCGGAAGCCGCCGCCGACGCCGCGGCTGCCCGATTCGGGCGGTCCGTCATAGGTCCGGCCAGTCTGCTCGACAAGCGTGATCCCCGGCGCGGCGAAAATCAGACCCGGCCGTAGGTCGTCCCGCTTTCCGACGCGCGAGCCCCCTCGTAGACTTGACGGCAAGCAGCCGGTTGGCTGCCACGGTCTGTCGGCCCGACCGGGCCGACTTACGTGACCGGGGAGGAGTGCCGTGCCGCTCTCGGAGCACGAGCAGCGGCTGTTCGAGCAGATCGAGCGGTCGCTTGCCGAGGACCCCAAATTCGCCTCGGCCGTGCGCGCCAGCGATCCGCGTTTCCACGCGCGGCGTCGCCTGCTCGTCGCTGCCGGCGTGGTCGTCGTCGGCCTGGCCCTGTTGGTCTACGGCGCGGTGATCAAGACTCCGCCGCTGGCAGTGGCGGGCTTCGTCGTCATGCTGGCCGCGCTGGGCTACGCGGTGCAGTCGCATCGCCGGTCGCAGTCACCCGACCTGCACGTGGTGGGTGGCACGACGAGTCGCCGTCGTTCGCGCGGGCGCGCGGGTCGACGGCCGTCGCTGCTGGACCGCATGGAGGACCGGTGGCGACAGCGCCCGGAGGGACATCGCTGAACGCTCACCGCCGATGAGGCGGGTGGGCGTCGCCACGACGGTGGGTGCCGGACGAGGTCCGACCACCTCCGTTGTACCACCATGTCCAGCCCCGGCCCCCTGACGGGGTGGACGCCCCACTGTGGCCCCCTGCCGGGCCCACGGCCGGGGCTTGATCGACTTCTCGTCGGCGATCTGACGCGGATGCCGCGATGTCCGAGAGATGGTGCCCGTGGGCTCGCCGCGCCGCTGCCCGGCCCCGGCGCCGCCTCGCCCCCGACGCAGGACGGGCGGCCCGGTGTGCGCGTCGTCGGCTGTCCGTCGTCGCTGACCGGGACGGCCCCGCCGGGCCGACGTGGGTCGGACCGGCGGGGCCGTCGGGTCAGGCGGGACGGATCAGGCGCGGCGGGCGGACCGGGTGGCGAGCAGCCGGCGCGGGCTCCAGCGTTGCAGCCGCGAGCGGGTCCGCCCGCCCGTGGCCACCAACCGCGAGGACGAGTCCGCGATCGCCAGCCGCCAGCGCAGCAGCACCGACGGCGGCAGCACGGTGGCGAGGAACCGGGTGCGCCGGTCCGACCGGGCGGCGAGGGCGCCCCGGACCGTCTTCAGCGCGGGATGCAGCGGCTCCCCGGTGAGCGGATCGCGGGCGTAGCGGGCCCGCTCCTCCGCCCGGCCGAGCAGTCGTACCGCCCCCGCTGATGTGGCGTCGTCGCCGACGGCCTCGCGGGCCAGCCGCTCGGCGGTGGCCCGGGGCGTCTCCGTCGGGTCGACGCGTACCCGGTAGTCGACCAGCGTGTCGAGCAGTTCGTCCCAGGCCGCGTGGGCGTCGGCGCGGGCCCGGTCGTGGTCCGCGCCGAGGACGACCATGCCGGGCGCCTCGGCGTCCGCCCCGTCCGTCCCGCCGCCGGCCGTGGTGACCGCCGGTGCCGGCCGGCCGTGGCGGCGACGCCGCAGCGTCATCCGTCGCAGCGCCGGCAGGCAGAGCAGGGTGAGCAGGGCCAGCACCGGGCCCGCCGTCCACCAGCGCCAGCTCGGCGCGCGCCGGGTCGGGGCGCCGGCGGCCGGGTCGAAGCCGGTGTCGGTGTCCCGGTCGGCGGCGTCCTGGCGGTCCGGCCGGGCCAAGGCGGCGGGGTCGTCGGGGGAGGCGCCGGGAGCGCTGGTCTCCGAGGGCTCCGGGTCCGGGGCGTCGCTGTCCGGGGCCCAGGCCGAACGGTTCGCGCCCTGCACCGCGTACGCCGGGGTCGCGTCGAACGGGACCCAGCCCATCCCGTCGAAGTAGACCTCCGTCCAGGCGTGCAGGTTGCGGTTGGTCAGCACGTACGTCCCGCCGCCCGCGCTGGCGCCGTTGGTGAAGCCGAACGCCACCCGGGCCGGGATGCCGGCGGAGCGCACCAACCAGGCCATCGCCGCCGCGTACTGCTGGCAGTAGCCGACCTTGTTGGTGAGGAAGTCGACGATCTCCTCGCCGCTGGTGCCCCCCTTGGTGCTCAGCGAGTAGCTGAAGCCGTTCTCCCGGGAGAAGTAGTCGTAGATCGCCCGGACCTTGTCGTAGTCGTTCTGCTTGCCCTCGACGAGCCGGGACACCAGCACGTCGACCTGCTGCACCGACGGCCGCCGTGTCTGCTGGACGGCGATCGGGTGCTCGGCCGGCAGGGACCGGGCCTTGCGCAGGGCCGCCGGGGTGAACGTCGAGCGGACGTACTCGAACGAGTAGCGCTTGCCCCGGGAGTTGTCCCGGTTGGAGAAGACCACCCCGAGGTTCGGGTCGTAGAGCCAGTTGCCGTTGAGCCCGTCGGTGCTGACCGGATCGGCGTACACCGGCGCCAGCGGCATGTTCAGGGTGCGGGTGGTCTCAACGGTCGCCCGGTAACGCTGCTGCTCGGCGCTCTGGCGAGCCGGCGGGTCGGGCAGGTCCCGGTCCACCCGCCGGCCGGTGGGCGGGCGCACCCGGAAGCCGTCCGGCCGCAACTCGTCCGCGACGCCGAAGCGCAGGTAGAACGGGCTCGGCTCGTTGGTGGTCACCTTCACCAGTTCGGTCACCTCGGACTGGTTGAGCTGGCCGCTGAGCGCGGCGAACAGGTCGATCCGGCCGGGGTTGCCGCCCTGTCCGGACCGCCCGTTGCCGTTGCCGTTGCCGTTGGAGTTGACCTGGTCGAGCACCCCGCCGGACATCCCGGGCACGGCCAGCGGCACCACCACGGCCAGCGCCACGCCCACCACCGCCAGCCGGCGACCGGCGGCGGCCAGCGGGGAGGACTCCCAGACGTCGACGCCGCGTCCCTCGCCGGTGAACCGGCGGCCGAACCGGCGTACCCGGTCGACGTTGTCGGTGACCAGCAGCCACAGGTAGCCGCAGGCGCCGACCACGAAGGGCAGCGCGGGCACGCTGTCCACGTAGACCGCCACCGGCACCGAGTAGATCGCCAGCATCGGCAGGCCGGCCAGCGCCGGGCGACGCAGCCCCACCGCCAGCACGTCGACCATGATCGCCACCGCGCCCACCCCGAGCACGGTGATGAACAGCAGCGGCGGGGTGTCCGGCACCTCGACGCCGTACGAGCGCATGTCCTGCAACGAGCCCTGCGCCAGCTCACCGAAGTGGGCCAGGGTGGCCGGGGTGGGCAGGAACGCGACCAGCTCGGTGCCGCCCGGGAAGAGCCAGGTCAGGGCGAGCAGCAGGCCGGCCAGCATGCCCAGCACCTGCCCCCACAGGGGAGCCCGGACCAGCCGGGTCAGCGCGGCCACCCCGGCGACCACGGCCACTGCGATGGCGGCCTCGATCAGCCAGGTCCAGCGCTGGAAGATCGACGACAGTGGCGCTGCGGCGAGCAGGGTCGCCGCAGCGGCCACGAAGCCGAGGTTCCGGGACGCGATCACGACGTCACCCCTTCCGTCATCGGACGCCGCCGGCGACCGTCTCGGCGAGCGCCGCGCGCAACGCGAAGCCCTGCGAGCCGCGGGCGGCCTGCGGCCAGAGCGCCGGCAGCCGGCCGCCGTGGTCCACCCCGATCACCCGCCAGCCACCCTGGAGCAGGGCGAGCGCGGCCGCGCCGTGCGCCCGTTCCGACTCGGCGCGGGCACTCTCCGGCAGGTTGAGCCAGGTGGAGCTGTCCAACAGGAAACCGACGCAGGTCGCGCCGTTGGCCCGCAGCCCGGCCAGCAGCTCGGCCTCGGCCGTGCTCACCGAGCCGAGCAGGGCGATGATCAGGCCGCCGTCGGCGCGTTGCCGGACCCGCTGTACCACGGTGGCGACCTCGCCGCGCTGGTCCAGCCGGACGTCCGCCAGGTGGTCCAGGAGCAGGCCGTCCCCGGCGCCCTCGGTGGCGTCCATGTCGGCGCCGGAGCCGGTGACCAGCCGCAGCTTGTAGCCGGACTGGCGCAGGTGCACCGCGATGCTCGCGGCGGCGGAGACCGCCCACTCGAAGCTGGCGGTCGGCCCGTCGCCGCGGTGGCCGAACGCCCGGGTGTCCAGCACGACGGTGGCGCGGCTCTCCCAGGGCTGCTCCTCGCGGCGCACCATCAGCTCACCGGTGCGGGCGGTCGACTTCCAGTGCACCCGCCTCAGGTCGTCGCCCATTCGGTACTCCCGGGTGGCGGCGTCGTCCTCGCCGTGTACCGCCACCGACCGGGCCCGGCTGTCGCCGCTGCCGGCGTACTCGCCGGGGAGACGGACCGTCGGCAGCGGGGTGACCTGGGGGATGACGGTCAGGTGGTCGGTGCTGGGGAAGGCCCGGGTCAGCTCGCAGAGCCCGAACGGGTCGGTCAGCCGGACCACCAGCGGGCCCACCTCGTACCGGCCGCGCACGTCGGCCCGGACCGTGTACGCCACCGAGCTGGCCTGTTGCGCGCCGAGCCGCTCCAGCACCACCCGGGGCCGGCTGCCCAGCGCGTACGGCAGCCGGTCCTCCAACAGCAGGGTGCCGGTGGGCAGGCGGGACATGTTCTGCAGGCGCAGCACCACCCGGGAGTTGGCCCCGACCGGCACCCGGTGCGGCTCCAGGGACCGGTTGCAGGCGAGCTTGTAGCGGCTGCGCCCGACGTAGAGCGCGGCGAACAGCGGCAGGACGGCGAGCAGCACGGCCACCCGCAGCAGGTCCTTCTCGCCGAGGATGCCTGCGGAGAGCGCCGCCGCGACCGCGGCCGCCAGGAACGAGCGGCCGCGGGTGGTCAGGCCGCGCAGCCCGTCGCGCACCTCAGGGCCTCCGCGGCTCGTACGGCCCGCGACCGTTGCCCGGGGCGGGCCGCGGCGTGTCGTACGGGGTGCGCCTGCGCTCCTGCGGCAGGGCCAGCCGGTGCACCAGTTCGGAGACGATCGCGTCGGTGGTGCGCCGGGCCAGCTGGGCGTCGGGGGTGGGGATGATCCGGTGCGCCAGCACCGGCACCGCGAGGGCCTGCAGGTCGTCGGGGAGCACGTAGTCGCGGCCCTCCAGCGCGGCGACCGCACGGGCGGTGCGCAGCAGCTGCAGGGTGGCCCGCGGGGAGGCGCCGAGGCGCAGGTCGGGGGCCTCGCGGGTGGCGGTGACCAAATCCACCGCGTACTGCTTGATGGCATCCGCGACGTGCACCTGGCGGACCGTGGCGATCAGCTGGCGCACGGTCGCGGCGTCGGAAACCGGGCGCAGCTCCTGCAGCGGGTCGGTGGCGCCGTGACCGTCCAGCATGGCCAGCTCGGCGCCGGCGTCCGGGTAGCCCATGGCGATCCGGGCGGTGAACCGGTCGCGCTGAGCCTCCGGCAGGGGGTACGTCCCCTCCATCTCGATCGGGTTCTGGGTGGCGATCACCATGAACGGCGTCTGGAGCTGGTAGGTGACGCCGTCGACGGTGACCTGCCGCTCCTCCATGCACTCCAGCAGCGCGGACTGGGTCTTCGGCGAGGCCCGGTTGATCTCGTCGCCGACCACCAGGTTGGCGAAGACCGCGCCCGGGCGGAACTCGAAGTCGTGCGTCTCCTGGTTGTAGACGCTGACCCCGGTGACGTCGCTGGGCAGCAGGTCGGGGGTGAACTGGATGCGGCGGACCGAGCAGTCGATCGAGCGGGCCAGGGCCTTGGCCAGCTTGGTCTTGCCGACCCCGGGCACGTCCTCGATTAGCAGGTGCCCCTCGGCGAGGAGGACGGCCAAGGCGAGGCGCACGGTCGCGGTCTTGCCTTCGATGACCTGCTCGATGTTGGCCACGATGGCTTCGCTGGCGGCGCGGAACTCGTCGTGCGGCAACATGCCGCCCACCTCGTCCCAGGTCTGTTGTGTCACGGGCCTCCTCCTCGTCGCCGGAACGGCAGCTCTGTATAGAGCACCTGGACCCGCCGTTGGGTTCGCGACGCCGAGCCACGTCTGCCGCAGAAATCTCACTGGCCTCTCAGGCTAACCATGTTTCTCGCCGCTGCCGCCCCTTGCCGACAGACGGTCGGTTACGCCCCGAATATTCGCCGGGACGGGGGACCTGACGGTCGCTGTCGGTGCCCGACATGATCACAATGGGCACCGGCGGAGGGTCGCGGCACGGGTGGTGGCGGCCCGCCCGTCCCGACCCGTGGCGGCGGGCGACATGCGCGACTGCGGGGCGGGGTACACTGCCGGTCATGGTCGGAGTCTTCCTGCTTCTTACCGGGCCGTGCTGATGCGCTGACGCGCGACAGCACGGCGGCCCCTCCTGCGCGAGGGGCTTTTTTGTGCCCTCCGTCGGCCGGCGGGTGACCCGGGCCGGCCGGCCCGGCGGGCACGGCGAGCGGATCCACTCCCCATACCGACTATTGACCACGCCGAGCGAGGTCAGCACCCAGCCCGGTCGCGGCACGGCCGGCGGCGACGAGCGAAGCGAGGAGACGCCATGAGTGAGGCAGCCGTACCAGCGGGCGACATCCCTCCGTACCGGTACACCGCGGCCCTGGCCGACGAGATCGAGCACCGGTGGCAGGACGTCTGGGCGCGCGAGGGCACCTTCCACGCCCCGAACCCGACCGGCCCGCTGGCCGACCCGGACCACCCGCGGGCGGGCGCGGAGAAGCTGTACGTGCTGGACATGTTCCCGTACCCGTCGGGTGCCGGCCTGCACGTCGGCCACCCGCTGGGCTACATCGGCACCGACTGCTTCGCCCGCTATCAGCGGATGGCCGGGCGCAACGTGCTGCACGCGATGGGCTTCGACGCGTTCGGCCTGCCCGCCGAGCAGTACGCGGTGCAGACCGGCACCCACCCCAGGACCACTACCGAGCAAAACATCGAGCGGTACAAGGCGCAGCTGCGCCGGCTGGGGCTGGCCCACGACGAGCGCCGCTCGGTGGCCACCATCGACACCGACTTCTACCGCTGGACCCAGTGGATCTTCCTGCAGATCTTCAATTCCTGGTACGACCGGGAGGCGAGGAAGGCCCGGCCGATCGCCGAGCTGATCGCCGAGTTCGAGGGAGGCAACCGGCCCACCCCGGACGGCCGCCCCTGGGCCGAACTGACCGTGGCCGAGCGGCGGAAGATCGTCGACGATCACCGGCTGGCGTACATCTCGCAGGCCCCGGTGAACTGGTGCCCGGGGCTGGGCACCGTGCTGGCCAACGAGGAGGTCACCGCCGACGGCCGTTCCGAGCGGGGCAACTTCCCGGTCTTCAAGCGCAACCTGAAGCAGTGGATGATGCGGATCACCGCGTACGGCGACCGGCTGCTGGACGACCTGGACACCCTGGACTGGCCCGAGCCGATCAAGCTGATGCAGCGCAACTGGATCGGCCGCTCCACCGGCGCGCACATCGACTTCCCCACCACCCTGGACCCGATCCGGGTGTTCACCACCCGACCGGACACCGTCTTCGGTGCGACCTACATGGTGCTGGCCCCGGAGCACGAGCTGGTCGACGCGCTGGTGCCGGCCGCGTGGCCGGAGGGGACCCGGGACGCGTGGACCGGCGGGCACGCCAACCCGCGCGCGGCGGTCGAGGCGTACCGGAAGGCGGCGGCAGCCAAGACCGACGTCGAGCGGCAGGCCGACACGAGGCAGAAGACCGGCGTCTTCGTCGGCGCGTACGCCGTCAACCCGGTCACCGGCGGGCAGATCCCGATCTTCATCGCGGACTACGTGCTGGCCGGCTACGGCACCGGCGCGATCATGGCGGTGCCGGCCCAGGACGAGCGGGACTGGGCGTTCGCCGAGGTCTTCGACCTGCCGATCGTGCGGACCGTGCAGCCGTCGGAGGGCTTCGACGGCAAGGCGTACACCGGGGACGGCCAGGCCTTCAACAGCGCCGCGCCCGACCGCGGCCTGGACCTGAACGGCCTGGGGGTGGTCGAGGCCAAGGCCCGGATCATCGAGTGGCTGGAGGCCAACGGGCACGGCGCCGGCGCGGTGACCTACCGGCTGCGCGACTGGCTGTTCTCCCGGCAGCGCTACTGGGGCGAGCCGTTCCCCATCGTGTACGACGAAACCGGTGCCGCCATCGCGCTGCCGGAGGAGATGCTGCCGGTCGAGCTGCCCGAGGTGGACGACTTCTCGCCGCGGACGTTCGACCCGGAGGACGCCGACAGCAACCCGGAGACCCCGCTGTCGCGCCGGAGCGACTGGGTCGAGGTGGAGCTGGACCTGGGCGACGGTCCGAAGCGCTACACCCGCGAGACCAACGTGATGCCGCAGTGGGCCGGCTCCTGCTGGTACGAGCTGCGCTACCTGGACCCGACCAACTCCGAGCGGTTCGTCGACGCGGAGAACGAGCGGTACTGGATGGGGCCGCGCGGCGCGGGTGACTGCGGGGGCACCGACCTGTACGTCGGCGGCGCCGAGCACGCCGTGCTGCACCTGCTGTACGCCCGGTTCTGGCACAAGGTGCTGTACGACCTGGGCCACGTCTCCTCGTTCGAGCCGTTCCGCAAGCTGTTCAACCAGGGCTACATCCAGGCGTACGCGTACACCGACGCCCGGGGCGGGTACGTGCCGGCCGAGGACGTGACCGAGCGCGAGGGTGGCTTCTACCTGGGCGACACCCAGGTCAACCGCGAGTACGGCAAGATGGGCAAGTCCCTGCGGAACGTCGTCACCCCGGACGAGATGTGCTCCGCGTACGGCGCGGACACGTTCCGGGTCTACGAGATGTCGATGGGTCCGCTGGAGGTGTCCCGCCCGTGGGAGACCCGGGCGGTGGTCGGGTCGTACCGGTTCCTGCAGCGGGTCTGGCGGGCGGTCGTCGACGAGCAGACCGGCGCGCTGCGGGTCACCGACGCGCCGGCCGACGAGGCGACCCGCCGGCTGCTGCACAAGGTCGTCGACGGGGTCCGCGGCGACATGGAGGCGATCCGGTTCAACACCGCGATCGCCAAGCTGATCGAGCTGACCAACGGGTTGACCCGGCTGTCGGAGACCCCGCGCGAGGTGGCCGAGCCACTGGTGCTGATGCTGGCGCCGTTCGCCCCGCACGTGGCCGAGGAGCTGTGGCGGCGGCTGGGGCACGAGGCCTCGCTGACGTACGCGGACTTTCCGACCGCCGACCCGGCGCTGCTGGTCGCCGAGACGGTGACGTACCCGGTGCAGATCAACGGCAAGGTCCGGGGCCGGGTCGAGGTGCCCGCCGACGCGTCCGAGGACGACGTCCGGGCGGCGGCGCTGGAGGCGGTCGCGGGTTCGCTGGCCGGCAAGGAGCCCCGCAAGGTCATCGTGGTGAAGGGCCGGATGGTCTCCGTCGTCGCCTGACCCCGCCTGTCCTTCCTCGGCGGGTCAGGGTGTGCGGTGATGAACCGTGGTCATCGCGACGAATGGGCCGGCGTACCGGTCAGCCAGACACGGAGCGTGATGCCCGTGGATCCGGGCACCGCGACGAGCGTGATACCTGAGAGGAACAAAGATGCCTCTCAGGTATCACGCTCGCCGGGCCGGTGCCCTCCCGGGCCGCGACACGCCGAGTCCGTCAGGCGGGGCCGCGCCGGCGCTGCTGTTCGGTGCGCCACCAGCGGTAGATCAGCACCGCGCTGGCGATCAGGCCGAGGCCGGCGGGGGCGGCGGCGTACCAGTTGACGCCGCCCGGCGAGCTGACCGCCGCGCCGATCGCGGCGTACCCGAACGCGGTCGGGGCGGAGGCGATCACGCTGCCGACGAGGTACGGCAGCACCCGCGCGCCGGTGGTGCCGTAGCCGTAGCTGACCAGGCCGAAGCCGGCGATGGGCAGCAGCCGGACGGTGACCACCCCGATCACGCTCTGCCGGCTGAACCAGCCGTCGAGCCGGGCCAGCCGGCCCCGCACCCGTTCCGCGACGAACTCCCGGCCCAGCACCCGGCCGACGGCGAAGCCGATCGCCGCGGCGAGCAGGGCCGCGCCGAGCGCGTACGCGGCGCCTTCCAGCGGGCCGAAGATGGCGCCGGACGCGAGCGTGACGAAGGTGCGGGGGACCAGCGCCACCAGGAGCAGCGCCCCGGCGACGATCGCCGCGACCGGGGCGTACCCGTCGAGGGCGGCGGCGAGCTGCGGCAGCTGGGCGACGTCGGGTCGGGGCGCCACCAGCAGCAGCACCCCGAACCCGGCGAGCAGGAGCAGCAGCAGGGCGAAGCGTCGCGCCGACGGCTGCCCGAGCAGCCGCCGGCCGGCGGGGATCATGCCCGGTCGGCGGCGGCCACCGCGGCGCGGCGCTCGGAGCGGAGCCGGTCGGCCCAGGTGTCGTCCAGCGGCGGGAGCTGGTGCACCCCGGTGGCCCAGCGCAGCAGCAGGTCGGCCAGGGCCGGGTTGCGGGCCAGCGCCGGCCCGTGCGAGTACGTGCCGAGCAGCTTGCCGCGCCAGGCGCCCTCGGTGGCACCGTCGTTGCCCACCCCGGCGGTGACCCGGGCCAGCGGCGAGACGCCGGGGCCGAGGTGGGTCCGCCCGCCGTGGTTCTCGAACCCGGACAGGGCCGGTACGCCCAGCCGCGGGTCGATCTCGCCGGCCAGTTCGCCGACGGCCCGGGTGGGGCCGCGGTCGGACGAGAGGTCGAGCAGTTCCAGCCCGGCGTACCTGGTGCCCTTGGCGAAGAAGGAGGTGCCGAGGAGCTGGTAGCCGGCGCAGACGCCGAAGACCACCGAGCCCTGGGCGACCGCCCGGTGCAGGCCACCGTCGGCGAGCAGCCGCTGGGCGCCGAGCGCCTGCGGGCCGTCCTCGCCACCGCCGATCAGGTAGACGTCGGCGGTGGCGGGCAGCCGCTGGTCCGAGCGGACCTCCAGCACCTCGACCGGCATCCCGCGCAGCTGCGCCCGGCGGGCCAGGATCAGCATGTTGCCCCGGTCGCCATAGGTGGAGAGCAGGTCGGGGTAGATCCAGACGATGCGCAGGCTCTCAGTTGACACGGTCCAACTCCGCTCGGATGTCCTGGAAGGCGGTGTAGTTCGCGATGACCTCCAGCCGGCCCGGCGGGACCGCCCGGACCGCCTCGTTGAACGTCCGCACGTGCTGGAAGGGCACGCCGTTGACGTCGAGCCGGACCGCCAGGTCGTACGCCCGGTCGCCGGTGATCAGCACCTGCCGGCCGCGCAGCGGGGCGAAGTCGACGTCGAAGAGCCAGGAGGTGTCCAGCCCGTCGGGGTCGCGGGCGTTGATGGAGAGCAGGGTGGGCGCCTCGTCGGCCATGTCGAACGCCTCCAGCCAGCTGGCCGGGTTCTTGGCCAGCAGCAGCCGGATGTTGCGCCCGTCCCGGTCGACCTGCGCGTAGCGGCCCGCGACGGAGGCGACGGTGCCGAGCTGGAGCACCGCGTCCACGGGCCGGACGCCGAACTCGGCGGCGACGGCCAGCGCGGTCGCGGCGTTGCCGACGTTGACCTTGCCGGGGAGTTGGAGCTTGACCTTGTGCCAGGCGCCGGTCGGGTCGAGGACGCCGTCGTCGTCCACGGTCCACTGCGGCTCGGGCCGGCGCAGCGGGCAGCCGGTGCACCACCACCGCTCCCCGGAACGCTGGATGGTGGAGCCGCACTCGGGGCAGACCCAGGAGTCGTCGTGCCAGCGCTGGCCGGCGCTGAACCAGGTGACGTGCGGCGGGTTGATCCCCCGGGCCGGGTCGCCCGGTGGGGTGGCCGCCCAGACCACCAGCGGGTCGTCGGCGTTGGCCACCACCCGCACGTCGGCGTGCCGGACCAGCGCGGCGCGCCAGAGCTGCGCCATCATGGCGACCTCCTTGGCCCGGTCCAGCTGGTCGCGGGAGAGGTTGAGCAGCGCCACGACGTGCGGCTCGGTGGCCTCCAGCACCTGCGCGAGGTAGTGCTCGTCCACCTCCAGCACCGCGTACGGGGTGCTGCCGGCCTTGGCCAGCGCGGAGGTGTGGCCGGTCGGCATGTTGGCGCCGAAGGAGTTGGTGGCGACCCGGCCGAGCACGCCGACGGCCGCGGCGGCGAGTCGGGTGGTGGTGGTCTTGCCGTTGGTACCGGAGACCAGCGCGATGGCGCGGCCGGCGGAGAGGTGGGCCAGCAGGTCGGGGTCGATCTTCAGCCCGATCCAGCCGCCGATCACCGAGCCGTCGCCCCGGCCGGCGGCCCGCGACAGCGCCGCGGCGGTCCGCGACACCGAGCTGGCCACCTTTGCCCGCAGGGGCATCTTCGCGTCCGTCACCCGAGCGAGGTTACCGGACCCGCACGCCCGCCAGATCGCCGCCGACGGCGAACCGTTCGGCCGGTTCCGGCCGGGCGTCCGGTCGCCCCGCGCTCCGCCGGACGGAGTCGATCTATGTCGGGTAGCGGACGCGGCGCGGGGGGTGCTCCGGCCCTCCACTCCGCTCCACCCCTTTTGACGTGCTCTTTTGCCTAGGACGGCGACGCGCCACGCGGGCGTTTCCGGTTGCAGGTGGAGGGAAGTGGAGTAGAGTGGGGCGCGATGGTGAGGCCGGGAGGGCCCACCGGCCCGGGGGGTCAGCGGCACCGCGAATGCCGCTAAAGGGCGAGGGGGGTAGGGCCGATGTTCCTCGGCACCCACACCCCACGCCTGGACGACAAAGGCCGGTTGATCCTCCCGGCGAAGTTCCGGGACGAGCTGGCGGGGGGTGTCGTGATCACCAAAGGGCAGGATCGCTGCCTCTATGTCTTCCCCACGCCCGAGTTCCAGCGGATCGCCGACCAGTTGCGCGCGCAGCCCATGACGCACAAGGCGGCCCGGGCCTACAGCCGGGTCTTCTTCGCCAGCGCGCACGACGAGGTCCCCGACAAACAGGGGCGGGTCACCATCCCGGCCCACCTCCGGTCGTACGCCGCGCTCGACCGGGAGCTGGTGGTGATCGGGGCGAGCACCCGGGTGGAGATCTGGGACAAGGCGGCCTGGGAGACCTACCTCGCGGAGAGCGAAGACGACTTCGCCGACATCGAGGAGGGGGTGCTGCCCGGCGGCCTGTAGGGCGGGCGACGCCCGACGTACTGCGAGATCTCCAGCCGCTTTCGAGTTCCTGGCACCCCTTCCCCGGTGCCAGGCGCACGATCAGTCTCCGGGGCCGCGGCCCGGGAGGTGAAGCGGGAGCGGATGGGGATCTGGCGGTACGACGGCACGGCGTCGTCCGACGAGCAGGGTCGCAGGACCGAACGGAACGTTTCAACCAATGGGGGTCGACATGGGGGAGCTACGCGGCACGCACGTGCCGGTGCTGCTCGAGAGGTGTCTCGAGCTGCTGGCCCCCGCGCTGGACCGGGGCGGCCGGACGGTGCACGTCGACGCGACGCTGGGGCTGGCCGGGCACGCCGAGGCGGTGCTGGAACGGCACCCGCACACGGTGCTGATCGGCCTGGACCGGGACACCGAGGCCCTCGCCCACGCGCGGGTCCGGCTGGCCCGCTTCGCCGACCGGATCCACCTGGAGCACGCCGTCTACGACGAGCTGCCCGAGGTGCTGGCGCGGCTCGGCTACCCGGGCATCGACGGGATCCTGTTTGACCTCGGGGTCTCCTCGTTGCAGCTGGACGCGCCCGACCGCGGGTTCGCGTACGCCCAGGACGCGCCGCTGGACATGCGGATGGACCAGACCAGGGGGGTGACCGCCGAGGAGGTGGTCAACACCTACGCCCACCCGGACCTGGCCCGGGTGCTGCGGGTCTACGGCGAGGAGAAGTTCGCCGGGCGGATCGCCTCGGCGATCATCCGGGAGCGCGAGCGGGGCCGGATCACCTCCTCGGCCCGGTTGGCCGAGCTGGTCAGGGAGAGCATTCCGGCACCAGCCCGACGAACCGGGGGACACCCGGCCAAGAGGACGTTTCAGGCTTTACGGATCGAGGTAAACAGGGAGCTGGCAGCGCTGGAGACGGCGCTGCCAGCCGCTCTCGACACGCTCAACGTGGGCGGCCGCATGGTGGTCCTGTCCTACCACTCGCTGGAGGACCGGCTCACCAAGCACGCGCTCGCCGACCGGGTCCGCAGCAAGGGCCCGGTCGACCTCCCGGTGGAACTTCCCGGGTCGGGCCCGACGTTCCGGCTGCTCAGCCGGGGTGCCGAGCTTCCCGGGGAGGCGGAGGTCGCCGTGAACCCGCGCGCCGCCTCGGTGCGCCTGCGGGCCGCGGAACGACTCGACCCGACCGCCGGGCAGCAGGGGCGGACCGACCGCGAACGGTACCGCCGCCGGGTCAAGGCGATGCACCAACCGGGGACGGGGTCGACACCGGGTTCCACAGTGGACCCGGAGTCGACGCCGGGGGACGGCAGAGGGACGGACGAAGAGGGGGAGGGAACATGAACGTCAACAAGCGCGACGGCCGGGAGGCCGTCGGGCAGCGCGCACCGCGGTCGGGGGGCCGGACCGCGGCGCAGTACACCACGCGCGCCGGCCGGCAGGAGGAGACTCGCGCCCGGGGGGCGCGCGAGTTCCCGACCCAGGGCAGCGCCGCGCTGCGGCCGGCCGAGAAGGTCGCCGCCACCACGGCCGGTACGCCCCGGCTGCGGGTCGCGCCGCCGCCGCCGGTGCGGGTGCCGCAGGCGCCGTTCGCGGCGCTGATCGTGGTGCTGGTCGTCGGCGGGGTGCTGGGCATCCTGGCCGTCAACACGAAGATCAACGAGAACGCCTTCAAGCTCCAGCAGCTCCAGCAGCAGCAGGCCGGCCTCGACGTGGACGAGCAGCAGCTGAACAAGCAGATCGAGTTGGCTCAGGAGCCGGGCAACCTGACCGCCGAGGCGCTCAAGCTCGGCCTGGTCAAGGCCGATGAGCCGGCCTACATCCGGCTGCCGGACGGCCGGATGATCGGCGTGCCGCAGCCCGCCAACGGGCAGCCGGCGATCACCAGCCAGCAGGGCAACGGGGGATAGCAGTGCCGCCGAGATCGGACGAACCGCGCCGGGACCCCACCACGGGCTCCCGGCGCGGCCCGTCCCGGGCCGGGGCCGGCCGGGGCGGGGACCCGCGCGCCGGCGAGCCGGGCGTCGGCGGGATCTCCGACGCCCGGGCGTACACGCCCAGGGGCCGGACCATCCGGGAGAGCAGCGAGGACCGGGCCGGCGGCCGCGAGGAGCGGGCCGGCCAGCGGCGTACCCCCCGGGCCGGCCGCTCCGGCGACCCGTTCCGCCCGGCGTTGCAGGTGCTCGACGGCGGACGGGCCGGGGTGCGCGCCGGGCGGCGGGACGCCGCACCGGCCGCCCGTGCCGGCGTCATCCGTACCGTCCCGGCCCGGCCGGCCTGGCCGGACGACGAGGAGGAGCTGACGCCGCCGCGTCGCCGCGCCGGCGGGCGCGCGCCGCGCCGGCCGGACCGCCCGGCGGCCCGCCGTCCCTCCCGCAAGCCGCGCCGGCCGCCGAAGCTGGCCGAGCCGCGCCGCCGGCTGCGGCTGGGCACCATGCTGGTCCTGGCGCTCTTCGTCACCATCGGCATCCGGCTGGTCTTCATCCAGGCCGTGGACACCCCGGCGTACGCGGGCGCCGGCCTCGACTCCCGGCTCACCCGGGTCGACCTGCCCGCCCCGCGCGGCGCGATCGTCGACCGTACCGGCGCCTCGCTGGCCCGCAGCGTCGAGGCCCGGTACGTCTTCGCCGACCCAACCCGGGTCAAGGACGGCGCGACCACCGCCCGGCTGCTCTCGCCGCTGCTCGGCGTGCCCGCCTCCGAACTGGCCGAGAAGATGAAGCGGCGCGGCAATTCGCAGTTCCAGTACCTGGCCCGGGGCGTCGACATCGCCAAGGCCAAGCAGATCGAGGCGCTCGACCTCGAGGGCATCGGTACCCACCGCGACGAGCGGCGCGAGGTGCCCGGCGGCGACCTGGCCGCCAACCTGGTCGGCTTCGTCAGCCAGGACATGAACGGCCTGGAAGGCCTGGAGATGCGCTATGACAAGCTGCTCCAGGGACAGGACGGCAAGCGGGTCTACGAGGCCGGGCAGGGCGACCTGGACGCGCCCATCCCCGGCGGCTACAGCCAGACCACCCCGGCCAAGCCGGGCAGCTCGCTGATGCTCACCATCGACCGGGACCTGCAGTTCCAGGGGCAGCAGGTGCTCAAGCGGCAGATGGCGCAGGTCAAGGGGAGCGTCGGCGCGCTGGTGGCACTGGACGTGAAGACCGGCGACGTGCTGGCCCAGGCCAGCCACCCCAGCTACAACGCGGCCGATCCGGGGTCGAGCCGGCCGACCGACCGGGAGGACGCGGCGACCAGCTTCGTGGTCGACCCGGGCTCGGTGCACAAGGCGATCACCTTCGGCGCGGCGTTGCAGGAGGGGGTGATCACCCCGGACACCACCCTGCCCATCCCCAACACCATCACCCAGGGCGACACGACCTTCTCCGACACCCACCCGGCGAACGGCCGGCGGATGAGCCTGCCCGGGATGATGGCCTTCTCGTCCAACGTCGGCACCATCGAGATCGCCGACAAGCTCGGCCAGGACCGGCTGATCGACTACCAGAAGCGGTTCGGGCTGGGGACGGCCACCGGCGAGGGGATGCCGGGAGAGGCCGCCGGGCGGCTGCTGCCCGCCGACGAGTGGAGCGAGTCGTCGTACGGGTCGGTGCCGATCGGGCACAGCGTGGACGCCACGCCCCTGCAGATGGCCGCCGCGTACGCCACCATCGCCAACGACGGCACCTACGTCCAGCCGCACCTGATCAAGGAGGTCATCGGGGGGGACGGGAAGCGCACACCGGCCGAGCCGCCGGTCACCCGGCCGGTGCTCAGCCCGCAGAACGCCGCCGCGCTGCGCACCATCCTGGAGGCGGTGACGACCGTGGACGGGGCGACCGGCGTGGCCGCGGCGGTGCCCGGCTACCGGGTGGCCGGCAAGACCGGCACCGGCTGGCGGCTGGTCGACGGCGAGAAACAGCCCGGCGAGGTCGGCTCGTTCATCGGCATGGCCCCGGCGGAGAAGCCCCGGTACGTGGTGGCGGTGTTCGTGTGGAGCCCCGGCGGCGAGGGCGGCACGGTGGCCGCCCCCGCCTTCCGCGAGATGATGGGTTTCACGCTGCGGCACTACCGGGTTCCCCCGTCCGGCGGCAAGGCTCCCAAGTTCGAGGTCTTTCCGCGCTGAGCGGCCACGGCGGGACATCATCGGTAGGTGGGGACGAACCACCGGGGCGGCTGTGCGGTCGGAACCGGACGACCGGGTAGGGTCTGACGCCGTGCCCGGCAATCCACGCCCCCGTACCGTGCCCGGAGTCCGGCTCGGCAACCTCGCCGCCCGGCTCGCCGTCGCGTCGCCGGAGGGTGCCGCCGACGTGGCGGTGACCGGGGCGACCCACGCCAGCCAGGAGGTCCGCCCCGGCGACCTGTACGCCGCGCTGCCCGGCGCCCGCCGGCACGGCGCGGAGTTCGCCGCCGCCGCCGTGGCCGCCGGCGCGGTGGCCGCGCTGACCGACCCGGCCGGCGCCGCCGAGGTGGCCGCGGCCGGCCTGCCCGCCCTGGTGGTCCCCGACCCCCGGGCGGTGCTCGGCGACCTCGCCTCCGCCGTCTACGGCGACCCGACCGCGGGGCTGACCGTGATCGGGATCACCGGCACCGCCGGCAAGACCTCGACCGCCTACCTGGTCGAGTCCGGCCTGCGCGCCGCCGGGCACACCACCGGCCTGATCGGCACCGTGGAGACCCGGCTGGGCGACCTGGTGATCGACAGCGTGCGGACCACCCCGGAGGCGACCGACCTGCACGCCATGCTCGCCGCCGCGCGCGAGCGCGGGGTGACCGCGGTGGTGATGGAGGTGTCCAGCCACGCCCTGGCGATGGGGCGGGTCGGCGGGGTCCGGTTCACCGTCGGCGGCTACACCAACTTCGGCTCCGACCACCTCGACTTCCACGCCGACTCGGCCGACTACTTCGCGGCCAAGGCGCGGCTCTTCGACGGCCGCTGCGCGGTCGAGATGCTCAACCACGACGACCCGGCGCTGCGTCCGCTGTTCAAGCCCGCCACGGTCAGCTACTCGGCGGCCGGCGACCGCGCCGCCACCTGGTGGGCCGACGAGGTCGGCGGCGAGGGGTACGCCCAGCGCTTCACCGTCCACGGCCCCGCCGGCCTGGTGCTGCCCGCCGGGGTGGCGCTGCCCGGCCGACACAACGTGGCCAACGCGCTGCTGGCCATCGCCAGCCTGGTGGCCGTGGGGGTCGACCCGGCGACCGCCGTCGAGGGGGTGGCCGCCTGCGGCGGCGTCCCGGGGCGGCTGGAGCTGGTCAGCACGGCCGGTCCGGTGCGCGGCGTGGTCGACTACGCGCACAAGTCCGACGCCATCGTGGCCGCCCTGGCAGCGCTGCGCGAGCTGAGCGCGGGGCGGCTGATCTGCCTGATCGGCGCGGGTGGGGACCGGGACCGGGGCAAGCGGCCGGTGATGGGCGCCGCCGCGGCCCAGGGCGCCGACGTGGTGCTGGTGACCGACGACAACCCGCGCACCGAGGACCCGGCCGCGATCCGGGCCGAGGTGCTGGCCGGGGCGTACGCGGCCGGCACGGTCGCCCGGATCATCGAGGCCCCGGGCCGGCGGGCCGCCATCGCCGAGGCGGTCCGGCTCGCCGAGCCGGGCGACGTGGTGGCGCTGCTCGGCAAGGGGCACGAGCGCGGCCAGGAGGTCGGTGGCGAGGTGCACCCGTTCGACGACCGGGTGGAGCTGGCGGAGGCGCTGGGCGCCCGCTTCGGGGACCTGGCGGGTCGACGGTGATCCCGCTGAGCCTGGCCGAGGTCGCCTCGGCCGTCGACGGCCGCCTCGTCGGCGCCGACCCGGACGCCCGGGTCACCGGCCCGGTCGAGTTCGACTCGCGCAAGGTCACCGCCGGCGCGTTCTTCGTCGCGTTCCCCGGGGAGAAGGTCGACGGGCACGACTACGCGGCCCGCGCGGTGGACGCGGGCGCGGTGGCGGTGCTGGGCACCCGCGAGGTGCCCGGAGTGCCGATGGTGCTGGTGGGCGACGCGCTGACCGCGATGGGCCGGCTGGCCCGCGCCGTGGTGGACCGGCTGCCGGAGCTGACCGTGATCGGGCTGACCGGCTCGTCGGGCAAGACCACCACCAAGGACCTGATCGCCCAGGTGACCGTCCGGCTCGGCCCGACGGTGGCCCCGCCCGGCTCGTTCAACAACGAGCTGGGGCACCCGTACACGGCGTTGCAGGCCACGCCGGAGACACGGTTCCTGGTGCTGGAGAAGGGTGCCCGCGGGGTGGGGCACGTGCGCTACCTCTGCGACGTGGTGCCACCGCGGATCTCCGTGGTGCTCAACGTCGGGGTGGCGCACCTCGGCGAGTTCGGCTCGGTGGAGAACATCGCCCTGGCCAAGGGGGAGCTGGTCGAGGCGCTGCCGGCCGACGGGCTGGCCGTGCTCAACGCCGACGACCCGCTGGTGGACGCCATGGCGGCGCGCACCGGCGCCCGGGTGGTCCGGTACGGCGAGGCGGCGCACGCCGACGTCCGGGCGGTCGAGGTGACCCTCGACGACCGGGGCCGGCCGTCGTACACCCTGGTCACCCCGGAGGGGAGCGCGCCGGTGCGGCTCGGGCTGACCGGCCGGCACCAGGTCTCCAACTCGCTGGCCGCGGCGGCGGTGGCCCGCGAGCTCGGGATGCCGCCGGCCGAGGTGGCCGTGGCCCTGGGCGAGCTGGGGCTGGTCTCCACCCGGCGGATGGACGTCTTCGACCGGCCCGACGGGGTGACCGTGATCGACGACTCGTACAACGCCAACCCGGCGTCGATGGCGGTGGCGCTGCGCGCGCTGGCCGGCCTGCGCCGCGAGGGGCGTATCTTTGCCGCGCTCGGCTACATGGCCGAGCTGGGCGACTTCGAACGCGACGGGCACCGGGAGGTCGGCCGGCTCGCGGCGGAGCTGGGTGTGGACCGGCTGCTCGTGGTGGGCGAGCCGGCGGCGCCGATCCACGAGGGCGCGACAGCGGTAAGTGACTGGGGAGGAGAGTCGGTGCTGCTCACCGATCAGGCGGCGGCCGTCGAGGTGCTGCGCAGCGAGCTACGACCGGGCGACGCGGTCCTGGTGAAGGGCTCCCGGTACCGCACCTGGGAGGTGGCCGACGCGCTGCGCGCCGACGCCGCCGGGAACGAGGGCGCTGCATGAGGGCGGTCATCATCGCCGTCGGCGTGGCGTTCCTGGTCTCGCTGCTCGGCACCCCGATCGCGATCAAGGTGTTCACCCGGCTCAAGGCGGGCCAGCCGATCCGGGCCGAGGGCCCGGCGATGCACCAGACCAAGAAGGGCACGCCGACGATGGGCGGCGTGGTCTTCATCCTGGCCACGGTGATCGCGTACGTCGCCGGCCACCTCGCGCTGACCACCCTGCCGGACGCGCAGATCGCCCAGGTGGAGCCGACCATCACCGCGCTGGTGCTGCTCGGCCTGATGGTCTTCTCCGGCGCGGTCGGCTTCATCGACGACTTCCTGAAGGTCCGCAAGCGGCACAGCGGCGGCCTGAACAAGCGCGGCAAGCTGGCCGGCCAGATCCTGGTCGGGGCGATCTTCGGCGTCGTGGCGCTCTACTTCCCGAGCACCATGTACGACGCGTCGGGCGCCCGGACCAACGCGGAGACGGTGGGCAGCACGACGCTCAGCTTCATCCGGGACATCCCGGCGCTGGACCTGACGAAGGTCGGCGCGGTCGTCCTGTTCATCTTCGTGGTGATGGCCGCGACCAACGGGGTGAACCTCACCGACGGCCTGGACGGCCTCGCCACCGGCGCCTCGGTGATGGTCCTCGCCGCGTACGCGCTGATCGCGTTCTGGCAGTACCGGCACTGGTGCGCCGACTCGACCTACACCGCCAACCCGAACAACTACTGCTACACCGTCCGGGACCCGCTGGAGATCGCGCTGATCGCCGGGGCGGCGGCCGGGGCCTGCGTCGGCTTCCTCTGGTGGAACACCTCGCCGGCCCGGATCTTCATGGGCGACACCGGCGCGCTCGGGCTGGGCGGTCTGATCGCCGGCATGGCGATGTCCACCCGGACCATCCTGCTGTTGCCGATCATCGGCGGGCTGTTCGTGATCATCACCATGTCGGTGGTGATCCAGATCATCTCCTTCCGGACCACCGGCAAGCGGGTGTTCCGGATGTCGCCGCTGCAGCACCACTTCGAGCTTGCCGGCTGGAGCGAGGTCAACATCGTGGTGCGGTTCTGGATCATCGCCGGGATCGGCGTCGCCATCGCCCTCGGCCTGTTCTACAGCGACTTCCTGGCCAGCATGAGCTGAGCCGCGACGCCAGCCTCGGGCCGGGCCGGGCCGAGGCCAGCCCGGGCTGGGCCGCGACGCCGCGCACGGGGGTCCCACTCAGCTGAGGGGCCCCCGTCGCGCATTCCGACACGCCGGCCGGGCCGAACGGCGGGAACGGGCCCGGCGAAGCGGCGATGATGGGCTCGTGGGGGAGGACCGAGGCGGCACCGGCACGACGACGACGGCGGAGACCCAGGCACGGCGGGTCGCGGGCGCGGGGCGTACCGCCGACCCGCCGGCGGCGATCACCGGTCTGGACGCGGCCGGCGGCCTGGCGGCGCTGCGCGGCCTGCTGGCCCGCCCGCTGGCCTCCTACTACCTGCTGCTCTCCAGCGCCGGCCTGCTGCTGCTGATCGGCCTGACCATGGTCTTCTCCGCGACCAGCGTCAAGGACTACGCCGAGGCCGGCGACGCCTCGGCGTCGCTGGTCAAGCAGACGATCTTCGCGGTGATCGGCATCGTCGCGTTCTGGGCCTGCCAGCGGCTGCCCGCCCGGAGCTTCCGCGCCCTGGGCCGGCCGGTGCTCGGGGTGGCCGTGGTGCTCCTGCTCCTGCTCAACCTGCTCGTCGCGCTGGAGTCACTGTTCCGAATCAAGTCGGTCGGCCCGCTCCGCGCCCACCTGCTCTGGCTCTACCTCGGGCCGGTCCAGGTGCAGCCCGTCGAGCTGGCCAAGCTGGCCTTGGCGCTGTGGGGCGCGCACGTGCTGGCCCGCAAGGGCGCCGCGCTGGGCTGGTGGAAGGAGCTGGCCACCCCGCTCTTCCCGGTGGTCGGCTTGCTCTTCGTGCTGGTCGGCTACAACGATCTGGGCAGCATGCTCTGCCTGCTGGCCCTGGTGGTCGGTCTGCTCTGGGCGGCCGGGGTGCGGATGCGCGTCTTCGCCACGCTCTCCGCGATCGGCCTGCTCGGGATCGGCCTGCTGGTCGCGGTGGCGTCCCTCGGCGCCGGCTCCGGGGCCCGGGGCGAGGAGAACTACCGGCTGGCCCGCCTCACCTTGTTCTTCAACCCCCCCGATCCGACGACCTGCTTCGAGACCTGGTGCTACCAGATCGTCCAGGCCCGCAATGCGATCGAGCACGGCGGCTGGTTCGGCGTCGGGCTCGGCAAGAGCAGCTTCAAGTTCGGCTGGCTGCCCGAGGCGCACAACGACTTCATCTTCGCGATCATCGCCGAGGAACTGGGCGTGGTGGGCTGCACCGTGGTGCTGGTGCTCTTCGCCGTGCTGGCCTACACCGGGCTGCGCATCGCCCGCCGGGTGGACGACCCGTTCCGCCGACTGGCCGCCGCCGCAGTCACCACCTGGCTGGTCGGCCAGGCGGTGATCAACATCGGTGGCGTGATCGGTCTGCTGCCGCTGACCGGCGTCCCGCTGCCGTTCATCTCCGACGGCGGGAGCGCCCTGGTGGTGACGCTCGCCGCGGTCGGCATGCTCGCCTCGTTCGCCCGCGCCGAGCCCGACGCGGCCCGAGCCCTGCATGCCCGTCCGCCGGCCCGGTGGGTCCGACTAGTCTGGGCCCCGTTGCCGCCGCTTCCCGGCCGGCGTCGCCGCCCGGCGCCGCCACCGGCTGCCCGAGGGTCCGTGCCCCGGGCGCGAACGCGGCGGTCCGACGACCAGGCCGCACCGCGTGACGGCCGGCAGGGCCGGACCCGGGGCGGGACGGCGAACGAGAGGAGACGCTGATGGGTCCGCTGCGTTCGGTGGTGCTCTGCGGAGGAGGCACGGGTGGGCACATCTACCCGCTGCTCGCCTTTGCCGACTGCCTGCGCCGACACGACCCGGGCGTCCGGATCACCTGCCTGGGCACCCCGAAGGGCCTGGAGAACGAGCTGATCCCGCCGGCCGGCTACGACCTGCGGCAGATCCCGGCGTACCAGTTGCCCCGCTCGGTCAACATGAGCCTGGTGCGCACCCCGGACCGGATGTGGAAGGCGGCCCGCGCCGCGGGCAAGGTGATCGACGAGGTGGGGGCCGAGGTCGTGGTCGGCTTCGGCGGGTACGTCTCCGTCCCCGGCTACCTCGCCGCCTGGCGCCGCGAGCTGCCGATCGTCATCCACGAGGTGAACGTGCCGCCGGGCGTGGCGAACCGGCTCGGCATGAAGTTCACCAGGAACGTCGCGGTGGGCTTCCCGCACCAGCCGGCGCAGGCCGAGTCGCTGCGCGACGCCCGGGTGGTCGGCGTGCCGCTGCGCCGCGGCATCGCCGGGCTGGACCGCAACGCCCTGCGCGACGCCGCCCGGGCCCACTTCGGGCTCCGCCCCGACCTGCCGGTGCTCTTCGTCGCCGGCGGCTCGCAGGGCGCCCGCTCGATCAACCTGGCGGTCTCCGGCGCGGCCAAGGAGCTGGCCCGCAACGGCGTGCAGGTGCTGCACGTGATGGGCGCGCGCAACGAGCCGGTGCCGATCCCCACCGACCTGCCGGTGCCGTACGTCGCGCTGCCCTACCTGTCCGAGATGGAGCTGGGCTACGCCGCCGCCGACCTGATGCTGGGCCGCGGCGGGGCGATGACCTGCGCCGAGGTGGCCGCCATCGGGCTGCCCGCCATCTACGTGCCGTACCCGCACAGCAACCAGGAGCAGAAGCGCAACGCGCTGCCCGTGGTGGAGGCCGGCGGCGGGCTGCTCGTCGACGACGCCGAGCTGACCCCGGACTGGCTGGAGCGGACGGTCATCCCGCTGGTCCGGGACCCTCGCCGGCTCGCCGCGATGGGTGCCGCCGCGGCCGCGTACGGGCGGCGGGACGGCGACGTCGCGCTGCTGAACTTCGTCTATGAGGCGGTGGCCCGGTGAGTGGGCACGCCGCGACGGGAAGGTACTCGGAATGAACACCGCGCAGTTCACCCCGGCCGGCACGCTCACCGCGGAGGATCTGGGTCGGATCCACCTGATCGGGGTGGGCGGGGTCGGCATGAGCGGCCTGGCCCGGCTCTTCCTCACCCGCGGCCTGCCGGTCTCCGGCAGCGAGCTGCGCGATTGGCCGTCCCTGGCCGGGCTGCGGGCGCTCGGCGGGACGATCCACATGAGCCACGAGGTGGCCAACCTCGACGGCGTGGACACCGTGGTCTACTCCTCCGCCATCCCGCAGGACCACCTGGAGATGGTTGAGGCCCGCCGGCGCGGCCTGCGGGTGCTGCACCGCTCCGAGGCGCTCGCCGCGGCGATGACCGGCCGCCGGACGGTGGCGGTCGCCGGCACCCACGGCAAGACCACCACCACCTCGATGGTCACCATGGTGCTCCAGCAGGCCGGGGTGGACCCGTCCTTCGTCATCGGCGGGGAGATCTCCGAGGTCGGCTCCGGCGCGCACCACGGCACCGGCGAGTACTTCGTGGTCGAGGCGGACGAGAGCGACCGCTCGTTCCTGATCTACCGCCCGTACGTCTCGATCATCACCAACATCGAGGCGGACCACCTCAACACGTACGGCGACCTGGCCAACCTGGAGGCGGCCTTCGCCGAGTTCGCCCGGCTCACCGACCCGGACGGTGTCATCATCACCTGCGCCGACGACCCGGGCGGCCGCCGGCTGGCCGAGACGCTGCGCGCCGAGGGCCGCCGGGTGCACACCTACGGCGAGTCGGTCGACGCCGACCTGCGGCTGCGCGAGATGGCGTCCTCGGCGCAGGGGGTCCGCTACCTGGCCGAGATCGACGGCCGTTCGCTGGGCGAGATCCGGCTGCCGATCCCCGGCCGGCACATGGGGCTCAACAGCGCCTCGGCGGTGCTCGCCGCGTACCTGCTGGAGCTGCCGGTCGAGGCGGCCGAGGCGGCGCTGGGCGCGTTCCCCGGCGTACGCCGGCGCTTCGAGCGCAAGGGCGTCGCCGACGGCGTGCTGGTCTACGACGAGTACGCGTACCACCCGACCTCGATGACGTTGGCGTTGCAGACGCTGCGCGAGGTGGCCGGGGACGGCCGGCTGATCGTGGTCTTCCAGCCCTACCGGCTCTACCGCACCCGGGACCTCCAGGCGGAGATGGCCGCCGCGCTGGGCATCGCCGACGAGCTGGTGCTGCTGGAGGTCTTCGGGCCGGGTGAGCTGCGCCAGCCGGGGGAGGGCTCGGCCGCCCTGGTCGAGGCGGTGCCGCTGCCCGCGGGGCAGAAGGTCTTCGTCGACTCCTGGGAGGACGCGCCGATCGAGGTGGCGAAGCGGGCCCGATCCGGCGACGTGGTGGTGACCATGGGTGCGCCGCCGATCTCGCTGATGGGCGACCAGCTGCTCGACGCCCTGGCCGCGCGGACCGGCGTCGCCGACCCGACGGCCCTCGGTATGGCCGTCGGCCCGGACGGCGCGGCCTCCGCCGCCGGATGAGCCCGGGCCCGGCACGGGGCCGTACCGCCGGCCCGGACGGCGGCGGCTCCCGGCGCGGCCCGGTCCGGCGCTGGCAGCTCGTTCGGGCCGGCAGCGACGCGGTCCCGCCGTCCACCCGGCGGTTCATGGCCCGGGCCCGGCAGCGGCGGATGCGGGCGGCCCTGCCCTGGGCGGTGGCCGCCGGGGTGCTGGCCGTGGCCGCGCTGGTCGCCTGGACGATCCTCGGCACCGGGCTGTTCGGGGTCCGCGAGGTCCGCGTGGTCGGCGCGGAGCTGGTCACCCCGGTCGAGGTGCGGGACGCGGCGGCGGTGCCGGACGGGGTCCCGCTGGCCCGGGTCGACCTGGCCGCCACCGCCCGCCGGATCGGCGCGCTCGCCCCGGTCGAGCGGGCCACGGTGACCCGGGACTGGCCGGGCACGCTGGTGGTGACGGTGGTCGAGCGCACCGGGGTCGCCACGGTGCCGCGGGACGGGCAGTTCGTGGTGGTCGACGCCGACGGGGTGGTGTTCCGGACGGTGCCGAGCGCCCCGGACGGCCTGCCGGTGGTCCGGCTGGCCACCCCGGGTCCGGGCGACCCCGGCACCCGGGCCGCGCTGGAGGTGCTGGCGGTGCTCACCCCGCAGCTGCGCACGGAGCTCTCCGAGCTCACTGTGGAGGGTCTGGCCCGGATCAGCCTCACCCTCCACGGGGGCCGGACGGTCGTCTGGGGCGACGCGACCCGGGGATTGGACAAGGCGCGGGTGGCCACCGCGCTGTTGGGTCGCAAGGCCGACACGATCGACGTCAGCGCGCCTGACGTGGTGACCTTCAAGTGATTCCGCATCGGAACGTGAGCCGTCCCGCTAAGGGTGGCGACACGCCGGGCAGGTCCTTGGCTCTCGGCGTGGGGGCGCTTACGTTGCCCCGAAGGGGATCAGTGGTTGACATAACTGTGAGCCTCTAGTAGAGGGTGAGGGTTTACCTCTGATCCTCTGTGGTGACAGCTGTCGTCGACCGCCGGTCTGGCCACGCCGTACCCGGTCGGGGCGATGCCAATCTCGAAGGGAAAGGACCGGAGATGACACCTCCGCACAACTACCTGGCGGTCATCAAGGTCGTCGGCATCGGTGGCGGCGGCGTCAACGCCGTCAACCGGATGATCGAGGTTGGGCTCAAGGGCGTCGAGTTCATCGCGATCAACACTGACGCGCAGGCGCTGCTGATGAGTGACGCCGACGTCAAGCTCGACGTCGGCCGGGAGTTGACCCGGGGTCTCGGCGCCGGCGCCAACCCGGACGTCGGCAAGAACGCCGCCGAGGACCACCGCGACGAGATCGAGGAGGTGCTCAAGGGCGCCGACATGGTCTTCGTGACCTGCGGCGAGGGCGGCGGCACCGGCACCGGCGGCGCGCCGGTGGTGGCCAACATCGCCCGCAAGCTCGGCGCGCTCACCATCGGCGTGGTGACCCGGCCGTTCTCCTTCGAGGGCAAGCGCCGCCAGGTGCAGGCCGAGTCCGGCATAGACGAGCTGCGCAACCAGTGCGACACGCTGATCGTCATCCCGAACGACCGGCTGCTGGCGCTCGGCGACCGCAACATTTCCATGATGGACGCCTTCCGCACGGCCGACCAGGTGCTCCTGTCCGGTGTCCAGGGCATCACCGACCTGATCACCACCCCGGGTCTGATCAACCTGGACTTCGCCGACGTCAAGAGCGTGATGAGCGGTGCCGGGAGTGCCTTGATGGGCATCGGCAGCGCCCGCGGCGAGAACCGCGCGGTGGAGGCGGCCGAGGCGGCCATCTCCAGCCCGCTGCTGGAGCAGAGCATGGACGGCGCCCGGGGCGTGCTGCTCTCCATCGCCGGCGGCTCCGACCTCGGCCTCTTCGAGATCAACGACGCGGCCCAGCTGGTCACCGACGCGGCCCACCCGGATGCCAACATCATCTTTGGCGCGGTCATCGACGACGCGCTCGGCGACGAGGTGCGGGTCACCGTCATCGCGGCCGGCTTCGACGGCGGCGCGCCCGCGTACAAGGCGGCCGAGGCGCCGCGCAAGACCAACCAGAACCAGCCGGCGTCGCACAACCCGCCGGTCGCCCCGCAGGCGACCATGCCGGCCCCGCAGCAGTCGCCGCGCCGGGTGCTCTTCGACGACGTGGACGTGCCCGACTTCCTCAAGAACGGTTCCTGAGTTCCGCCGATGACCGATCAACCAACCACGGTACGGCCCGACCGGCGTGCCGAACTCGCGGCCGGGCTGGCCCGGGTCCGCGCCCGGATCGCCGACGCCTGCGCCGCCGCCGGACGGGACCGTGCCGAGGTCACCATGATCGCGGTGACCAAGACGTACCCGGCCGGCGACGTGGTCGCGCTGGCCGGGCTCGGGGTGACTGACATGGGGGAGAACCGCGACCAGGAGGCCGCCCCGAAGGCGGCCGAGGTGGCCGTGGCCGGGGTGGCCGCCCGCTGGCACTTCATCGGGCAGCTGCAACGCAACAAGGCCCGCTCGGTGGTCCGGTACGCCGACGTCGTGCACTCGGTGGACAGCGTCCGGCTGGCCCGGGCCCTGGACGCCGCCGCGTCGGCCGGCCGGGACCGGCCGCTGGAGGCGCTGGTGCAGGTCAGCATCGACGGGGACCCGGCGCGCGGTGGCGCGCTGCCGGACTCGGCCGATCCGGACCGCGGCCTGGGCCCGGTGGCCGAGGCGCTGGCCGGGGCCGGCGGGCTGCGGCTGGCCGGGCTGATGGCGGTGGCGCCGGTGGGCTGGGAGCCGGAGCGGGCCTTCGCCCGGCTCGCCGAGGTGGCGGCGCGCTTCCGCGACGGGCACCCGGAGGCCACGGCGCTCTCCGCGGGCATGAGCGGCGACCTGGAACCGGCCATCGCGTACGGCGCGACACATGTCCGCGTCGGCAGCGCGTTGCTCGGAATGCGTCCCACGCTGCGGTAGCCTGACCGCGGTAGAAGGAAATTACATCTGTGTTGTTCAGGAACGGCGTCCCGTTGTCGGGGGCCACGGCGGGCGGCCGCGAATCGCCCGCCGGGGGATTGCCGCTCCGATCCGGTGGGCATGGGTTGTCCACTCGTGATCAGGCGACACGGCACGGGGGTGCGTGCCGCACGGCGGACGGAGGGGCGCGGGATGGGTGCACTGCGCAAGGCGGGGGTCTGGCTCGGTCTCGTCGAGGAGGACGACGAGCGGGCCTACGACGACGGCGGCTACGACAAGCCCGGCTACCGCGACTCGCGGTACCGGTCGAGCCGGTACTCCGAGGAGTTCGCCGACGACGATGACGACGAGTCGGAGGAGCCGCCGGCGCCGCGTCCGCGGCTCGGCGAGCGGGGCCGGCTGAGCGAGCGGGGCGCGGGTCGTGCCCTGGAGGACCGGGGCGACGACGACCGTCCGGAGCGTGTCGAGCGGTCCAGCGTCCGGTCGATCACCCGCTCCGGCGCGGGGGAGACCTCGGGCGCGCTGACCTACCACACCCGGGACAACCTCGCCCTGGCCCCGCAGACCCAGCCGCGCGAGCGCGTGGTGGTGGCCGAGGAGGAGCAGCGCTACCAGATCACCACGCTGCACCCGACCACCTACCGCGAGGCGCGCACCATCGGCGAGCACTTCCGCGACGGGGTGCCCGTGATCATCAACCTCACCGAGATGGACGAGGCCGACGCCCGCCGCCTGGTGGACTTCGCCGCCGGCCTCGCGTTCGGGCTGCGCGGTACGATCGAGCGCGTGACCAACCGGGTGTTCCTGCTCTCACCGGCCAACGTCCAGGTCACCGCGGAGGACAAGGCCAAGATCGCTGAGGGCGGCTTTTTCAGCCTGAGTTAAGTCCGCCTGACCGAGGGACGTCGCCTGCCGTGTTGTCGATCGTGGTTCAAGCGCTGTACCTGATCCTGTACCTCTTCCTAATTGTGCTGTTGGCCCGATTCGTTCTCAGCGCGGTCCTCCAGTACGGTCGTCGGTGGCAACCGGGGCGCGGGGCGTCGGCGGGACTGGAATCCGTGTGGAGCGTCACTGATCCGCCTCTCAAGGCGTTGAGGCGTGTGATCCCTCCACTGCGAATTGGTAACGTGAGCATCGACCTGGCTTCACTTGTGCTCCTGGTTATCCTGTTCGTGCTGATGAGGTTTGTGTTAGATCCGCTGATCAGGAACTTCTCCTGACCAACGCGCGCTTTCGCGGCCGCAACTGACCCGAGGAGTTTCGATGCCGCTGACCCCGGCCGACGTCCATAACGTCGCCTTCAAAAAGCCGCCGATCGGCAAGCGGGGGTATGACGAGGAGGAGGTCGACGCCTTCCTGGATGAGGTCGAGCGTGAGCTTGCCCGTCTGATCGAGGAGAACAACGAGCTGCGCGCCCAGGTGGAGCGCGGCGGCCGTGGTGGCGCTCCCGCCGGCCCCGGCGGCGACGCCCGTCTCGCGGCGGAGCTCAACGACGTCAAGGCCCAGCTCGACCGGGTGCAGCGCGACAAGGCCGCAGCCGAGCAGGCCGCCCGGGCCATGCAGGCCGAGCTGGAGCAGGTCCGCGCCACCGGTGGCCCGGCCGTCGGCGCTGACGGCGAGCAGCAGGCGCTGCGGGTGCTGATGATGGCCCAGCGCACCGCCGACGACCACGTCTCCGACGCCCGCCGCGAGGCCGACCAGCTTCTCTCCGAGGCCCGGTCGAAGGCCGAGGAGGTCACCCACGAGGCGCGCGCCAAGGCCGACGCCCTCGAGCGTGACGCCCGGCAGCGGCACCAGGAGGCCATGGGCGGCCTGGACGCCAAGCGCACCGCGCTGCAGAAGCACATCGAGGAGCTCAAGCAGTTCGAGCGTGAGTACCGCACCCGGCTCAAGGCGTACCTGGAGAGCCAGCTGCGGGACCTCGACGGCCGGGGCCAGGGCCTGGAGGTTGAGATGACCCGCACCGAGGGTGCTCGCGCCGCCGGCGGCAGCGGGCTGGCCGCCGCGGGCCTCGCCGGCTCGTACGGCGGCGGTCGCTCCGGCGCTCTCGAAGCCGGTCGCTGATCCACGGTCGCCGGCCGTCGCCCGACGGTCGTCGACCGCGCCACCCGACACGACGGGGGTGAGCCGTGATAGTCGCAAGTCTGCTGCTCATCCTCGTCGCGGTCGTACTGCTGGTGCTCGGTCTCGCTGACGGCTCCAGCACCCTGTTGATCAGTTCCATCGCGGCCAGCCTGTTGGCCGCCGTCGCGTTGGTCGCGGGCGCCCGCCAGGTGGCCGCCGCCAGGGCGACGACGGGCCGGGCCGGGCCGCGCGCGGGCCGGGGATTCCGGGGTACGCCCCGCTCCACCGCCCCACCGGAGCCCTTCGCCCCGGTGGAGCCGGAGATCCCCGTCCAGCACGTTCCCACGACGATCGGCACCGGTGGCGACGGGTGGCGGCAACCGCCCGAGCCGCCGGTGACCGGCGACGCCGACCCGTGGGAGCCGCACGCCGAGATCCCGTGGGAGCCGGAGAGCCTGGCCGCGCGCCGCGCACCGGAGGCGGCGGGGCCGGCCGGCGCGTTCGAAGCCGCGCCGACCGCGGACCGGGCCGCCGACGACGGCGGCCCGTGGGAGTCGGTGAGCCCCGCGCCGGGCCGTTCCTGGCACGGCGGGGAGGCTGCCGGCGGCTGGGCGGCGGAACAGGCCGAACCGGTCGGCGGTGAGCTCGACGATGAACCGGAGGCCCAGGACGTGTCCCCCGCCGACGCCGCGCGGGTGGCCCGGCTCGACACCGCGGTGCGGGTGGTCGACGGCCGCCCCCGCTACCACCTGCTCTCCTGTCCCCGCCTGCTCGGCCGGGACGACGAGCCGCTGCCGGTCTCCGAGGCGGTCTCGCTCGGCTTCACCCCGTGCGCGGACTGCGCGCCGGACACCACCCTGCTCGCCGACGCCCGGCCGAGCTGAGTCGCGTCGATGCCCACCGAGGACCCGCTCACCGTCGCGGTACGCGTCAAGCCCGGTGCCTCCCGCGCCCGGGTCGGCGGTCGCTTCGACGGCCCGCACGGTCCCGCCCTGGTGATCGCGGTGAACGCGCCGGCGGTCGACGGGCGGGCCACCGAGGCGGCCCGGCGGGCGCTGGCCGGGGCGCTCGGCGTACGGCCGGCCGTGGTGTCGCTGCGCACCGGCGCGGCCAGCCGCGACAAGCTGTTCACCGTCGAGCGCCCGACCCCCGGGCTGACCGACGTGCTCCGCCGGCTGCGCGACGGATCGGACGGGTGAGGGCGCTCCGGGTCGGTGGCCCGTGACGCCCGGGCTGGACCACGCGCTGCTGCTCGGCGCCGCCGTCCTGCTGGTGGCGGTCGGCGCGGTCCGCTTCTCCACCCGCCTGGGCGTGCCGAGTCTGCTGGTCTACCTGGCGCTCGGGCTCGCGCTCGGGGAGGGTGGCCTCGGCATCCGCTTCGACGACGCGGAGCTGACCCGGATGCTGGGCTTCTGCGCGCTGATCGTGATCATCGCGGAGGGCGGCCTCACCGCCCGGTGGAGCACGCTGCGCCCGGTGCTCGGGCTGGCCGCCGCCCTGTCCACGGTCGGGGTGCTGGTCAGCATCCTGGTCGTCGGCCTGGTGGTGCACCTGCTGCTCGACCTGGACTGGCGGCTCGCCCTGCTCTACGGCGCGGTGCTCTCCTCCACCGACGCGGCGGCGGTCTTCGCCACGCTGCGCCGACTGCGCCTGCCGCCCCGGCTGGTGGCCACCCTGGAGGCCGAGTCGGGAATGAACGACGCCCCGGTGGTGATCCTGGTGGTGCTGCTCTCCCGCGGCGCCGAGGGCGGTCACCCCTGGTGGTACGAGGTGTTCCTGGTCGGCTACGAGCTGGGCCTCGGGGCGGCCGTCGGGGTCGCCGTCGGGCTGGCCGGCCGGTTCGCGCTGCGCCGCGCTGCGCTGCCCTCGTCGGGGCTCTACCCGATCGGCGCGGTCGGCTTCACCGTGCTGGCGTACGCGGCCGGGGCGGTGCTGCACGCCTCCGGATTCCTCGCCGTGTACGTGGCCGGGGTGCTGCTCGGCAATGCCCGGCTGCCGCACCGGCAGGCCATCCTGGGCTTCGCCGACGGGTTGGCCTGGCTGGCCCAGATCGGCCTGTTCGTGCTGCTCGGGCTGCTGGCCGCGCCGAGCCGGCTGGACGCGGCGGTGCTGCCGGCCGTGATCGTCGGGCTGGCGCTGCTGCTGGTCGCCCGGCCGCTGTCGGTGCTGGCCGCCGCGCTGCCGTTCCGGTTCAACCTGCGCGAGCAGGCGTTCCTGTCCTGGGCCGGGCTGCGCGGGGCGGTGCCGATCGTGCTCGCCACCATCCCGCTCTCCGAACGGGTGCCCGGGGCGGACGAGCTCTTCGACGCGGTCTTCGTCCTGGTGGTGATCTTCACCCTGTTGCAGGCGGGCACGCTCGCGCCGGCGGCCCGCCGGTTGCGGGTGATCGCGCCGGCCGAGCTGGCCGAGATCCGGGTGGAGACGGCACCGCTGGAGCGGATGCGGGCCGACCTGCTCCAGCTGGAGGTGCCGCCGGGTTCCCGGCTGGCCGGCGTGCACGTGGACGAGCTGCGGTTGCCGGTGGGCGCCTCGGTGACCCTGGTGCTGCGGGACGGGGCGGGGTTCGTGCCCGGCCCGGACACCCGGCTCAAGACGGGCGACAGCCTGCTGATCGTGGCCACGGCCGGGGTGCGGGACGAGGCGGAGCGGCGGTTGCGCGCGGTCAGCCGGCGAGGTCGGCTGGCCAGGTGGTTTGGCGAGTACGGCGAGGATCGGGATGGCTGATCTGCTAGCGTTCCCTTTGCCCCATTCAGGGCTTACCAGGGGCTGAATAGCGGCACGACGGTGCGCCACGTTGTCGGACGCCTGTACGTTCCGTATTCTTGCCAACCTCCGGAGTGCGCGGCCCTCATTGCCGTGCGCCCGTTTTGTTACGTGGGGACGCCAGGCCGGTGACCCCTGTCCGGATACCGCCGACCGCCGCGCTATGCGGCTGAGGGAGCTGACGATGGCGAAGCCAGCCGACACCAGGACCGCCGGTCGCAAGCCTGCGGCGAAGGCCACCCGCAGCGCGGCGGAGACCGAGAAGATCCGGGCGGCCCTGGCGGCCCGTCGGGACGAGCTGCGCGCCGAGTACGATCAGACGCTGAGCGAGATCACCGAGCTGCAGCGCGACCGGCTGACCGACTCGGCCGGGGACGACCAGGCCGACACCGGCACCAAGACGCTCGAGCGCGAGCAGGAGATCTCTCTCGCCAACAGCATCCGGGAACGGATCACGCAGGTCGAGCGGGCACTGGAGCGCCTCGACGAGGGTGGCTACGGGTGGTGCGAGCGGTGCGGGAACCCGATCCCGGTGGAGCGGCTCGCCGCCTTCCCGTCGGCGACCCTCTGCGTGACCTGCAAGCAGCTGGAGGAGCGGCGCTGATGTCCGCTCCCCGCTGACCGCGCGAGACGGTGAACCCTCACCGTCGGGACAGTCGATGGGGAGTCGATGACCACAGCACCGACCGCCGGATCCGGCACCGCTGAGCCGGGCGACGGTACGCCCCGCCGCAAGGCGGTCGTGGTCCTCGTCAGCATCGCCCTCGCGGCCCTGCTGGCCGACCTGCTCACCAAGCACCTCGCGCTGCTCACGCTCGACGACCGGGGGCCGGTACGCCTGCTCGGCGGCGTGGTCTACCTCACCCTGACCCGCAACAGCGGGGCGGCCTGGAGCATCGGCGCCGACCACACCTGGGTCTTCCCGCTGATCACCATCGGCGTGGTCGGCTGGATCGCCTGGATGGCGGTGCGGCTGCGGTCCCTGCCGTGGGCGGTCTCGCTCGGCCTGGTGCTGGGCGGGGCGCTGGGCAACCTCACTGACCGGATCTTCCGCGCCCCCGGCCACTTCGTCGGGCACGTGGTGGACATGGTCAGCCTCTTCGACCCGTACGGCCAGGTCTGGCCGGTGTTCAACCTGGCCGACAGCGCCCTGGTCTCCGGGGTGATCCTCGCCGTGCTGCTCGAACTCACCGGCCGCCAGCGCGACGGCAGCCGGGCCGGCGCGGAGCGCGCGGCCGACGGCGCCCCGGCCGGCGCCCCGGACGCCGCCGACGCCGAGCCCCGGGGGCGGGCATGACCTCCGCCTTCGCCGCCGGCGGCGACCACCGGTCCCTGCCCGTCCCGGACGGGCTCGACGGCATGCGCCTGGACCAGGCGGTGTCCCGGCTCTTCGGGCTCTCCCGCACCGCCGCGGCGACCCTGGTCGACGCTGGTGACGCGCTGGTCGACGGCGCCGCGCGGCCCAACTCGCACAAGGTGAAGGCCGGCTCCTGGCTGGAGGTGACGCTGCCCGCCCCGGCCGCGCCGCCGACCGTGGTGCCGCAGGCGGTGCCGGGCCTCACCGTGGTCTACGCCGACGACGACATCGTGGTGGTGGACAAGCCGGTCGGCGTGGCCGCCCACCCCAGCCCCGGCTGGACCGGGCCGACCGTGATCGGCGGCCTCGCCGGGATCGGGCACCGGATCTCGACCAGTGGTGCCGCCGAGCGGCAGGGCGTGGTGCACCGGCTCGACGTGGGCACCACCGGCATCATGGTGGTGGCCAAGAGCGAGCAGGCGTACAGCGCCCTGAAGCGGGCGTTCAAGTACCGCGAGGTGGAGAAGCGCTACCACGCCGTGGTGCAGGGGCACCCGGACCCGCTGCGCGGCACCATCGACGCCCCGATCGACCGGCACCCGCACCACGACTACCGTTGGGCGGTGGTCTCCGGCGGCAAGCCGAGCATCACCCACTACGACACCCTCGAGGCGTTCCCGGCGGCGAGCCTGCTCGACGTACGGCTGGAGACCGGCCGCACGCACCAGATCCGGGTGCACTTCTCGACGCTGCGCCACCCCTGCGTGGGCGACATCACCTACGGCGCCGACCCCACCCTGTCGGCCCGGCTCGGGTTGAGCCGGCAGTGGTTGCACGCCCGCTCGCTGAGCTTCCTGCACCCGCGCACCGGCGACGAGGTGACCTTCGTCAGCGAGTACCCCGACGACCTGGCGCGGGCGCTGGCGATCCTGCGCGACTGACCGCACCCGATCCGAGCCGACGAGGGGGCCTGCGCCGGTGAGCGCCGCCGTACCGCCACCGGCCGACCAGCGGACTCCGCCGGCCGGCCGGCCGGACCGTGCCCGGCCGCGGTGGCTGACCTCCGCCGCGCTCGCCGCGGTGGGGGCGGTGCTGCTCACCGCCGGGTGGGCGGGCCGCCGGGAGGAACCGGTGGGCGACCGGACCGTGGGTGAGGTGACCCGGGTCGGGGTGCGGCCGGGCGACGCGATTCCCGGGTACGTGCGCGCCGCTGCGGCCGAGCTGGCCGCGTTGCCGCCGTCCGGGTCACCGGCCGGGACGTACGCGCTGGTCTCGTTCACCTCCTACCGGGCGCCGCGGGAGCTGCCCGGCGTGCTCGCCGACCTGCCGGTGTCCGAGGTGGTGGCGCGGGTGCCGCTGCCCGACCGGCAGACCGAGGTGGTCCGCCTGTCGGCGCAGCTGCTGCCGCAGGATGTCCTCGCCGGGATGGCGACGGTGGCCGACCGCAAGGACCGGGAGGCCGCCGACCAGCGGGCCCGGGCCGCCGGTGCCGCCGAGGGCGAGCTGCGCCGGGTGTACGCCACCGGCGCGGAGGTGGCCGCCCGGGAGGCGCAGGCGTACCGGGCGGGGTGCGGGTGCGTCTACGCGGCGGTGGTGCGCGCCGACCCGGCGGTGCTGCGGGAGCTGGCCGCCCGGCCCGGGGTGCGGGCGGTGGACCCGGCCCCGGAGCTGCGCCGGCTGGACCGGGCGGTCGTCACCCCGCCGCTGCCCGAGCAGCGTGACGTGGTGCGGCCGCCGGCCGACACCGCGCTGGTCCCGACCGGCCCGTCGGTGGGCGTTTCGTCCGAACAGGCACGGGACGTGATCGATCCGTCACCCGCCGGATCGCCCGGGGCGCGGGGGCCCGCACCGCCTCCGACCTCCCCGGACACCGGGGGCGGGGGTCGTCCGGCGCCGGCCGGGTGAGTAATGCCCATGGGGATGTGCACGGACAGGTGTGGTCCGAATAGGGTTTCCTTCGTAGCCTGTCAGGCGGAGATCGACGGCGCGGGGAGGGCGAGCCTTGGACGGCACCGAGACCGGCTGGGGCCGGTCGGCCGAACCGGCACCGCGATGGCGGGCGTTGCTCGACCGTGCCCGGCTCGCCGGTCGCACCGCCGAGCAGGCGGAGGCCGACCGCCGGGCCGAGGAGTCGCCACCGGCGCGCGAGCCGTTGCCGCAGCGCGGGTCGGGCACCGGCTGGTCCGGGCGCGCCTCGGCCGCCGTGCCGCCCGTCGAGCCCGGGTACGGCGCCGACCCCGGCTACCGTGCCGAGGCGACCTACCGGGTCGACCCGGCGTACCGGCTGGAGCCGTCGTATCCGCTGGAGCCGTCGTATCCGCCGGAGCCGTCGTATCCGCCGGAGCCGGCGTACCGGGCCGAGCCGGGCTACCCGCCGGAGCCGGCGGCGCAGTCCCGCTACGCGCTGCTGGACAGCGGCTACCGGCACGAGCCGCCGGCGCCCGAGTCGCGGTACGCCCCGCTGCTGGACGACGGCTACCGGCCCGGCTACGCCCCGGCCGAGCCGTCGTACCCGCAGCAGCCCGCGTATCCGCAGCAGCCGTCGTACCCGCAGCAGCCGTCGTACCGCCCCGAACCGGCCTACCCGCCGGAGCCGGCCCGCCCCGCCGAGCCGGCGTACCCGCCAGCGGTGACCGCCGACCGGGGTTACCCGCCGGCCCGGATCGAGCAGGCCCGGATCGAGCAGGCCCGGATCGAGCAGGCCCGGATCGAGCAGGCCCGGATCGAGCAGGCCCGGATCGAGCAGGCCCGGATCGAGTGGCGCCCGCAGGCCCCGCAGGACGAGCAGGAGCGGGCCGCCGGCGTGCTGCGTCGCGACCTGGGCACGCCCCGGGTGCTCGCCTTCGCCAACCCCAAGGGCGGGGTGCACAAGACCACCGCGACGGTGCTCGCCGCGGCCACCGTCGGCAGCGTCCGCGGGCGGGGCGTGCTGGCCTGGGACGACAACGAGCTGCGCGGCACCCTCGGGCTGCGCGCCGGCAGCGCCCGGCACGCCCGGACCATCCGCCACCTGATCAGCGATCTGGCGCACATCGAGATCCGCGAGGGCGCCGACCTGCTGGAGTCCCTGGACGACTACCTGCGGCACGCCTCCGACGGCTCGTACGACGTGCTGGCCGGCGAGGAGAGCCCCCGGTTCGCCCAGCGGCTGGACCAGTTCACCGTCAAGCGGGTGCTGGAGCTGCTGCGCCGCACCCACGACGTGGTCTGCGTGGACACCGGCAACAACGTGGAGAGCGCCAACTGGCGCACCGTCATGCACGCCGCCGACCAGCTGGTGGTGACCACCGTGCCCCGCGAGGACGCCGCGTTCAGCGCGGACTGGATGCTGGACCTGCTGCACGAGGAGGGGATGGGGGAGCTGGCCGACAACGCGGTCACCCTGATCTCCTGCCCGACGCCGGGCCGCTCCCAGCTCCAGGACGACCTGGAACGGCACTTCGCCACCCGGACCCGGGGCGTCGCCGTGGTGCCGTACGACCCGGCGCTGGAGACCGGCTCCTCGATCGAGTACCACCAGCTCCAGCCGGAGACCCGGCAGGCGTGGCTGCGCGCCGCCGCGATGATGCTGGAGCCGTTCGCCCGCTGAGGGGGTGTCCGGCCACCGGCACCCCGCGTCGCCGTCCCGCCTGAGAGGATCATCGGGTGAGCCCGGACACCCCCGATCCGTACCGTCCCGTCGACCGTCTCGACGAGGCGGACCGCGCCGACGTCACGCCCGCCGGCCCCGCCACGACGTCCCACCCGCCGGCCGACGGGCCGGCCGCGCCGCACGACGAGGGGAACCCGCACTCCGGCGCGCCCGACGCCGGGTCGCCGTACCCCGGAAGCGGTGCGTTCCCCGCGGCCGGGTCGGGCCCGGCCGCGTCGTGGCCTCCGGCGTACGCCGGTCTCCCGCAGCACCCCGGTGACCGGCCCCGCCGGACCCTCGCGGCGACGGCCACCACCGTGCTCGGGCTGACCGTCCTGGGCGTGCCGCTCGGGCTGCTCTGGGCCGCCGTGGCCCCGGACACCCCGGTGGTCAAGACCGCCCGGGGCGCCGTCTACGCCCAGCCGCAGCCGGAGCAGCCGATCGCCGCCGACGGCTGGTTCAGCCTGCTCGGGCTCGGGTTCGGGGTGCTCGCCGCGGTCGGGCTCTGGGTCCTGCTGCGCCGCCGGCGGGGCCCCGCCGTGCTGGTCGGGGCGGCCCTCGGCGCGCTCGGCGCCGCGCTCGTGGCCTGGCAGGTCGGCCGCCGGGTCGGGCTCGCCGGCTACCAGCGGCTGCTGGAGCACGCCCCGGACGGCACCGCCTTCACCAAGCCGGCCGACCTGCGCGCCGGGGGGATCGAGTGGGTGTCGGGGGTGCTGCCGGTGCCCTTCGGTGACCTGCTGGTGCCGGCGTTCGCCGCGGCCGTGACGTACACCCTGCTGGCCGGCTGGTCGCGCTGGCCGTCGCTGCGCCCGGAGCCCGAGCCCGGCGACGCCGGCGGCCTCAGTTGGGTGCCGGGGGTGACGCCAGCTCCGACAGCGGCACCGGAACCGCCCGCACCTGGCGCAGCAGAGCCGCCTCGCGGTTGAGCAGCCGCAGCTCGGCGCGGAGCCGGGCGGCGGTGTCGTCGATGGCGAGCAGCCGCTGCCGGTCCGCCACGGTGAGCGCGGCGGTCGCGGCGACCAGGTGGGACAGGACGGTGGGGTCCTCCGGCAGCTGCTCGGAGATCTCCTCCGGATCGGGCCGGATCAGCCCGAGGTACTGCCGGAAGACCGCGATCACCCGGGCCGCGAGCAGCTCGGTGACCTCGTCGGTGCCGCCCGGCTCGGGCAGCCACTCCACCTCGGCCGTCAGGTACGGCGCGGAGGAGCGGTCCACGTCGGCGATCCGGAACCGCCGCCGGCCCACCGTGACGATGTCGAAGCCGCCGTCGTCGAGCTCGGTGACCTGCCGCAGCTCGGCGGTGCAGCCCACCTCGTGCAGGGTCACGTCACCGCCGCCCGGGGTCGGCCGGCCCGGGCCCGGGGCGACCTCCCAGCCGGCCTGGATCGCCACCACGCCGAACTCGCGCGGCGCCCCGTCGGGCAGCCCGACCAGGTGGCGCACCAGCGCGCGGTAGCGCTCCTCGAATATGTGCAGCGGCAGCACGAGCCCGGGAAAGAGCACCGTTCCGAGCGGGAACACCGGCAGCCGCGCAGTCACGCGTCGAGCGTAGCCCGACCGGGCGGGTCGGGCGTGGCTCGGCTCACGCCTCCCGCGGTGCGGGCAGCGCGGGCCGACCGCGGCGGGGCCGCCTAGACTCGCAGGGGTGTTGAATCGGATCGACCTGCGCGGCGGTGTCCGTGACCCGCGCCGCCTGCTGCCCCGTGCCCAGCTCGACGTCTCGGTGGCCGTCGAGCGGATCCGCCCGCTCGTGGAGGCGGTCCGGGAGCATGGGTACCCGGCGATCCGGGAGGCCAGCGAGCGGTTCGACGGGGTGTCCCCGGAGGTGCTGCGGGTGCCGGCCGAGGCGATCGCCGAGGCCGAGGGGACGCTCGACCCCGAGGTGCGCGCCGCGCTGCTGGAGTCGATCGCCCGGGCCCGCAAGGTGCACGCCGACCAGCGGCGCACCGACCACACCACCCAGGTCGTCCCCGGCGGCACGGTGACCGAGCGCTGGGTGCCGGTCGACCGGGTGGGGCTCTACGTCCCCGGTGGCCTGGCGATGTACCCGTCGACCGTGGTGATGAACGTGGTCCCCGCCCAGGCGGCCGGGGTGCGCGCGCTGGTGGTGGCCAGCCCGCCGCAGCAGGACAACGGCGGGCTGCCCGACGCGCGGGTGCTCGCGGCCTGCGCGCTGCTCGGCGTCGACGAGGTGTACGCCGTCGGCGGCGCCCAGGCGGTGGCGATGCTGGCGTACGGCGCCGCCGTCGACGCCGAGGGCAGCGCCCACTGCGACCCGGTCGACATGATCACCGGCCCGGGCAACATCTGGGTCACCGCCGCCAAGCGGCTGCTGCGCGGCGTGGTCGGCATCGACGCCGAGGCCGGCCCGACCGAGATCGCCATCCTGGCCGACGACACCGCCGACCCGGCGCACGTCGCCGCCGACCTGATCAGCCAGGCCGAGCACGACCCGCTCGCCGCCAGCGTGCTGGTGACCCCGTCGGTCGCGCTGGCCGACGCGGTCGAGCGGGAGCTGGCCCGGCAGGTGCCGGCGACCAAGCACGTCGAGCGGGTCACCACCGCGCTCAGCGGCGAGCAGAGCGGCGTCGTGCTGGTCGACGACCTCGACGCCGGGCTGCGGGTCGTCGACGCGTACGCGGCCGAGCACCTGGAGATCCAGACCGTCGACGCCCGGGAGTGGGCGATGCGGGTGCGCAACGCCGGCGCGATCTTCGTCGGCGCCTGGTCGCCGGTGTCGCTCGGCGACTACTGCGCCGGCTCCAACCACGTGCTCCCCACCGGCGGCTGCGCCCGGCACTCCTCCGGGCTGTCCGTGCAGTCCTTCCTGCGCGGCATCCACCTCGTCGAATACGCCGAGGAGGCGCTGCGCGAGGTGGCCCCGCATGTGGTGACCCTGGCCGGCGTGGAGGATCTGCCGGCGCACGGCCAGGCGGTCAGCGTCCGCTTCCCCGGGAGGCCGGCGTGAGCGAGCGAAGCGAGGTGGCGGCATGAGTTCGCTGGACGACCTGCCGCTCCGCGACGACCTGCGGGGCCTGACGCCGTACGGGGCGCCGCAGCTGGACGTCGCGGTGCGACTGAACACCAACGAGAACTCCTACCCGGTGCCCGAGCCGGTGGTCGACGCGATCGGCAAGGCCCTCGCGGCGGAGCTGCGCGACCTCAACCGGTACCCGGACCGCGACGCCGTGGCCCTGCGCGCCGATCTGGCGGCCTACCTGGGCCACGGGCTCACCGTCGAGCAGGTCTGGGCGGCCAACGGCTCCAACGAGATCCAGCAGCAGCTGCTCCAGGCGTTCGGCGGTCCGGGGCGCACCGCGCTCGGCTTCACCCCGGCATATTCGATGCACCCGCTGCTGGCGCTCGGCACCGGCACCCGCTGGGTTCCCGCCCGGCGTGGCGTCGATTTCGGGCTGACCGCCGACGAGGCGGTCACCCAGGTCCGCGAGCACCGCCCGGACGTGGTCTTCCTCTGCTCGCCGAACAACCCCACCGGCACCGCCCTCGACCCGGCGGTGGTCGCAGCGGTGCTGGCCGAGGCGCCGGGCATGGTGGTGGTCGACGAGGCGTACGCCGAGTTCGCCCGCCCCGGTACGGTCAGCGCTCTGGCGGTGCTGCCCGGGCGCCCGCGGCTGGTGGTCACCCGGACGATGAGCAAGGCGTTCGGCTTCGCCGGCGGCCGGCTCGGCTACCTGGCCGCCGACCCGGCGGTGGTGGCCGCCGTGCAGCTGGTCCGGCTGCCGTACCACCTCTCGGCGCTCACCCAGGCCGCCGCCCGGGCGGCGCTGGCGCACCGCGACGCCCTGCTCGGTACCGTCGACGCGATCATGGTCCAGCGCGACCGGATCGTCGCCGAGCTGCGCGCCCGGGGCCACCGGGTCGCCGACAGCGACGCGAACTTCGTGCTCTTCTCCGTCGACGGTGACCAGGCCGTCGCCTGGCGCATCCTGCTCGACGCCGGTGTCCTGGTCCGCGACGTCGGCCTGCCCGGCTGGCTGCGGGTCACCGCCGGCACCCCCGCCGAGACCGACGCCTTCCTCACCGCTCTGGAGAAGCTCTCATGAGTCGCACCGCCCGCGTGGAGCGGATCACCAAGGAGACGAAGGTCCTCGTCGAGCTCGACCTCGACGGCACCGGCCGGGCCGAGATCAGCACCGGGGTCGGCTTCTACGACCACATGCTGCACCAGATCGCCCGGCACGGCGGCTTCGACCTGACCGTGCGTACCGTCGGCGACCTGGAGATCGACGCCCACCACACGATGGAGGACACCGCGCTGGCCCTCGGTGCCGCCTTCGACCAGGCGCTGGGGGACAAGGCGGGCATCCGGCGGTACGGCTCGGCCACCGTGCCGATGGACGAGGTCCTCGTCCGGGCCGCGGTCGACCTGTCGGGCCGCCCGTACGTGGTGCACGACGAGCCGGCGCTCGCGCCGTACATCGGCCCGGTCTACCCGACCAGCATGACCCGGCACATCTGGGAGTCCTTCGGCCAGGCGGCTCGGATCACCCTGCACGTGGACGTGCTGCGGGCGGCCCGCCCCGGCGGCCACCCGGACGCCCACCACGTGGTGGAGGCACAGTTCAAGGCGGTCTCCCGCGCGCTGCGCGAGGCCACCGCGATCGACCCGCGCGCCGCGGGCGCGATCCCCAGCACGAAGGGCGCGCTGTGACCAGCGCGCGGAGTGCGGCGCAGCGGAGCCCCGCAGTCGCGAACGAAGGAGGACACTGATGGCCGCGGTGCTGCCGACCCTGTTGCTGATCCTGGCCGGCGTGCTCGTCGGCGGGGCGTGGTCGTTGCACCGGCAGGGCGCGCCGCGCGGCGCGGTGGTCATCACCGCGCTGCTCGCCACGCTCGCCACCGTCGGCGGGGTGCTCTGGCTGCTTCCCGGGGAGGGCTGATGACCAGGCGGATCGTGGTGCTGGACTACGGCTCGGGCAACCTGCGATCTGCCGAGCGCGCGCTGGAGCGCGCCGGCGCCGAGGTGACCGTCACCGACGACCTGACCGCCGCCGTCGAGGCGGACGGCCTGGTGGTGCCGGGCGTGGGCGCCTTCGCCGCGTGCATGGTGGGGATCGAGGCGCTCGGCGCCGGTCCGGTGATCGCCGAGCGGGTCGCCGCCGGCCGGCCGGTGCTCGGCATCTGCGTCGGCATGCAGGTGCTCTTCGAGCACGGCGACGAGCACGGCGTGGTCACCAAGGGGCTCGGGCTGCTGCCCGGCGGGGTGACGAAGCTGCCCGCCGACCGGCTGCCGCACATGGGCTGGAACACCGTACGGCCGCCGGAGGGTTCGGTGCTCTTCGCCGGCCTGCCCGCCGACAGCCGATTCTACTTCGTCCACTCGTACGGGGTGAACGACGCCGTGGGGCTGGCCGCCGCCGGCGCCACGGTCACCACCGCGCACCACGGCACCGACTTCGTTGCCGCAGTGGAGCGGGGCGCGCTGTCGGCCGCCCAGTTCCACCCGGAGAAGTCCGCCGACACCGGTGCTGCGCTGCTGCGCAACTGGCTGGCCACTGTTGACTGAGCTGGCCGGCCCGGCGCGGGGCACGTCGGCCGCCGGGGCCGTGCGGGGCACGGCGTGAGCAAGGAGCGGGCCCGCCGGCGCGCCGTCCGGGAGGCCGAGGCCGCCCAGGAACGCGTCGTACGCCAGCGCAGGCTGGCCCGCCGGCAGCGGACGCGCACGCTGGTACGCCGGCTGACGCCGCAGTGGCGGCGGGGCCGCACCGGCCGGCTGGCCCGCCGCAGCCGGGGGGAGCGGGCTGCGATCGTGGGACTGAGCCTGGCCGCGCTGTTCGGGATCTGGACGTTCGTGGACGACCTGGCGCTGCGCCTGGTGCTGGTCGTCCTGCTGCTGCTGGTCCTGCCGGCGATCGTGGTGATCGCCCTGGACCGTCGGATCTGAAGCGAGGAGAGAGAAGTTGAGCCTCACCCTGTTGCCCGCCGTGGACGTCGCCGACGGCCAGGCCGTCCGGCTCGTGCAGGGCGCCGCCGGCAGCGAGACCGCGTACGGCGACCCCCTGGAGTCCGCGCTGGCCTGGCAGTCCGACGGCGCCGAGTGGATCCACCTGGTCGACCTGGACGCGGCGTTCGGCCGGGGCTCCAACGCGCACCTGCTCGCCGAGGTGGTGCGGCAGCTCGACGTGAAGGTGGAGCTCTCCGGCGGCATCCGGGACGACGAGTCGTTGCAGGCGGCGCTGGGCACCGGCGCGGCCCGGGTGAACATCGGCACCGCCGCGCTGGAGGACCCGGTCTGGTGCGACCGGGTCTGCGGCGAGTACGGCGACCGGGTGGCGATCGGGCTGGACGTGCGGGGTCGTACCCTCTCCGCCCGGGGCTGGACCCGCGACGGCGGCGACCTCTATGAGGTGCTGGAGCGGCTGGACAAGGCCGGGGCGGCGCGGTACGTGGTCACCGACATCACCAAGGACGGCACCATGCGCGGTCCGAACCTGGACCTGCTGCGCGAGGTCTGTTCCCGCACCGACGCCCCGGTGATCGCCTCCGGCGGCGTCTCCACGCTGGACGACCTGCGGGCGCTGGCCACCCTCGAGCCGATCGGGGTGGAGGGCGTGATCGCCGGCAAGGCGCTCTACGCGGGCGCCTTCACCGTGGCGCAGGCGCTGGAAACCCTGGCGGAGGCGTGACGGTCGCCAGGCTCGGCTCGGGCGGCCCGTGGGAGTCGGTGTACGGCTACTCTCGGGTCGTCCGGGCCGGCGACCTGGCCTGGACCGCCGGCTGCACCTCCACGGTGGACGGGGTGGTCACCCACGTCGGGGACGCGGCGGCGCAGACCGCGCAGGCCCTGCGGATCGCGCTGGACGCGCTGGCCGAGGTGGGCGCCGAGCCCGGCGACGTGGTCCGCACCCGGATGTACGTCACCGACCGCGGGTACGCCGACGAGGTGGGGCGGGCGCACAACGCGGTGTTCGGGGCGGTCCGCCCGGCCGCCACGATGGTGGTGGTGGCCGGTCTGCTGGATCCTGACCACCTGGTCGAGGTGGAGCTGGAGGCCTGGCTCGGCGACCGGTGACCCCGGCCGTCCCGCCCGGCTTCGGGCTGACCGTCGCCCTCGTGGTCGACCTGCCCGCCGTCGAGGTCGCCCTCACCGTCCGCGAGGCCGCTGCGGCCTGAGCGCCGCGCGGCCCGATCTCCCGCGTAGGAAAGGACGACACCATGAGCACCAACCGTGAGATCCACCTGGTCTCCCGCCCGCAGGGCTGGCCGACCGCCGACAACTTCCGCCTCGTGCAGACCGAGGTGCCGACGCCGGGCGCGGGCCAGATCGTGGTCCGCAACCACTTCCTGTCGGTCGACCCCTACATGCGGGGGCGAATGAACGACGTGAAGTCGTACGTGCCGCCGTTCCCACTCGACGCGCCGCTCGACGGCGGCGCGGTCGGCGAGGTGGTGGCCAGCGAGGCCGAGGGCGTCACGGTCGGCGACACCGTGCTGCACGGCCTCGGCTGGCGGGAGTACGCGCTGCTCGACGCGCACGCCGCCCGCACGGTCGACCCGACCCTTGCACCGGTGAGCGCGTACCTGGGCGTGCTCGGCATGACCGGGCTGACCGCGTACGCCGGGCTGCTGGAGGTGGCCGGGATGAAGCCGGGGGAGAGCGTCTTCGTCTCCGCCGCCGCCGGCGCGGTCGGCAGCCTGGTCGGCCAGATCGCCAAGCTCAAGGGCGCCGGGCACGTGGTCGGCAGCGCCGGCTCCGCGGCCAAGGTCGAGCGGCTGCGGGCCCTCGGCTTCGACGCCGCCTTCGACTACCACGACGGCCCGGTGCGCGACTCGCTCGGGGCGGCCGCCCCGAACGGCATCGACGTCTACTTCGACAACGTCGGCGGTGACCACCTGGAGGCGGCGATCTTCGCCATGAACCTGCATGGCCGGGCCGCCATCTGCGGCATGATCGCGCAGTACAACGACACCGAGCCGCCGGCCGCCCCGCGCAACCTGGCGCTGGTCATTGGCAAGCGGCTCACCCTGCGCGGCTTCCTGGTCGGCGACCACGGCAACCTGCGGGAGGCATTCGTGCGGGACGTGTCCGGCTGGCTGCGCGACGGCAGGCTCTCGTACGACGAGACGGTCGTCGACGGCATCGAGAACGCCCCCGAGGCGTTCCTCGGCCTGCTGCGCGGCGAGAACCTGGGCAAGATGCTCGTCCGGGTGTGACCTGGGCCTCGTTCCCGGCGGCCGACCCGAACGGGTCGGCCGCCGGGCCGTTTGGAGTTGGATAGGCTCGCGACATGACGGTGGCGGTACGGGTGATCCCGTGTCTGGACGTGGACGCCGGGCGGGTGGTCAAGGGGGTCAACTTCCTCGACCTGCGGGACGCCGGTGACCCGGTGGAGCTGGCCGCGGCGTACGACCGGGCCGGCGCGGACGAGCTGACCTTCCTCGACGTCACCGCCTCCTCCAGCGACCGGGGCACCATGCTCGACGTGGTCCGGCGCACGGCGGAGTCGGTCTTCATCCCGCTGACCGTCGGCGGCGGCGTACGGCAGGTCGCCGACGTCGACACCCTGCTGCGGGCCGGCGCGGACAAGGTCGGCGTGAACACCGCCGCGATCGCCCGCCCGGAGTTGATCGCCGAGATCGCCGACCGGTTCGGCCGGCAGGTGCTGGTGCTCTCGCTGGACGTGCGCCGGGCTCCCGCCGGCACCACGCCCAGTGGGTTCGAGGTGACCACCCACGGCGGGCGCCGCGGCACGGGCCTGGACGCCGTCGAGTGGGCCCGGCGCGGCGCCGGGCTGGGGGCGGGCGAGATCCTGCTCAACTCGATGGACGCCGACGGCACCAAGGCCGGCTTCGACCTGGCGCTGATCCAGGCGGTCCGCGCGGTGGTGGACGTGCCCGTGGTGGCCAGCGGCGGCGCCGGCGAGGTGGCGCACTTCCCGCCGGCGATCGGCGCGGGCGCCGACGCGGTGCTCGCGGCGAGCGTCTTCCACTTCGGCGAGTTGACCGTCGGCGAGGTCAAGGACGCGCTGAAGGCCGCCGGTCACCCGATTCGCTGAGGGCCGCCGGAGGCCCGGCGCTGGGGGCCCTCAGCGGCCGGTTCGCCCCTCCGGCGAGCGGCGCGGGGCCGGGATCGACCGGACGATATACTCCTGCACGGCCGCGGCATGGTCCTCCTCGGGCAGGTGCCAGTCCGCGCTACCGGGTGTGTGCCGCCGGACCAGCACCCCCTGCACCGTGTCCACGGTGGTTGCCACGCCCGCGCTCGGCCGGGTGCGCCAGAGCCGCTCCCCGTCCGGCGTGATCCGGAACCAGCCGTCGGTGACGCTGACCAGGCCCGCGCCGACCAGGCGGCGCACCGCCGCCTCGACGTCCTGCCGCTCGGGGATCGCCTGGTTGAGGTGGTCCGCCGTGGAGATGACGTCGGCCAGCCGGACGCCCTCCGGGCGTCGGCTGTCGGCCGCGCGGCGGTGCCGCCCGGCGCCGCTCGCGATCACCAGTGACACGAAGATCCACGCGTCCGTCCAGCGCCATCCGCTCTCCCCCATGCAGGAATGATGCCCGGCGGTGTCGACGGAGGAAACACCCACTTTCCCCCAGTGACGTCAGCGCAGCTCAGCGAGGGTGACCACGGGGACGTCGGGGGTGGACCGTGGCGGCACGGTGAACAGCGGGGTGAACAGCTGCGCCAGCGGGCCGATGGCGAGGGCGTACGCGACGGTGCCGATGCCCGCCGTGCCGCCGAGCAGCCAGCCCAGGGCCAGCACGGTCACCTCGATGGCGGTGCGGACCAGCCGGACCGAGCTGCCGGGGCGGCGGGCCACCAGCCCGGTCATCAACCCGTCGCGCGGACCGGGGCCGAGGTCGGCGCCGAGGTAGAGGCCGGTCGCGACGCCGTTGGCGACGATGCCGGTGACCAGCAGGCAGATCCGTGCGAGCAGCGGCAGGTCCTCGGGGAGCAGGGCCACGGTGGCGTCCACGGACAGGCCGATCACCACGACGTTGCTGACCGTGCCGAGCCCGGGCCGCTGTCGCAGCGGGATCCAGAGCAGCAAAACCATCGCGCCGACCAGGATGCTCGCCGTGCCGACGGAGATGCCGGTCTGCCGGGACAGGCCCTGGTGGAAGACGTCCCACGGGTTCAGCCCGAGCCCGGAGCGGATCATCAGCGCCATGCTGACGCCGTAGAGGACCAGCCCGACGTAGAGCTGGGTGAGCCGCCGGACCGGCCGGTGGCGCAGATTGCCAATCGCTGCCATGCGTGCCACTCTAGGTGCCAATCGTGACGAAAGAAGAGCCAATTTGGGAGGGGTGGCCGTGACCAGCCAGGTACGGGGAGCCCAATTGGCTCGGCTGCTGGGTCAGTGGCATGCGCTCCCTGGCCGCCGTCGCAGCCCGGACTACGCCGCGCTCGCCGCCGCGGTCCGTGGCCTGCTCGCCGACGGCCGGCTCCCCCTGGGGGTACGCCTGCCGGCCGAGCGGGAGCTGGCCGAGGCGCTGCGCATCAGCCGGACCACGGTCACCGCCGCGTACCGGCAGCTGCGGGAGAGCGGGCACCTGGCCAGCCGGCGCGGCGCGGGCAGCTGGACGATGCTGCCCGGCACCCACCGGGTGGCCAGCACCGGGCTCTGGACCCCGCTGGACGACCGCGACATGATCGACCTGGGTGTCGCCGCGCTGGCCGCCCCGCCGCAGCTCGTCCCGGCCGCCCGCGCCGCCGCCGAGGACCTGCCCCGCTACCTTGGCGGCGCCGGCTACCACCCGACCGGGATCATCGAGCTGCGCGAGGCGGTGGCCCGGTCGTACACCGAACGGGGGCTGCCGACCAGCCCGGAGCAGATCATGGTCACCAGCGGGACCCAGCACGCCCTGGACCTGGTGCTGCGGCTGGCCCTCTCGCCCGGCGGCGGCGTGCTGGTCGAGTCGCCGACCTATCCCAACGCGCTCGCCGCGCTCTCCGCCCGCCGGGCCCGGATCACCACCCACGGCCTCGCCGCCGACGGCGCCGGCTGGGACGCCGACCTGCTGCTGGGCAGCATCCGGCAGGCTCGGCCGAAGCTGGCGTACCTGATCCCGGAGTTCCAGAACCCGACCGGCCACCTGATGCCCACGGAGCTGCGGGAGCGGCTGGTCGGCGCGGCTCACGCCGCCGGCACCGACCTGGTCATCGACGAGTCCTTCGTGGACCTGCCGCTGGACGGCACCGTGCTGCCGCCCCCGACGGCCACCTTCGACCGGCACTCCCGGGTGATCAGCATCGGCGGGATGAGCAAGCCCTACTGGGGCGGCCTGCGGATCGGCTGGGTCCGTGCCTCCGCCCCCCAGGTGCAGCGGCTGGCCGCCGCCCGGGTCGGGGTGGACATGGCCAGCCCGGTGCTGGAGCAGTTGGTCGCGGTGCACCTGCTCGCCGACGCGTCGAGCATCGTGGCCGCCCGTCGGGCCCAGCTCACCGCCCAGCGGGACGCGCTGATCGGCGCGCTCGCCGAGCGGCTGCCGGACTGGCGGGTCGCCGTCCCGCGCGGCGGCGTGACGCTCTGGGCCGAGCTGGACGGCCCGATCTCCAGCGCCCTCGCGCGCGCCGCCGAGGAGGTCGGCGTACGGCTGGCGCCCGGGCCCCGGTTCGGCCTGGACGGCACGCTGGAGCGCTTCCTGCGGCTGCCCTTCACGCTGCCCACCGCGGACCTGGTGGAGGCGGTGGGCCGGCTCGCCGCGGTCCGCTACGACCTGGACCGCGCCGGCCGTACGCAGTGGCGGGAGCCGTCCGTCATCGCCTGATACGGCACTGCCCGGCCGGGCGGCCCGGATACTGCCGACCTGCCCCGATGCTGCCGACCTGCCCGGATCGCGCTCACCGGTCCTGTCCGGCTGGGAGACTGCGCAGGTGGCGAACAGGGGCGGCACCCGGTGGGCGAGCGTGGTCCGGCCCGGCGCGCCGGGGTCCCGGGTGACGCGGCTGGAGCTCTTCTACGACCTGATCTTCACCTTCGCGTTCCTCACCGTCACCGGTCTGACCGCGAGCCGGCCCAGCTGGGTCAACCTGTTCCGGGCGCTGCTCGTGCTGGCGCTGCTCTGGTGGTGCTGGCAAGGGTTCGCCGGTCTCGGCAACCTGGTCCGCGCCGACCAGGGCGTGCTGCCGGTGGTCGGCTTCGTCATCGTGGCCGCCACCTTCCTGCTGGTGCTGAGCATCCCGGGCGCGTTCGTCGATGAGCCCGGCGGGCTCAACGGCCCGCTCGTCTTCGCCGTCTGCTACTTCCTGGTCCGCGCCCCGCAGCTCACGATCTTCGGCTGGGTGGCCCGGTCCGATCCGGCCCGGTTCCGGCTCTGGCGGCAGCTCGCCGCCCTGCCGGTGGTCGCCACGGTGCTGCTGGTCGCCGCCGGGCAGGTGCCGCCCCGGGTCGCCTCCGGCGCCCTGGCGACCGGGCTGCAGCTCGGCCTCTGGACGGCGGCGGTGCTGGTGGAGTATGCGGCGGGGATCGTGCTGGGCGGTTCGTACTGGGTGGTGATCTCCGCCGGGCACTGGGCGGAACGGCACGCCCTGATGATCCTGCTCGCGCTCGGCGAGTCGGTCATCGCGCTCGGGCTCGGTCCGAAGGCCATCAGCGCGCTGCCGCTGACCGGGCCGGTGATGACCACCGCGGTGCTTGGCATCGCGATCGCCGCGGTGCTCTGGTGGGCGTACTTCGACACCCTGGCCTTCGGCGTCGAGCAGCAGCTGCACACTGCCGGGCAGCCGGGCACCCGGGCCCGGCTGGCCCGGAACGCGTACACCTATCTGCACCTGCCGATGATCGCCGGGATCATCTTCTTCGCCCTCGGTCTCAAGGACCTGCTCGCCGAATCGGCGTTGCCCGGCACGCCGTCCTGGGGGGAGCCGCTCGGCGCCTTCTGGGTCACCGTCCTCTACGGCGGCGTCGGCCTCTACCTGCTCAGCCTCGCCGGCTGCGCGCTGCTGGTGCTGCACGCCGTGCGCTGGCCGCTGCTGGTGGGGGTGGCGGTGATCGTCCTGGTCGCCCCGCTGGCGGCCCCGCTGCCGGAGCTGGTGGCGGTGGCTGTGCTGGCGGTGATCTGCGTCTCGGCCACCGTCGCCGAGACGCTGAGCGAGGACGGCCGGCGGCGCCAGATCCGGCAGCTCGCGCTGGAGGAGCAGATCGCCGTCGAGCAGGAGCTGAGCGCCTGGCGCCGGCGGCACCTCTGACCGGCGCCGAGCCGCCAGGGCGCGACCGTCGGACGGACCGGCGGCCGTGCCCCGGGACGGTGGGGCGCGGCCGCCGGCGGGCGGGTCAGAGTTCGGCGAGGGTGCCGGAGTACATCTTGTCGATCTCGGCGGCGAAGTTGCTCTCCACGCCCCGGCGCTTGATCTTCAGCGACGGGGTGATCTCACCGTGCTCGATGGTGAGGTCGCGGGGGAGGATGGTGACCTTCTTGATCGTCTCCCAGCGGTTCAGCTTGCCGTTCAGCTCCGCCACGTACCCCTCGACCATCGCCTGCGCCTCCGGGGAGGCGACGATCTCGGCATACTCCCGGCCTTCGAGGGGGCCACCGGCCGCCCAGCCCTTGATCGCGTCCGGGTCGAGGGTGACCAGCATGGTGCAGTAGTTGCGGGCCTGCCCGATCACGATGGCCTGCGAGGTGTACGGGCAGACCGCCTTGAACATGCCCTCGATGTGCGACGGCGCGACGTACTTCCCGCCGGAGGTCTTGACCAGGTCCTTCTTCCGGTCGGTGATCCGCAGGTAGCCGTCGTCGTCCAGGCTGCCGATGTCGCCGGTGCGGAAGAAACCGTCGGAGGTGAACGCCGCGGCGGTCTCCTCGGGCAGGTTGTGGTAGCCGCGCATCACCGGCTTGCCCCGGACCAGGATCTCGCCGTCGGTGTCGATCCGGCACTCCAGGTCGCCCAGCGCCGTGCCGACGGTGCCGATGCGCAGTCCCTCCGGCGGGTTGACGAAGTTGCCGGCGCTGGTCTCGGTCAGGCCGTACCCCTCGGAGATGGGCAGGTTCGCCGAGGCGAAGAAGGTGGCGATCTCCGGGCTTAACGGCGCCGCGCCGGAGACCAGCACCCGGATCCGACCGCCCAGGCGGGCCTGGAGCTTGCTGAACACCAGCTTCTCGGCCAGCGCGTACTTCAGCCTCAGCCCCGTCGGGACCGGCTGGCCTGCCTGCTCCAGGGCGACCTTCTCCTTGCCGGTGCGGACCGCCCAGGCGAAGATCTTCGCCTTGGCGCCGCCGCCGTCCTGGGCGGTGGTGACCGCCTTGTTGTAGACCTTCTCGAACACCCGGGGCGCGCCGCACATCAGCGTCGGCTTGATCACCGCGAGCATGTCGACCAGCTTGTCCACCCGCCCGTCGACGTACGTCGGCAGTCCGACGTGGGTCGACCCGCAGAGCAGGGTCTTGCCGAACGAGTGCGACAGCGGCAGCCACAGGTAGTGCGTGTCGTCGTCGCGGAGCAGGCCGGTCTCGGCCTGCACCACGGCCTCCCAGCACCAGCCGCCGTGCAGCAGCTCGACGCCCTTGGGTCGGCCGGTGGTGCCCGAGGTGTAGATCAGGGTGGCCAGGTGCTCCGGGCCGATCGGGGCGACGAGTCGCTCGATCAGGCTGGGCTCGGCCGCGAGCAGCCGCCCGCCCTGTTCCTCCAGCTCGGCGAGGGTGAGCTGGGGGACGGCCGCGGCCGGGTCGGCGGCGCCGTCGAGGAGCACCACGTGGGTGAGCGCGGGCAGCTCCGCCCCAGCGATCTTGGCGGCCTGGGCCGGGTTCTCGGCGAAGAGCACCCGGGAGCCGGAGTCGGCGATGATGTAGACCGCGTCCTCGGGCTCGGTGGTGGGGTAGACCGTGGTGGTCGCGCCGCCGGCACACATGATGCCGAAGTCGGCGATCACCCAGTCCAGCCGGGTGTTGGCCAGGATCGCCACCGGATCCTCCTGGCCGACGCCCAGGCCGTGCAGGCCGGCGGCGACCGCCTTGGCCCGTTGTCCGATCTGCTCCCACGTCAGCCAGACGGGGCCGGAGTCGTCCGGCGCCGGACTGGCGAACGCGTGGCCGTCGGGGGTGGCGGCCACGCGCTTGAGGAGCATGTCGGGAATAGAACGGTACGGTACATCGAGAGCCATCGCTGTAGCCGCCTTCAGGGGGTGGATGACGTGACGAGGGTCACGCCGGTCTGCGGTTACCGAAGGGTATTGCCTGCACCCGGGCATCGGCTAGCCCCACAACCTTTGGGCTGGCTGTGTCCCGCGAGGTGAAACGCTCAGGCGTACCGGACGGCCCGCAGCGACCAGTCGGGTCAGAGGCCGAGGGGAGCGTGGCGGATCCGGTCCGCGAGGGGGGCGGGGCCGTCGACCTGGACCCGGGCCACCCGCTGACGGCCGGACAGGAAGAGCGCCAGCTCGCCCGGCGACCCGACCAGCCGGACCCGTTCGCCGCCCCGACCCACCGACAGCTCGCCGTGACCGGGCGCCTGCACCAGCAGGTCGGCCGGGAACCGGCGCAGTGCCGTGCGGGCCAGCAGGGAGGCCGGCTTCCACAGCCGCGTCCGCTGGCCGGCCGGCAGGTCACGCGGCTGCCACCCCGCCCCGGCCCGCCGGACGTCCTCGTGGTGGATGAAGAACTCCAGGGTGTTGGCCAGCTCGTCGGTGAGCGGGTTGCTCACCGGGCTCCACAGCGGCGGGCGGCGCACCAGCCCGACCAGCTCCGCCCAGGGGCGGGCGGCGATCCGCCGGCGCACCCGCTCGGCGTACCCGCGCAGCGGCGGCAGCACGATGCCGCCGGCGGCGTCCGGGCGGCGTTCCCGCACCACCAGGTGGGCGGCGAGGTCGCGGGTCGTCCATCCCTCGTCGATGGTCGGTGCGTCCGGTCCCAGCTCCAGCATGAGATCGGCGAGCGCCTCGCGCTCCGATCGGGCGTACCGCGGCATGAGGGAGATCGTAGGCCCGCCGGCCGAAGCCGGCGGGCCGGAGCGCGTCCCCGGCGGCGGGCGGGGCGCGCCGGCGGACACGTGACGGCGGACATACGGCTCCGGGTCGGCGGAGCTGGCCGGCACCGGTAAGGATGAGGGAGAACGAGGCGGCTTACGGCGGGGGACAGCGTGGCGAGCGGGACAAGTCAGGACGTGCTCCGCAGGGGGCTGTCGGTCCTCGGCCGGGCGATCCGGGAACAACCGCGGATCTTCGCACTGGCGGTGACCGGCAGCGTGCTCTTCGGCCTCATGGTGATCGCCAGCGCGTTCGTGGTGGGCGCGGTGGTCGGCAAGGTGGTGGTGCCGGCCATCGCCCGCGGCTCCGTCGGAACGGGCGCGCTGGCCCTGGCCGCGACGGCGCTGTTCGGCATCAGCGTGCTGCGGGTGGTGGGCATCTTCGGCCGCCGACTCGGCGCCGGCTACATGCAGTTCCGCCTCCAGGCCGCCTACCGGCGCCGGGTGACCCGCCGCTACCTCGACCTGCCGCTGGCCTGGCACCAGCGCAACGCCACCGGGACGCTGCTGTCCAATGCCAACTCCGACGTGGAGGCGGCCTGGTACCCGATCGCCCCGTTGCCCTTCGCGGTCGGCACCCTGGTCATGCTGGTCGGGGCGGTCGTCGCGCTCTTCCTCACCGACTGGGCGCTGGCCCTGGTCGGGCTGGCCGTCTTCCCCGCGCTCTTCGCGCTCAACGTGGTCTACTCCCGGCGGATGGCGCCCCGGCAGGCCCGCGCCCAGCGGCTGCGCGCCGAGGTCAGCGGCATCGCCCACGAGAGCTTCGACGGCGCCCTGGTGGTCAAGACGATGGGCCGCGAGGCACAGGAGACCGCCCGGTTCTCCGCCCGCGCCGGTGAGCTGCGCGACGCGCTGATCTCGGTGGGCCGGCTGCGCGGCGTCTTCGATCCGATGCTGGAGACCCTGCCCAGCCTCGGCACCCTCGCGGTGCTGGTGGTCGGGGCGTTCCGGCTGCGGGCGGGCGCGATCAGCGTCGCCGAGCTGGTCAGCGTCGCCTTCCTCTTCACGGTGCTGGCCTTCCCGGTGCGGGCCATCGGCTGGGTCCTCGCCGAGCTGCCCCGCAGCGTCGCCGGCTGGGACCGGGTCCGCCGGGTGCTGGACGCCACCGGCGAGATGCCGTACGGCGAGCGCCGGCTCGACCCGGCCGAGCCGACGCCCGCCACGCTGGCCTTCGCCGACGTGTGCTTCGGGTACGAGCCGGCCGAAGCGCACCTGCCCGGCGCGGAGGTGCTCGGCGAGGTCACCTTCACCGTGCCGGCCGGGAGGACGGTCGCCCTGGTCGGGCCGACCGGCGCCGGCAAGTCCACCATCGCCTCGCTGGCCGTGCGGCTGGTCGACCCCCGCGCCGGCACGGTGACCCTGGACGGCGTCGACGTGCGTGAGCTGACCGCGGACTCGCTGGCGCGGACGGTCGCCCTGGTCGCCCAGGTGCCGTTCGTCTTCGACGACACCATGCGGGCCAACATCACCCTGGACCGGCCGGGCATCGGCGACGAGGACGTGTGGGCCGCGCTGCGGCTGGCCGAGGCGGACGGCTTCGTGGCCGCGCTCCCCGACGGGCTGGACACCATGGTCGGCGAGCGGGGCACCTCGCTCTCCGGCGGGCAGCGGCAGCGGCTCACCCTGGCCCGGGCGCTCGCCGGCCGGCCCCGGCTGCTCGTGCTCGACGACGCGACCAGCGCCGTCGACCCGAGGGTGGAGGCGGCCATCCTGGCCGGGCTGCGCGCCCCGACCACCGGCCAGGGCGGCGCCGCGTCGATCCTGGTGGTCGCGTACCGGCGGGCGACCATCGCGCTCGCCGACGAGGTGGTCTACCTGGAACAGGGGCGGGTGGTGGCCCGGGGCACCCACACCGAGCTGCTCGCCACCGTGCCCGGCTACGCCGACCTGGTCACCGCGTACGAGCAGGCCGAGCAGGAACGCGAGCAGAACCACACGTACGACGAGGTCGCGCCGCTGACCTCGGGCCTGGAGATCGAGGTGGACCGGTGAGCGCGAGCGCGACGACGGCGGAATCGGAGGAGCGGCCCGAGACGACCTGGCGGACGCTGCGGCGCGGCCTGGCGCTCTCCCCGGAGCTGCGGACCGGGCTGGCCGGCACCGTCGCCCTGGCGCTGGTCTACATGGTCGGCCGGGTGGCCGTGCCGGTGGCCGTGCAGCGCGGCATCGACCACGGCATCGTCGGGGGTCTCGACCTCGGCGTGGTGTGGACGGTGGCCGTGGTCGCCGCCGCCGTGCTGGTGGTCACCACCACCTGCGGTTACCTGATGATGCGCCGGCTGTTCACGGTCAGCGAGACCGCGCTGGCCAACGTCCGGACCAGGGCGTTCCGGCACGTGCACGACCTGTCGATGCTGCACCAGCAGTCCGAGCGGCGCGGGTCGCTGGTCTCCCGGGTGACCAGCGACGTCGACCAGATCACCCAGTTCCTCCAGTGGGGCGGTGTGATCCTGATCGTCAACCTCGGCCAGCTGGTGGTCACCACGGCCGTGATGCTGGCGTACTCCTGGCAGTTGACCCTGGTGGTGCTCGTCGCCTTCGCCCCCGCGGTGCTGGTGATCCGGCTGCTCCAGCAGCGGCTCGGCGGGGCGTACGGCGTGGTGCGGCAGCGGACGGGCACCCTGCTCGGCACGATCGCGGAGAGCGTCGTCGGGGCGCCGGTGATCCGCGCGTACGGCATCGCCGGGCGGACCGCGCGGCGGCTCGACGCCGCGATCGAGGGGCAGCGGGAGGCCCAGCAGCGGGCCATCCGGATCAGCATCCTGGGCAGCTCGGTGGGGGAGCTGGCGGCCGGCGTCGCGCTGGCCGGCGTGGTGATCGTCGGGGTCACCCTCGGGGTGGACCGGACCCTGTCCATCGGCCAGCTCACCGCCTTCCTGTTCCTGGTCACGCTCTTCATCCAGCCGGTGCAGATCGCCACCGAGGTGCTCAACGAGGCGCAGAACGCGATCGCCGGCTGGCGCCGGGTGCTCGACGTGCTGGACGTCGCCCCCGACGTGGCCGACCCGGGCGAGCAGGGGCGGGAGCTGCCGCCGGGCCCGCTGGACATCCGCTTCGCCGGGGTGACCTTCGCCTACCCGGGTGGTCCGCCGGTGCTGCACGACGTCACCGTGGACATCGCGGCGAAGAGCCGGGTCGCGGTGGTCGGCGAGACCGGCAGCGGCAAGACCACCTTCGCCAAGCTGCTCACCCGGCTGATGGATCCGACCGCCGGGCAGGTGCTGCTCTCCGGGATGCCGTTGGACCGGGTGCGGTTCGACTCGCTGCGCACGCGGGTGGTGATGGTGCCGCAGGACGGCTTCCTCTTCGACGCCACGGTCGGCGACAACGTCCGCTTCGCCCGCCCCGAGCTGACCGACGCGCAGCTCACCGCCGCCTTCACCGAGCTGGGGCTGGCCGACTGGCTGGACGGCCTGCCGTCGGGCCTGGCCACCCCGGTCGGCGAGCGGGGGGAGGCGCTGAGCGTGGGGGAGCGGCAGCTGGTCGCGCTCGCCCGGGCGTACGTGGCCGACCCGGATCTGCTGGTGCTCGACGAGGCCACCAGCGCCGTCGACCCGGCCACCGAGGTACGCCTGCAACGCACCCTGGACGCGGTCACCCGCGGCCGGACCACCCTCGCCATCGCGCACCGGCTCTCCACCGCTCAGGCGGCCGACGAGGTGATCGTGGTGGATCGGGGCCGGATCGTGCAGCGCGGCCCGCACGAGAAGCTGGTCCGTGACCCGGAGTCGGTCTACGGCCTGCTCTACGCCTCCTGGCTGGAGCAGACCCGCTGAGCCGGGTCCGGCGCCCCGCCGGCCCCGGACCGGTCAGCCCAGGTCGCCGGTGAGGTAGCGCTGCACGGTTGGGCCGAGCGCCGCGACCAGGGTCTCCGGGTCGGCGGAGGCCACCGGCTCCAGCCGGATGACGTACCGCATCATGGCCAGGCCGATCATCTGGGTGGCCACCAGCGAGCCGCGCAGCGGCAGCTCCGCCGGGGCAATGTCGAGGTGGTCGAGCACCCGGCGCAGCACCTGGGTGACCAGGAACTCGCGCAGCAGCCGGGCGGTCCACTGGTTGTTGACCGCCGAGCGCAGCAGGGCCACCGCCGCCGCGCCGGCCGGGGAGTCCCACACCCCGAGGAACATCCGGACCAGCCGCTCGCCCACGCCCTCCGCGCCGCCGGCCAGCACGGCGGGGAGCAGCTCCGCCGGGTCCAACGGGATGTCGACGGTGGCCCGGAAGAGCTCCTCCTTGGTGCCGAAGTAGTGGTGCACCAGGGCCGGGTCGACCCCGGCGGCGGTGGCGATCGCCCGGATGGAGGCCGCGTCGAAGCCGCGTTCGGCGAAGGCCGCCCGGGCCGCCGCGAGGATGGCCTGCCGGGTGTCGGGGTTGCCGGGGCGCCGGCCGGTGCGTCGCGCCGTCATCCGCTGCGCCGTCATCCGCTGCGCCGGCGCAGGGTCGCCGCCGCGAGCACCAGGGCCACCACCGCCGCGCCCGCGACGATCGCCACGTCCCGCCACATCGTGCCGGTCGGTTCGGTGTGCGCGCCGACCTCCTGCAGGGCCTCGACCGAGTACGACAGGGGGAGCGCGTCGCTGACCGCCTGGAGCCAGCCGGCCATCTGCCCGCGCGGCACGAAGAGCCCGCAGAGCAGCAGCTGCGGGGCGACCACCACCGGCATGAACTGCACCGCCTGGAACTCGGTGCGGGCGAAGGCGCTGCAGAACAGCCCGAGCGCCACGGCCAGCACGGCGTTCACCGCCGCGATGAGGATGACCAGGCCGGCGCTGCCGGCCGTCTCCATCCCGAACAGCCAGTACGCCACCGCCGCGGCGATGGTCGACTGCACCACCCCGGCCAGCCCGAACGCGATGCCGTAGCCGAAGAGCAGGTCCAGCTTGCCCAGCGGGGTGGTGAGCAGCCGTTCCAGCGTGCCGGTGGTGCGCTCGCGCAGCATCGCGATGCTGGTCACCAGGAACATCACGATGAACGGGAAGAAGCCCAGCATGATCAGGGCGATCCGGTCGAAGGCCGACGGTTTCCCGGGCGCGGTGGGCTGGTCGGCGTACATGTAGTAGACCAGGGTCAGCAGCACCGTCGGCACCACCACCAGCAGCGCCACCGTGCGCTTGTCGTGCCGCAGCTGGCGCAGGATGCGGCCGGTCGTCGCGGCCAGGATCCGCGGGTTCACGGTGCCTCCTCACCGGCGGCGCCGCCCCGGCCCGCCTCACTTGACCGGATCAACCGCAGGAACGCCTCCTCCAGGTCGTCGACCCCGGTGCGCTCCCGGACCGCGTCCGGGGTGTCGTCGGCGACCAGCCGGCCCTCCCGGATCAGCAGCAGCCGGTCGCAGCGGGCCGCCTCGTCCATCACGTGGCTGGACACCAGCAGCGTCGTGCCGGCCGCCGCCATCTCGTGGAACCGGGCCCACAGGTCGGCCCGCAGCACCGGGTCCTGACCGACCGTCGGCTCGTCGAGGATGACCAGCTCGGGCTCGCCGACCAGGGCGCAGGCCAGCGAGGCGCGGCTGCGCTGCCCGCCGGAGAGGGTGCCGACCAGCTGGGTGGCCGCGTCGGCCAGTCCGACGTCGGCCACCGCCCGGTCGGCGTCGGCCGCGTGCCGGCCCTGCAACGCCGCGAAGTAGCGGGCGTTCTCCCGTACGGTCAGGTCGGCGTAGACGCTGGGCGCCTGGGTCAGGTAGCCGACCCGGCGGCGCAGCTCGGTGGCGCCGGCCGGCCGGCCCAGCACGGTGACCGTGCCCGAGTCGATCACCTGCACCCCCACCACCGCCCGCATCAGGGTGGTCTTGCCGCTGCCGCTGGGGCCCAGCAGCCCGGTCACCGAGCCGCGGGGGACGGTGCAGCCGATGCCGTGCAGCACCCTCCGCCGCCCCCGGTCGACGACCAGGTCGCGGACCGTGATCGCGTCCTCCACCGCCCACCTCCCAAAACTCATCATCCGTTGAACTCAACGCTAAATGAGATAGCTGCCGCGCGCAACGGTTGACTTCGAGTGCGCTCGAACTGGGAGCCTGGGTGTGTGGACATCAGCACGCAGGAGACCGTCGGGGCGATGGCCGGCGAAAGGTATCCCGAGGCATCAATGCGAACCCTGGGGCACTAGCCCCCTGATCGGACACCGGGTCCGTCAACGGGCATTGCGGCCTGATGGGGCGTACGGCACGATGGCGCGGTGGATCACGCTCCGTTGTTGGCGGACGCATTCTTCGACGACTGGGCGACCCGGCTGCGCGAGGCCGCCGACCGCCCCGTCGTCGGGATCCTGCTGCGCGGCAGCCACGCCCGACGGGCCGCCACCGCCTACAGCGACGTCGACCTCGACGTGCTCGTCACCGAGGACGACCGGCCCGTCCCGCCCACCCCGGGCGCGACGGGCCGGTCTGCCGGTCGCACCCCGTACGCCGCCCGGCAGGCGTACCTCGCCGAGGTCGACGGGCGGTTGGTGCACGTCTCGGTGGCCGCCCGGGACGTCCGCTCCTGGGTCGAGCGGCTCGGCGAGCCGGCCGACTGGGCGTTCGGCCTGCCGGTCACCGCGCCGGTCCGGCTGCTCTGGGCCGAGGAGGGCTGGCGGCCCCGGATCGACCTGCCGGTGCTCTGCCAGCCCGCCGACCAGCCCCGGCTGGAGGAGCTGGTGGCGACGCTGGGCAAGGTGGCCGCCGCCCGCGCCGCCGGCGACCACCCCGGCGTGCGGCTGGCCGCCGCCGACCTGGCCCGGCTCTGCCCCTCGGTGCTGCGGCTGGCCAACCCCGGCGTCCGGGTGGTGTCCCGGCGGGCCGCCTTCGCCGCCGCGCTCGCCCTGCCGGTCGCCCCGCCGGGCTACCGCGACGACATGCTGCTCTGCCTCGGGCTGCGTTCCGGCTCCACCGGCCAGCTCGGGGCCGCCGCGGCGCGCCTGGTCGCCGGGGTCGTCCCGCTGGTGCGCCCGTACGCCGACCGCGTCGCGGAGGTGGTCGGGGCGGGCCTGGCCGGGGCGCTGGCCGACGGGCGGCTGGACCGTTACGTCGCCCAGCTCGCCCGGGCGGCCCGCCGGAGCGGGTACGCCCCGCAGGTCCCCGCGCCGCGTGCGGGACAATGGGTCACTGTGCCCGTGACTGACCCTTCCCCGAGCGACGCCGATGCCGGCGCCGTAGGTTCGTCCCGCCTCGACCCGGCCATCGCCGCGCGGCTGCGCCGCACCCCCGACGGCCTGGTCGCCGCGGTGGTGCGCCAGTACGACACCGGCGAGGTGCTGATGGTCGCCTGGATGGACGACGAGGCGCTGCACCGCACGCTGACCACCGGCCGGGCCACCTACTGGTCGCGCAGCCGGCAGGAGTACTGGGTCAAGGGGGCCACCTCCGGCCACCACCAGTACGTCCGCTCGGTGGCGCTGGACTGCGACGGCGACGCGTTGCTGGTCAGCGTCGACCAGGTCGGGGCGGCCTGCCACACCGGGCATCGCACATGCTTCTTCACCGACCTGCCGGTGACCGGTGCGGGGAGCGATCGGTGAGCGCGAGGAGCGGGGCGCGGCCGGACCGCGCCGGCGCGGACGAGAGGCAGGCCCGGCGATGACCGACGGCACCCTGAGCCCCGACCTGGGCAGCTTCACCGAGCTGGCCGCCCGCTGGCGGGTGGTGCCGGTGACCCGGCGGCTGCTGGCCGACGCGGAGACCCCGGTGGGCGTCTACCGCAAGCTGGCCGGCGGTCCGGGCACGTTCCTGCTGGAATCCGCCGAGCAGGGGGTCGGCTCGGCCGGGATGTCCTGGTCCCGGTACTCGTTCATCGGCGTGCGCAGCGGCGCGACCCTGGTCGAGCGGGACGGCGTCGCGGTCTGGACCGGCCGGCCCCCGGCCGGCGTGCCGTCCTCCGGTGACCCGGTCCGGGTGCTGCGCGAGACCGTCGAGGCGCTCGCCGGCCCGGTCTGGGACCCGGCCAGCGGCATGCCGCCGCTGACCGGCGGCATGGTCGGCTACCTGGGCTACGACCTGATCCGGCGGTTCGAGCGGCTGCCCGAGCTGACCGAGGACGACCTCGGCGTGCCGGAGCTGGGCATGATGCTCGCCACCGACCTGGTGGTGCTCGACCATTACGACGGCTCGGCGATCCTGGTCGCCAACGCGGTGCTGCCGCCGGTGGAGGCGCCGGACCGGGAGGCGCTGGTCGCGGCGGCGTACCACCACGCGGTGGGGCGGCTCGACGCGATGACCACCGCGCTGTCCCGACCGATTCCGCCCATGATCTCCACCGTGGACCGGGCGCCGGTCGGCGAGGTGGTCAGCCGTACCGCCGATGGGGGCTACCCGAAGGCGGTCGAGGCGGCCAAGGAGGCGATCCGGGCCGGCGAGTGCTTCCAGATCGTGCTCGCCCAGCGCTTCGAGCGGGACACCCATGCCGACCCGCTGGACGTCTACCGGGTGCTGCGCACCACCAACCCCAGCCCGTACATGTACCTGCTGCGCTTCGACGGCTTCGACATCGTCGGCTCGTCGCCGGAGGCGCACCTGAAGGTCAACGCCGGGGCGGACGGGCAGCGGCGGGCGCTGCTGCACCCGATCGCCGGCACCCGGCCGCGCGGCGCCACCGCGGACGCCGACGCCCGGCTCGCCGCGGAGCTGCTCGCCGACCCCAAGGAGCGGGCCGAGCACGTGATGCTGGTCGACCTGGGCCGCAACGACCTGGGCCGGGTGTGCCGCCCGGGCACCGTCCAGGTGCCGGAGTTCGCCACCATCGAGCGGTACAGCCACGTGATGCACATCGTCTCGACGGTGGTGGGCACGCTGCGCGAGGACCGGACGGCCTTCGACGCGCTCACGGCGACCTTCCCGGCCGGCACCCTCTCCGGCGCCCCGAAGGTGCGCGCCATGGAGATCATCGAAGAGCTGGAGCCGGTCCGGCGGGGCATCTACGGCGGCACCGTCGGCTACTTCGGGTTCGGCGGCGACCTCGACATGGCGATCGCCATCCGCACCGCGCTGATCCGCGACGGGCGGGCGTACGTGCAGGCCGGGGCCGGGGTGGTGGCCGATTCCGATCCCGCCGCCGAGGACCAGGAGACCCGGAACAAGGCCGCCGCGGTGCTCGCCGCCATCGCCGCCGCCGAGACCCTCCGGCCGGCCCGATGAGCGCGCGGAGTGCCGTGCGGCGGAGCCCCACGGTGGCGAGCGGAAGGGGGCGCCGATGAGCGGCCCGGACACGCCCGCCGCGCCGGGTGCGCCGTCCGCGCCGGGCCGGCGCGAGCTGACGTACGCGGTGCTGCTCTGCCTGGCCGGGGCGGGCCTGGCCTTCTGGGCGGCGACCCGGACCTGGTCGGTGGACCTGATCAGCCGGGGGTCGCTGCCGTCGGCGCGGCACGGCCGCTCGGGCGTCGATCTGCTGCCCTGGCTGTCGGCGCTGGCGCTGGTCGGCCTGGCCGGGGGCGGCGCGGTGCTGGCCACCCGCGGCAAGGTCCGCCGCCTGCTGGGCGGGCTGCTGGCTCTGCTCGGCGCGGCGGTGGCGGCCGGCGGCGGGTACGGGCTGGTCGCCGCGTTCGACGGCGAGGTGAGCCGGCAGTGGCCGGCGCTCTGCCTGCTCGGCGGGGTGCTGGCGGCGCTCGGCGGCGGGCTCACCGCGGCGCGCGGTCAGCGCTGGCCGGCGATGGGCGCCCGGTACGAGCGCCGGTCCGGCACCGGTGCGCCGTCCGGTGCCGACGGGCGCCCGGCCACCGAGCGCGGCACCAGGGAGGCGTGGGACGCGCTGGACCGGGGCGAGGACCCGACGGTCAGTTGATCGGCTGGCGCTCGCGGACCTCGCGGCGGTCCTGGTCGGTGGCCCGGGCGGCGGCCAGCTCGGCCACCAGGCGGTCCAGCTCGGCCCGCTGGTCGGCGCGGGCCCGGTCGGCGCAGACCGCCTCCCAGGCGTTGCCGCGCGCGGTACGGATCCGCCCCTCGCCGACCACGGCGCGTTCCAGGGTGTGCACCACGCCGACGGCCAGCGAGGCGACGGTGCGGGAGAGGGTGGTCAGTCCGATGGCGGTGGAGTTGGGCCCGGTCGTGCTCATGTGGTCACCCCGCAGGAGGAGTCCGACGTCTCGGCAGGCGCGTCATCGAGTCTGCCTGGTGGACAGGCTGCCCCGCCCACGTTTCACCACGGTGACGGGCGGATCAACTGTCCGTCGGGGCGAACGACCTGGGTAGGGCGTTCTTCCTTGAGCTTCGTCACAGCATCGACGGACGTTGCCCTGCTGCGCGGACCGGGCCGCCGTGCTCTCATTGTCCATGGGCAGCGGTCGATGCTCGCGCGATGGCCCGGGGGCGGGCGCGGATGGCGCCGGTCGATGGGTGCGGTGGCGCTGCGTGACACCGTGTTCACCGGAAGTCGGCCATCATGCCACAGTCCATTTCGTGAGGTGCGCCATACCCCCGGCAGCCGTCGCCAGCTGGCGCCCCCTAGCATCGGCCCATGACACCCGGAGAGGGGAGTCCGTTGGTGACTGCTGAGCATGCGCACGCGGAGGGGGACGGGGCCGGTTCGGCGGCGTCCGACAGCGTGCTCGACGAGATCCTGGCCGGCGTCCGCGAGGACGTGGCGCGGCGGCAGGAGCAGGTTTCGCTGGAGCGGATCCGCGAGCTGGCCGCCGCCGCGCCGCCGCCGCTGGACGCGTACGCGGCCCTGCGCCGGCCCGGCGTGGCGGTGATCGCAGAGGTCAAGCGTTCCTCGCCGTCCAAGGGCCGGCTGGCCGAGATCGCCGACCCGGCCGACCTTGCCGGCCAGTACGCCTCCGGTGGCGCCCGGGCGATCAGCGTGCTGACCGAGGGGCGCTGGTTCGGCGGGTCGCTCGACGACCTGGCCGCCGTCCGGGCCGCCGTGCAGGTACCGGTCCTGCGCAAGGACTTCGTGGTCTCCAGCTACCAGGTGCACGAGGCCCGCGCGCACGGTGCCGACCTGGTGCTGCTGATCGTCGCCGCCCTCGAACAGAACGTGCTGGTCGGCCTGCTGGAGCGGATCGAGTCGCTCGGCATGACCGCGCTGGTCGAGGTGCACACCGAGGAGGAGGCCGACCGCGCCCTGGAGGCCGGCGCGCAGGTGATCGGGGTCAACGCCCGCGACCTGCGTACCCTGGAGGTCGACCGCTCGGTCTTCGAGCGGATCGCACCCGGCCTGCCCAGCAGCGTCGTCAAGATCGCCGAGTCCGGCGTGCGCGGCCCGCACGACCTCATCCGATACGCCTCGGCCGGCGCCGACGCCGTGCTGGTGGGGGAGGGCCTGGTCACTCAGAAGAGCCCCCGCGAGGCGGTCGCCGAGCTGGTCAACGCCGGCAACCACCCGGCAACGCCCCGCCCGGTGCGCTGATCCCGCGCCGGGAGACGTCAGCAGCGAGAGGACACCGCCATGAGCGAGCGCAGCGAGCGAATCATCAGGCGCAGCGCGGCAAGGCCTCATGACGCCGCCGACCGCAGGAAGGTGGCGGCATGAGCGCCAACGCGTCGGCCCCGGCCGGCCAGCTCCCCGACGCCACCGGTCACTTCGGCCGCTTCGGTGGCCGGTTCGTGCCGGAGGCGCTGGTCGCGGCGCTGGACGAGCTGGACGCCGCGTACCGCAAGGCGATGAACGACGAGATCTTCCTCGCCGAGTTCGACGCCCTGCTGCGCGACTACGCCGGCACCCCGTCGTTGCTGTACTCCGCCGAGCGGTTCTCCGCCAGGGTCGGCGCCCGGGTGCTGCTCAAGCGGGAGGACCTCAACCACACCGGGGCGCACAAGGTGCGCAACGTGCTGGGTCAGGCGCTGCTCACCAAGCGGATGGGCAAGACCCGGGTGATCGCCGAGACCGGCGCCGGCCAGCACGGGGTGGCCACCGCCACCGCCGCGGCCCTGTTCGACCTCGACTGCGTGGTCTACATGGGCGAGGTCGACACCCGGCGGCAGGCGCTCAACGTGGCCCGGATGCGGATGCTCGGCGCCACCGTCGTCCCGGTCACCACCGGTTCACGCACGCTCAAGGATGCGATGAACGAGGCGATGCGGGACTGGGTCGCCAACGTCGACGAGACCCACTACCTGATCGGCACCGCCGCCGGTCCGCACCCGTTCCCCGAGATGGTCCGGGACTTCGTCCGGGGCATCGGCGAGGAGGCCCGCCAGCAGTGCCTCGACCTGACCGGCGCGCTGCCGGACGCGGTCGCCGCCTGCGTCGGCGGCGGCTCCAACGCACTGGGCATCTTCCACGCCTTCGTCGGTGACGCCGACGTGCGGCTGTACGGCTTCGAGGCCGGCGGGGACGGGGTGGAGACCGGTCGGCACGCGGCGAGCATCACCGGCGGCAGCTCCGGCGTGCTGCACGGCACCCGCACGTACGTGCTGCAGGACGCCGACGGCCAGACCGTCGAGTCGCACTCGATCTCCGCGGGGCTGGACTACCCGGGCGTCGGGCCGGAGCACGCCTGGCTGCACGACAGTGGCCGGGCCAGGTACGAGCCGGTGACCGACGCCGAGGCGATGGCCGCGTTCGAGCTGCTCTGCCGTACCGAGGGGATCATCCCGGCGATCGAGAGCTCGCACGCGCTGGCCGGCGCGCTGAAGATCGCCCCTCGGCTCACCGCCGAACTCGGCCGGGAACCGGTCATCGTGGTCAACCTGTCCGGTCGGGGTGACAAGGACGTGCACACCGCCGGCGAGTACTTCGGCATCCTCGACAAGGAGTGACAGCGTGAGTCGGATCGGGGTGGCCTTCGACAAGGCCCGCGCCGACGGGCGGGCCCTGCTGGTCGGCTGCATGCCGGCCGGCTTCCCGACCGTCGAGGGCAGCATCGCCGCGATGACCGCCATGGTCGAGGCGGGCGTGGACGTCATCGAGGTGGAGATCCCGTACTCCGACCCGGTGATGGACGGGCCGGTGATCCAGAAGGCCAGCGACATCGCCCTGGCCGGCGGGGTCCGCACCGCGGACACCCTGCGGATCGTCGAGGCGGTCGCGGCCACCGGCGCGCCGGTGGTCACCATGACCTACTGGAACCCGATCGAGCAGTACGGCGTCGACGCGTTCGCCCGCGACCTCGCCGCCGCCGGCGGCACCGGCCTGGTCACCCCGGACCTGATTCCCGACGAGGCCGGCGAGTGGCTGGCCGCCTCGGACGCGCACGGCCTGGACCGCACGTTCCTGGTCTCGCCCTCGTCCACCGACGCGCGGCTGAAGATGACCGTCGAGCACTGTCTCGGCTTCGTCTACGCCACCGCGATCATGGGGGTCACCGGCGCCCGGGCGCAGACCTCGGACGCCGCACCGATCCTGGTCTCCCGGCTCCGCGAGGTCACCGACCTGCCGGTCGGCGTCGGTCTCGGCGTGGGCACCGGCGCCCAGGCGGCCACCGTCGCCGGGTACGCCGACGGCGTGATCGTGGGCAGCGCCCTGGTCCGCTGCCTGCTTGACGCCCCGGACTCCGCCGCGGGGCTGACCGCCCTGCGCACGCTCAGCGCCGAACTCGCCGAGGGCGTCCGCCACCGAGCCCGCTGACTGCGGCGGCCCGGTCGCTGCCGCCCGTCCGGTGCCCCGCGACCGCGCCAGCGTGATCGACTCCGTTTGCGGCGTGTCGCGGTGTCCCGAATTCGGGACACCGCGACACGCCGCAAACCGTGAGTGCAGCGCGGGGCGCGGCGGCGCCTCGGTCAGGGATGGGGCCGGACGGCCGACGCGGCGCGCGGCGCAGGAGGCACGGGATCGCCCGCCCGGGCCGGTGAGCCTGCACCCACCGGCGGCACGGGCTTCGTCGGTACGTCGGGCCGGATCGTGGCCCCCGTCGCACCGTCGGGGCGCAGGTCACGCAGCACCCCTGAGCGTCCGGCCCGGGCGTCGGCGAGGGCGGCCCGGGTGACCGGGGTGACCTCGGTGGGCAGCTGGTCCGGCAGGTGCCAGGCCAGGGTGCACCCGGCCGGCGGCTCGTCGGCCGCACCCTGCCGGGCACGGGCCCGGAACACGTGCACCAGCACGTCGGGCTGGGGACTCGGCGTCGGCGGCCCACCGCACGGTGAGCAGGTGAGGTGGTAGAGGCCGACCGGGTCGATCACGTCGACCGGCCACCCGGTCTCTCGCCGGACCTCGCCCGCCACCGCACCGGTCGGGCACCCGGGTCGGCGCAGCCGCCCGCCGGGCAGCGCCCACCGCCCGCCCCGGTCGCGCCGGCTCAGCAGCACCCGGCCGGCCTCGTCGGTCAGGACCGCGGCGACCGCCCAGGTGAGCGTGCTCATGGACAAAGAGCGTACGGGCCGGCAAACCGGAAGTCATCCGGCACGCGAACCGCGCCGGACCGGGGTGCCGCGGATGCGATGTGCAGCGGTAGCCTTTGCACCCGTGACCCTCGCCTCGTTGAGCCCCCAGGCGGCCCTGCCGAGCCCGACCACCGCGGTCTGGCAGCTCGGGCCGGTGCCGATCCGGGCGTACGCGCTCTGCATCATCCTCGGCATCGTGCTGGCCTGCTGGATCACCGAGCGCCGGCTGCGCCAGCGCGGCGTGGCCCCCGGCGCGGTGCTCGACATCGCGGTCTGGGCGGTGCCGACCGGCATCGTCGGCGCCCGGATCTACCACGTCATCACCTCGCCCGAGAAGTACTTCGGCGCCGGTGGCGAGCCGCTGAAGGCGTTCGCTATCTGGGAGGGCGGTCTGGGCATCTGGGGCGCGGTGGCCGGCGGCGCGGTCGGCGCCTGGATCGCCGCCCGGCAGCTCGGCATCCCGTTCGTGGTGGTGGCCGACGCGCTCGCCCCCGGCCTGCCGCTGGCCCAGGCGGTGGGCCGGTTCGGCAACTGGTTCAACAACGAGCTCTACGGCGGCCGCACCACGCTGCCCTGGGGGCTGGAGATCCACAAGATGGACTCCGCCAACCCCGGCCACGCGCTGCGCGATGACGCCGGCCAGCCGATCCTGGAGCCCGGGCTCTATCATCCGACGTTCCTCTACGAGGCGCTCTGGAACGTCGGCGTGGCCGCCCTGGTGTTCGCCCTCGACCGCCGGCTCAAGCTGGGTAAGGGTCGGGCGTTCGCGCTCTACGTGATGGGCTACACCGCCGGCCGGTTCTGGATCGAGATCATGCGCACCGACGAGGCGAACCGGATCCTCGGCGTGCGGCTCAACGTCTGGACCGCCGGGCTGGTCTTCCTGGGCGCGTTGATCTACTTCCTGCGGGTCCGTGGCCCCCGCGAGTACCTGATCCCGGTGGGCGTGCCGGCCACTCCGGCCCCGCCGACCGGTGGGGACGTCTCCCAGGTCGACCTCTCCCGCACCGAGAACGGACCCCGGGCGGTCGCCCCGGAGGGCTACCGGACGGTCAGCGAGGAGCAGTTCCGGGCGTACCGGGAGACCGGCGAGGTCCCCGACGAACCCGCCGCCGAGGCGATCACGGCGAGCGGCGACGAGCCCCCGGCCGACGCCGGGACGGCGCCCGAGCGTGACGGTGACGGCGACGCGTCGGAGCGGGATGACCGGGCGGGCGCCACCGGCGCCCGGCCCACCGACCGGGACAGCTGAGCGGGGCGGGGATGCGCACCGCGGTGGTGGTCGGCGCCGGGCTCGGTGGGCTGGCGGTGGCCGGCGCGCTGGCCCGCTCCGGCTGGCAGGTCACCCTGCTGGAGCGGGCGGACCGGGTCCGCCCGGAGGCCACGGCCGTGGTGCTCTGGCCCAACGGGGTACGCGCGCTGCACGCGCTCGGCCTCGGCGCCGGCCTGGACGCGATCGCCACCCCGCTGCCCGACGCCGGGGTGCGCCGGCCGGACGGCCACTGGCTGGTGCAGCCGCGCCCGACGCCGGCCGACCGGATGCCGGTGGTGGTGCACCGGGAGGACCTGCACGACGCGCTGATCGCCGGGCTCGGCGACCGGGTGGAGCTGCGCACCGGCGTAACCGTGGACACCGTCCGGGTCCGACCCGGGCAGCGGCCGGCGGTCGGCGCCGGCGGGCGCCTGGTCGAGGCGGACCTGGTGGTCGCCGCCGACGGGACCGACAGCGCGGTACGTCGCCAGCTCGCCCCCTCCTCGGCCGTGGTCAGCTCCGGCTGCGCGGCCTGGCGCGCGGTGATCCCCTGGTACCGGGCGCCCCGGCTGCCGGCCGACCAGCCGGTCGGCGGGGAGGTGCTGGGTGCGGGCTACCGTTTCGTGGCCGCCTCGCTGGGCGAGCGCGGCTCCTCCGGCGCCTCCCGCCGGGGTGGCATCTACTGGGTCGCCACCGCCGCCGGTGCGCCCCGGCCCGAGCCGCCGGAGACCCAGCTCGCCCTGCTCAAGCGCTGGTACGCCGGCTGGCCCGCCCCGATCGGCGAGCTGCTCGACGCCACCGACCCGGCCGACCTGGTGCAGCAGGAGGTCCGCGAACTGCGCCCGCTGCCCCGGGCGTACGGCTTCCCGGCCGGCCCCGGCGGCGTGGTGCTGCTCGGCGACGCGGCGCACGCCATGCCGCCGCACCTGGGGCAGGGCGCCTGCCTCGCCTTCGAGGACGCGGCCACCCTGTCCTCGCTGCTGCGCGAGTCCCGGCTGCCCGACGCCGTGCAGACGTACGACCGGTTGCGTCGCCCCCGCGCGGCGACAGTGGTACGGCAGACCCGCCGGATGTCGGCGGTCCTCCAGGCCCGGGGGCGGCTGGCCCTGCGGGCCCGTGACGCCGCCCTCGGCACGATCAGCCCCCGACTGCTCTCCAGCGCCGCCTCCGCAGCCGCCCAGTGGCGCCCACCAACCCCCTGACCCCGCTCGCTGCACCGCACGCCCCACGCGCCGGCCCCTCCCGCGTGCTTCCCGCGTTGATCATGAAGTTAGCGGCACGACACACCGACGCGGACACCGCCAACTTCATGATCGCCGGGAGCCGGGAGCCGGGAGCCGGGAGCCGGGAGCCGGGGTCAGATCAGGGCGGTGGGTTCGGCGATGCAGGCGGTGCCGACGCGGCGGAAGCCGACCCGGAGGTAGACGCGGGCGATCTCCTCGCTGCCGGCGGAGAGGAAGACCAGGTCGGTGCCGGCGGCCAGCAGCTCGCGGGCGATCGCGGCGGTGACCGCCGCGCCCAGCCCGCGGCGGCGGGCGGCCGGCAGGGTGGCCACCCCGGCGATTTCGGCCACGTCGCCGACCCGCATCGCCATCCCGCTCGCCAGCGCCCCCTCCTCGGGCGTGCCGGCCAGCACCGACAGTCGGCGGCCGTCGGCGATGCGGGCCCGCTCCTCGTCCAGCGCTGCCACGTCCAACTCGGTGACGGCGCCGTCCCGCTGCGCCGGGCCGGCATCGCCCCGGGCGGTGCCGGCGGCGGCGAAGCCGACCGCGGCGACCGCGCGGCGGGCGGCCACGTCCGCGGCGAAGCCGGGCGCGTCCGGGTCCAGCACCCGCACCGGTACGTCGGTGAGCGTCGTCGGGTCGGGCAGGGCGGCCGGGTCGAGCACCATCAGCGGTGCCTCCAGCACGCTCAGCCCCGCCGCGCGGGCCACCGCGAGCAGGTCGGGGGTGGTCTCGTGCACCCATTCGAGGGCCTCCGGCAGGCCCAGCTCCCGCTGCCGCTCGCGTACGGCGGTCACGTCGGCCAGCGACGGCGGCTCGATGGCGTCCAGGCGGGGCCGGGCGTAGTACGGCCAGCCCGCCCCTTGCCGGACGAAGAGCACGAGCGCGCCGTGCTGCTCCTCGCGCGCGGCGTCCCGGGGCACCGCGTCGTAGAAGCGTTCCAGCCCGGCGAAGAGTTCGCTCTGCAGGGGATCCACCGCGCGAGACTACCTGTCCCAGAGTCTGGAAGGTGTGATCAATCTGCACTGGCCCTGCCTGGGTCGCCCTAACGTAGACTCAATAAACCGCCAAGGGCCGACGTCGTCCCGATCATGATCCAACCTGAGTGACGACAGGAGCCCCGGTGGCCTTTCCGTACCCTCACAGCCCGCAGTCGGCCCCGCCCGCGGCCGGTCTCTACGACCCGGCGAACGAGCACGACGCGTGCGGCGTGGCCTTCGTGGCGGACCTGCACGGCCGGCGCTCCCACGCGGTGGTGGCGGGCGGCCTCGGCGTGCTCTGCCGCCTGGACCATCGCGGCGCCCGGGGCGCGGAGCACAACACCGGCGACGGCGCCGGGATCATGATCCAGGTGCCGGACGCGTTCCTGCGCGCGGTGGTGGACTTCCCGCTGCCGCCGGCCGGCCAGTACGCCACCGGCCTGGTCTTCCTCCCCGACGACGACGCCGGGGAGGCCCGCGCCCGGCAGGTGGTGGAGAAGTACGCCCTGGTCGAAGGGGCCGACCTGCTCGGCTGGCGGGACGTGCCGGTCGACCCGAGCGGGCTGGGCGAGTCCGCGCTCGCGGCGATGCCCCGGATCCGCCAGCTGTTCCTGGCCGCGCACCGGCTCACCGACACCCCGGCCGGCCCGGCCGGCTCCCCGCTGACCGGTCTCGACCTGGACCGGGTGGCGTTCTGCGTCCGCAGGCAGGCCGAGCGGGAGAGCGCCGAGCGGGGTGTGCCGGCGTACTTCCCGTCGCTCTCGGCGCGGACCATGACCTGGAAGGGCATGCTCACCCCGGACCAGCTGCCGGCGTACTTCCCGGAGCTGACCGACGAGCGGGTGGAAAGCGCGATCGCGCTGGTCCACTCCCGCTTCTCCACCAACACCTTCCCGTCCTGGCCGCTGGCCCACCCGTACCGGTTCATCGCGCACAACGGTGAGATCAACACCATCCGCGGCAACCGGAACTGGATGCAGGCAAGAGAGTCGATGCTCAGCGGCGGTTCCGCTGCCGCCGGCGGAGCCGGCGGGCACATCCCCGGCAGCATCCGGCGGATCTTCCCGGTCTGCACCCCGGGCGCCTCCGACTCGGCCAACTTCGACGAGGTCCTCGAACTGCTGCACCTGGCCGGGCGGAGCCTGCCGCACGCGGTGCTGATGATGATCCCGGAGGCCTGGGAGAACGACCACGACCTGGACCACGGTCGGAAATCCTTCTACCGGTTCCACGCCAGCCTGATGGAGCCGTGGGACGGCCCGGCCTCGGTCGCCTTCACCGACGGTGAGATCGTCGGCGCGGTGCTGGACCGCAACGGGCTGCGCCCGGGGCGCTGGTGGCGGACCTCCGACGGGCTGGTGGTGCTGGGCAGCGAGGCGGGCGTGCTCGACCTCGACCCGGCCACCGTGGTCGCCAAGGGGCGGCTCCAGCCGGGGCGGATGTTCCTGGTCGACACCGTCAACGGGCGGATCGTGCAGGACGACGAGATCAAGGCCGAGCTGGCCGCCGCCCAGCCGTACGCCGAGTGGCTGCACGCCGGGCTGATCGACCTGAGCGACCTGCCGCCGCGCGAGCACATCGTCTACACCCACGACTCGGTCCGCCGCCGCCAGCAGACCTTCGGCTACACCGAGGAGGAGCTGAAGATCCTGCTGGCGCCGATGGCCCGCCTCGGCGCCGAGCCGATCGGCTCGATGGGCACCGACACCCCGATCGCGCCGCTGTCCACCCGGCCGCGGCTGCTCTACGACTACTTCCACCAGCTCTTCGCCCAGGTCACCAACCCGCCGTTGGACGCCATCCGGGAGGAGCTGGTGACCAGCCTGACGTCGACCATCGGCCCGGAGGGCAACCTGCTCGACCCGGGTCCGGCGAGCTGCCGGCAGATCGTGCTGCCGTACCCGGTGATCGACAACGACGAGCTGGCCAAGATCCTCTCCATCGACGAGGACGGCGACCTGCCCGGCTTCAAGGCGGTCCGGGTCTCCGGGCTCTACCCGGTCCGCGACGGCGGCGCCGGCATCAAGGCCCGGCTGACCGAGATCTGCCGGCACGTCTCGGAGGCGATCGAGGACGGCGTCCGGATCCTGGTGCTCTCCGACCGGGACACCAACGCCGACCTGGCGCCGATCCCGTCGCTGCTGCTCACCGCGGCGGTGCACCAACACCTGGTCCGCGAGCAGACCCGCACCCAGGTGGCGCTGATCGTCGAGTCCGGCGACTGCCGCGAGGTGCACCACGCGGCCGTGCTCATCGGGTACGGCGCGGCGGCGGTCAACCCGTACCTGGCCTTCGAGTCGGTCGAGGACATGATCTCCACCGGAGTATTGACAGGAGTCGCCCCGACCAGGCCTGACGAGCCGACATCGCAGCTGGCGGCGAAGGCGGTGCGCAACTACGTCACGGCGCTCGGCAAGGGCGTCCTGAAGATCATGTCCAAGATGGGCATCTCGACGGTGTCGTCGTACTGCGGCGCGCAGGTCTTCGAGGCGGTCGGGCTGCACACCCGGCTGGTGGAGCGCTACTTCCGCGGCACCCCCAGCACCATCAGCGGTATCGGCCTGGACGAGATCCACGCCGAGGTGGCCGCCCGGCACGCGCTGGCCTGGCCCGCCGCGGGCGCGCAGCCGTCCGACCGGTTGGAGGTCGGCGGGGAGTACCAGTGGCGTCGCGAGGGCGAGCTGCACCTGTTCAACCCGGAGACGGTCTTCCTGCTCCAGCACGCCACCCGCAGCCGCCAGTACGACGTCTTCCGGCAGTACACCGCCAAGGTGGACGAGCTGGCCGCGCGGGCGGGCTCGCTGCGCGGGCTGTTCAGCCTGCGGACCGGGGTGCGCCCGCCGGTGCCGGTCGAGGAGGTGGAGCCGGCCACCGAGATCGTCAAGCGGTTCGCCACCGGCGCCATGTCGTACGGGTCGATCTCGGCGGAGGCACACGAGACCCTGGCCGTCGCCATGAACCGGCTCGGCGGCAGGTCCAACACCGGCGAGGGCGGCGAGGACGTCGAGCGGCTGTACGACCCGGCCCGCCGCTCCGCGGTCAAGCAGATCGCCAGCGGCCGGTTCGGCGTGACCAGCGAATACCTGGTCAACGCCGACGACCTCCAGATCAAGATGGCGCAGGGCGCCAAGCCCGGCGAGGGCGGTCAGCTGCCCGGCAACAAGGTCTGGCCGTGGATCGCCCGCACCCGGCACGCCACGCCGGGCGTCGGCCTGATCTCCCCGCCGCCGCACCACGACATCTACTCCATCGAGGACCTCGCCCAACTGGTGCACGACCTCAAGTGCGTCAACCCGGCCGCCAGGGTGCACGTCAAGCTGGTCAGCGAGGTCGGCGTGGGCACCGTCGCGGCCGGCGTCGCCAAGCTGAAGGCCGACGTCATCCTGATCTCCGGCCACGACGGCGGCACCGGCGCCTCCCCGCTCAACTCGCTCAAGCACGCTGGCACCCCGTGGGAGTTGGGCCTGGCCGAGGCGCAGCAGACGCTGCTGCTCAACAAGCTCCGCGACCGGGTCACCGTGCAGGTCGACGGCCAGCTCAAGACCGGCCGGGACGTCCTCGTCGCGGCGCTGCTCGGCGCGGAGGAGTTCGGCTTCGCCACCGCCCCGCTGATCGTCGAGGGCTGCGTGATGATGCGGGTCTGCCACCTGGACACCTGTCCGGTCGGCATCGCCACCCAGAACCCGGTGCTGCGCGAGCGCTTCACCGGCAGGCCGGAGTTCGTGGAGAACTTCTTCCTGTTCCTTGCCGAGGAGGTCCGCGGCTATCTTGCCGAGCTGGGCTTCCGCAGCATCGACGAGGCGATCGGGCACACCGAGCTGCTCGACGTCGCCCCGGCGGTGGCGCACTGGAAGGCGCACGGGCTGGACCTGGGGCGTGTGCTGCACCTGCCGGAGCTGCCGGCGGACGCCGCGCGGCGCGGCGTGCGGGCCCAGGATCACGGCCTGGAGCTGGCTCTGGACAACGAGCTGATCGCGCTGGCGCAGCCGGCGCTGCGCGACGGCAACCCGGTCCGGGTCGAGGTGGCGGTGCGCAACGAGCACCGCAGCGTCGGCGCGATGCTCGGCGGCGAGGTCACCCGCCGCTTCGGCGGCGCCGGCCTGCCCGACGACACGATCGAGTTCGTGCTGCGCGGCACCGCCGGTCAGTCCTTCGGCGCGTTCCTGCCGCGTGGGATCACCCTGCGGCTGCACGGCGACGCCAACGACTACGTCGGCAAGGGGCTGTCTGGCGGGCGGATCGTCGTCCGCCCGGACGCCGCCGCGCCGTTCGCCGACCCGGAGGCCGCCGCCGGTGCGCGGGCCGAGGACCAGATCATCGCCGGCAACACCATCCTGTACGGCGCCACCGGCGGCGAGCTGTTCCTGCGCGGCCGGGTGGGGGAGCGGTTCGCGGTACGCAACTCCGGCGCGGTGGCCGTCGTCGAGGGCGTCGGCGACCACGGCTGCGAGTACATGACCGGCGGCACCGTGGTGGTGCTCGGCGAGACCGGTCGCAACTTCGCCGCCGGCATGTCCGGTGGAACGGCGTACGTGCACCGGCTGGACTCCGGCCGGGTCAACGCCGAACTGGTCGACCTGACGCCGCTGCGCGACTCCGAGCGCGACCTGCTGCACGACCTGGTGCAGCGGCACGTCGCGGAGACCGACTCGGTCCTCGGCGCGGAGCTGCTCAAGCGCTGGCCGGAGGCGGTGGAGGAGTTCACCGCTGTGGTGCCCCGGGACTACCGCCGGGTGATGGAGATCATGCGGGCCGCCGAAGCCGCCGGCCGTGACGTCGACGACGCGGTCATGTCTGCGTTGACCGCGCCGGTGCCGCCCGCCCCGCGGGTGGCTGCCCAGGAGGTGGCTCGTGCCTGACCCGAACGGTTTTCTGCGCTACGACCGGCGGCTGCCGGCGCGCCGCCCGGTGCCGGTGCGGATCAGCGACTGGCGCGAGGTGTACCCGCCGGCCGGCGAGGAGCTGATCCGCGAGCAGGCCACCCGGTGCATGGACTGCGGCATCCCGTTCTGCCACAGCGACACCGCCGGCTGTCCTCTCGGTAATCGCATCCCGGACTGGAACGACCTGGTCCGCACCGGCAACTGGGACGCCGCGGTGGAGTCGCTGCACGCCACCAACAACTTCCCGGAGTTCACCGGCCGGCTCTGCCCGGCGCCCTGCGAGGCCGCCTGCGTGCTCGGCATCGGCGGCGGGCAGCCGGTCACCATCAAGCAGGTCGAGGTGGAGATCGCGGACGCGGCGGTGGCCCGGGGCGGACTGCGGCCCCGCCCCGTGCCGGCGCCGACCGGACGGTCGGTCGCCGTGGTCGGCTCCGGCCCCGCCGGTCTCGCCGCCGCGCAGCAGCTCGCCCGCGCCGGTCACGCGGTGACCGTGTACGAGCGCGACGACGCGATCGGCGGCCTGCTCCGGTACGGCATCCCCGACTTCAAGCTGGAGAAGCAGCACATCGACCGGCGGCTGGCCCAACTCGCCGCCGAGGGCGTCCAGTTCCGCACCGGGGTGGACGTCGGCGTGGACGTCACCGCCGAACAGCTGCGCGCCGAGCACGACGCGGTGCTGCTGGCCTGCGGCGCGCTGCAGGGTCGGGACACCCCGGAGACCCCCGGCCGGCAGCTGCGCGGCGTGCACCAGGCGATGGCGCACCTGGTCGCCGCGAACCGCGCGGTCGCCCGGGCGGCCGGCGGGCCGCACCGCGTCGTCGCGGCCGGCGAGGGGCGACCGGCTCCCGCCGTGCTGCCCGACGGCACCTCGATCGACGCCGCCGGCAAGCACGTCGTGATCATCGGCGGCGGTGACACCGCCGCGGACTGCCTCGGCGTGGCCCACCGGCAGGGCGCGGCCGGCGTACACCAGCTCGACCTGTACCCGGAGCCCCCGCAGGCACGGGACACCGCCCGGGACCCGTGGCCGACCTGGCCGTGGGTGCTGCGCAACTATCCGGCGCACGAGGAGGGCGGCGAGCGGGTCTTCGCCGTCGCCGTGCAGGAGTTCGTCGACGACGGCACCGGCCAGGTCAAGGGCGTGCGGATCGTGGAGGTCACCGTCGAGAAGCGGGACGGCCGACGGCTCGTCACCCCGCTTCCCGGCTCCGAGCGTGAACTCCCGGCCGACCTGGTGCTGCTGGCCATCGGCTTCGACGGCACCGAGCAGCAGCCGCTGCTGGACCAGTTCGGGGTGAGTCGTAACGCCCGGGGCGCGGTCGACGCCCGGCCCGACTGGCAGACCGACGCCGACGGGGTCTTCGTCGCCGGTGACATGCACCGGGGGGCCTCGTTGATCGTCTGGGCCATCGCCGAAGGGCGGGCCGCGGCTGCGGCGGTCCACGCCTACCTGGGTGGGGTCGGCGCGTTGCCGGCCCCGGTGGACCCGGCACGGCAGCCGCTCGCCGCCCGCTGACCGTCGCGGTGGTGCGTCCGGCGGGTCAGCCGGACGCACCACCTGTCCTTCGCTCGACGCGGATGTCCGGCTCGGCCGCGCCCGGGTTCGTGAGCCCCCTCACGACCATGGGCAAATCGGTTTGACCGCCGCAAGACTTGTCGGCTGCTGAACTGAACCGCCGTTCGGCTTCGTCATGTCGTTGTCGGAACGGGGAGGTCGTCGTGGCCCTCGGTGCCACGTTCGCCGCGCTGCGTCACCGGAACTACCGGATCTGGGCTGGTGCTGGGTTCGTATCCGTGATCGGGACCTGGATGCAGGTCCTCGGAGTCAACTGGTACGTGCTCGCCGAGACCGGCTCGGCGGCCTCGATGGGCCTCGCCGTCCTGCTCCAGGCCGTCCCCACGCTGCTGCTCAGCGTCTGGGGCGGGGCGCTGGCCGACCGGCTGCCCGCCAAGCCGCTGCTGATCGTCGCGCAGGCGGCCCACGCGGCCCTCGCGGCGGGACTGGCCCTGGTCGCCGTCACCGGCGCCGGCGGACTTCCGGCGATCTACGCGATCTCGCTGGTCACCGGTGCCGTCTCGGCGATTGAAGGCCCGGTGATGGGCCGCTGGTGCTCGACCCTGGTGCCCCGGGAGAGCCTCGGCAACGCTCTGGCCCTCGGCTCGCTCACCAACTCCGCCGGCCGCATCCTCGGCATGAGCGTCGGCGCCGTCGTGGTCGCCGCCGTCGGCCCCGCGCTGCTCTTCGGCGTCAACGCCGCCAGCTTCGTGGCGGTGGTGGCCGCCCTGTTCGCCGTACGCGAGGGGGAGCGGCACGGCGGCGAGCCGGCGGTGACCGACGCGGAGCCGACTGACGGCGGCATCAGGGCCGGCTTCCGTTACCTGCTGGGCCAGCCGGTGGTGCTGGTCGCGCTGGCCCTGTCCTTCGTGCTTGGCAGCCTCGGCCGCAACTACCAGGTCACCATGGCGGCGATGAGCGACGGCCCGTTGGGCGGCGGCGCGGCCGGCTACGGCTTCCTCTCCACCGTCTTCGCGGTCGGCACGGTGTGCGGCGCGCTCGTCGCGGCCCGGCGCCGGGAGCTGGGTTACGGCATCCTGGTCGGGGCCGGCCTGCTGGCCAGTGTCCTGCAGATCGTCGCCGGCCTGGCCCCGGGCACCATGAGTTTCGCCTCGGTGATCCTCCCGATCGCCGCCGCGGCCGTGGTCATCGACACCACCGTCGGCACCCGGGCCCAGCTCGACACCGACTACGCGATGCGCGGCCGGGTGCTCGCCGCGCTGGCGGTCACCGGCTCGGTCTCGGCGGCGGTGGGCGCGCCGCTGCTCGGCTGGCTCTCCGAGTACGCCGGGCCCCGGCAGACCCTGGTGCTGGCCGGCGCGACCACGGCGGTCGCCACCGTGGTGGCGGGGGTGACCCTCGATTGGCTGCGCGAGCGCCGACTGCGTCGCCGGCTCACCCTGGTGCTGGCCGCGCCCGCGATACGGCGGCCGGTGCGCCGGATCGCCTCGACGGCCGCCCGTGTCGTCCGCCCCGCGTCGAGCATGGTCGGCGCTGGCCGACCGGCGCGGGCGGTCGCCCGGACCGCCCGGCCGGCGGGCAGCGTGCGCTTCGGTGCCCGGCCCTTGGCCGCGCTGCGACCGTTCGCTGGCCAGTCCCGGTCGAGCCGGGCCGCCCGCGCGGCACATGAGTGCGCGGCCTGCGCGCCGCATCGTTCGCGCCGCCGTTCCGGCCTGACGGGTACGGCCGTCCCGCACGGCCCAGAGGCCGACTGCCTGCGGTCCGGCTGAGTCGGCCGGCGGGGTGGCCGGTGACCGGCGGAACGTCCTCGGGGCGGAGCCGGCCGGGCCGCGGGCACCGGTCGGACGCTGTGGAGCTGATGTCGCAGACGACTCACCGGAGCCGGCGACCATCGGCAACGGCGGAGCCGGCAACCATCGGCAACGGCGGAGCCGGTGGCCGGCCGGGCCGGGTGGTCCAGCTCCGGCATGATCGCCTGCGCGGGGATCGTGCCGCGGGCGCTGACCTGTGGGCCGATCCGGGAGATCCCCTGGTTCTGGACGCTGGTCGACCTCTCCCTCGCCGTGGGCGCCTTCCCGCCGCTCTGGTTCGCCTACCGGCACATCCGGGCGATCGAGGCCGCCACCGGCACGCCGGCGGCGCCGGCGGTGTCGGCGCCGCCGAGCTGACGCCGCCCAGGACGGCGTGAATCGTCTACGACATCAGCTCTACAGCGTCCGGATACCGTCCTCGCCCCCCCCGCACGGTTGTCGTCTCCAGCCGGGTTCGCCGGGAGGCGGCGACCGCCGCCGTCGGGGGCAGGGCCAGCGCCCGCAGCCGCAGCCCCGCCCCGTCCACCTCGATGGAGGTGGTGCCACCGCGGGCGCCCGGGCCCCGGTCGTCGCCGTCTCGTGCGTCGCCGGCCCGGCTCCGTTAGGGTTCCCTCGACCGGACGGACGTCGTGGGGGAGCAGACGGTGGGCAGGCTCGCGTCGGCGTACGGGCAAGCGGTCACCGCCCACCGGCAGGCCCGTGACCGGTGGACCCGGGCCCGGGCGCTGCTCGACCGGCTGGCCGGGCAGCCCGCGCCGGAACGCACCGTCGACCTCGTCGCGCGGCTCGGCCAGCTCGCCACCGACCTGACCGCCCCCACCGCCCCGGCGACCCGCCCGGCCGGCGAGCCCGCGCCGGTACGCGTCGGCGACGCCACCACCGCCGACGGCCGGTTCCCGCTGCTGCTGCCGCTGGGCGCCGGCCGGCACCTCGCGGTCAGCGCCGACGCCCGCGACCCCCGGGTGGCGGTGCTGCTGCGGGTGCTGGTGCTGCGGCTGCTCGCCACCAGCACGCCGGGCGCCGTCCGGGTGGTCGGCGTCGACCCGGCCGCGCTGGGCGCCACCTTCCTGCCGCTGCGACCGCTGCGCGACGCCGGGGTGCTCGGCGCGACGGCCACCACCGAGGCCGAGATCGGCGTGCTGCTCGACGCCGCCGAGGCGCACGCCCGAGCCGCCCAGCAGGCCGACCGGGACGACCACGAGCTGCTGCTGGTGGTCGCGGCTTCCGCCCCCGCCCCGCGCGAACTGGCCCGGCTCGCCGCGCTCACCCACGCCGGGCCCAGCGCCGCGGTCTGCGTGCTGCTCGCCGGCCACCCGGCGGCGCCACCTGGGCAGGCGCCGCCGCTGGGCGCCACCACCACGCTGCGGCTCGACGAGCGGTACGCCTGGGTCGGCGACCCGCCCGGGCACCCGTTCGGCGACGACGGCACCGGGCTGGCCGTACCCGTGCTGCTCGACGGCGACCCGCCGCAGGAGGCCGTACGCTCGCTCGCCGGGCGGCTGGCCGCGGCCGTGCGGCGCGACGCGGCGCTGCACGTGGCGGACCTGCTGCCCGAGCGGCGCTGGACGGAGTCCGCGCGGGCCGGGCTGCGCACGGTGGTGGGCCGGGCCGGGCGGGAGCCGGTCACCCTCGCCTTCGACGACGCCACCCCGCACTGGCTGGTCGGCGGGCGCACCGGCGCCGGCAAGACCGTCTTCCTCGTCGACGTCCTCTACGGACTGGCCGCCCGCTACTCCCCGGCCGAACTCCAGCTCTGGCTGCTCGACTTCAAGGAAGGCGTCAGCTTCACCGAGTTCGTTCCCACCGAGCGGGACCCGTCGTTCCTGCCGCACGCCCGCACCGTCGGCGTCGAGTCCGACCGCGAGTACGGCCTCGCCGTGCTCCGCGAGCTGCGCCGGGAGCTGGGTCGCCGGGCCGAGGAGTTCAAGCGGCACGGGGTCACCAAGCTCGCCGACCTGCCGGTGGACGCGGCGGTGCCCCGGATCGTGACCGTGGTGGACGAGTTCCACGTGCTGCTCGCCGGCACCGACCGGCTGGCCCGGGAGGCCGTCGACCTGCTGGAGGAACTGGCCCGCAAGGGCCGCTCGTACGGCGTACACCTGGTGCTGGCCAGCCAGAGCACCACCGGCATCGAGGCCCTGTACGGCCGCGCCGACACGCTCTTCGGGCAGTTCGCGCTGCGGGTGGCGCTGCCCGGCGGCGAGGCCGTGCTCGGCCCGCGCGCCGCCGCCACTGCCGCCGGCGCGGTCGGCACCGCTGTGGTCAACACCGCCGCCGGCGCGCCCGGCGCGGACCTGCTGGTCCGCTTCCCCGACGCGCACGCCGACGCCCGGCAGGTCGCCCGGCTGCGCTACGAACTCTGGGACACCCGGCCGGAGGGCTCGCCGCCGCCGTCGGTCTTCCGCGGGTACGAGGCCGCGCACCTGGAGGACGAGCCGGCCACCGCCGCCCTGCGCCCCGGCGGGCGGCGCCCGTCGGTGCTGGTCGGCCGGACGGTCGACGTGGCGGGCACCCCCGCCCGGTTCGCCCTGGACGCCACCCCGGGGCGGCATCTGGCGGTGGTGGGCACCGCGGCGACCGCGGCGCACGTGCTGCGGGCCGCCGCGCTGAGCCTGGCCCGCCAGCACCCCCCGGGTGAGGCGGAGTTCGTGCTCGCGCCGCTGGTGGAGGCCGCCGACGAGCTGGCCGACGAGACCGCCGCCGGGATCAAGGCGGCCGGGCACCCGGTCTGCCAGGTCGACGCGGCGGGGCTGCGCCAGCGGATCGGCGAGCTGGCCGCCGACCCGGGGCAGCGGGGCCGGACGTACCTGGTGGTTTTCGGCACTGACGCCGCCGGCGCCGCCCTCGCCCGGACCGACCCGGACACCTTCCGCTCCGGGCACGACGACCTGCGGGCGCTGCTGCGCCAGGGCCCCGGCCACGGGGTGCACCTGCTCGGCTGGTGGCGCGGGCTGCGCCGGCTCGCCGACGACCTCGGCGGCTCGCAGAACCGGGACGACGTGGCCTGCCTGGTGGCGCTCAACGTGCCGGCCGCCGACCTCGGCCTGCACCTCGGGGTCACCGATCTGGCGTATGCCCCCCGGCCCGACCGGGCGCTCCTGGTGGACCGGCACGCGCAGCGGACCGCGCTGATCGTGCCGTTCGTCCGCCCGGGGCACCGGCCCGAGGACGAGGAGCGCTGAGTGTCCACCTTCGAGGAGTACGCCGCCGCGGTGCGCCAGCTCTCCGTGCAGGTCCGCGACGGCGAGCGGGGCGCCACCGCCGAGGCGGAGCGCCGGCGGCGGCTGCACGGCGGGGTGGCGCAGCTGGGTCAGCGGCTCGCCGCCCAGGGCCAGCGGCTGGACCAGCTCGGCGAGGCGATCGGTGTCGAGCCCATCCCGGCCGCCCCGGAGAACGCCGACCAGCTCCCGGACGCCGACCCGGCGGCCGTCCTGGAGGAGGCCCGCAGCCTGGTCAACGAGGCCGACCTGCGGACCCGGCAGGTCGAGGCCCTCGCCGCCCGGCCGGAGCTGCTGCCGACGTGGTCACCGGCGGCCCGGGCGGTGGCCGTCTACGTCGCCTGCGCCGCCGCCGGGGTGCTGCTCATGCTGGTCCTGGTGGTCGCCTCCGGGGTGGGACTGGTCAGCGGCTTCACCCTGGGCGCCTGGGTCTGCGCCGGGCTGCCGGTACTCTCCTTCGCCGCCGGCTGGCTGATCCTCGGCCGCTGGGGCCGACCCGCCCTGGCCACCGTGGAGCCGCCGCGGTTCGTCCCGCTCGGCTTCGTCATCTGCGTCGCCCTGGTGCCGACCGCGTACTGCGCCAGCCTGCTGCTCGTCCGCTTCCTCCGCTGATCCCTGGGCGCCAACGCCGCCGCCCTGTCGGCGTGGTGCGCCAGTCGGGTCCGCGCGGCCCGCTGCTCGTCGCACGGCCCGGGCCGCCCACAACTGCGGCACACCCCGGTGTACGCCTCGACGGCATGTTCGTCGATTGTCCGACGCGCCTCGTCGATCCGGTGCGCGGCGTACGCCCGGTAGGCGGCGGCGTTCATTGTTCCCCCTTGACCAGGAGGGCGAAGCGCACGTCGGGGCAGGGGTAGTCCTCGTCGCAGCCGCAGAGCCAGCGGCTGACCCGGCGCGGCGGATGGGCGAAGAGGATGTCGTCGGCGTCGGCGAGGTCCTGCGCGGACACGAAGTCCGACTGGTCGGGCGAGTCGTCCACGGGTACGTCTCCCGTCGGTTGGGTCTCCTCGGGTGCGCTGCTGTTGTGCTGGTTGCTCCGTCAGGCCGGGGGCAGCGTGCGGGTCGGCCCCGGCACGCCCGGCCGTCCAGGGGACCGGCCGACCGGGCGCTCTGCGCGGTGGGGAAGGACCAACTCCACGGGTGCTGACCAGGGAGTACCGCCATGCCACCGAGCCCCAAGTGGGTTGAGCTTGCCGAGCACATCCGTAAGCAGATCGCCTCGGGCGAGTTGCCGCCCGGCGAGAAGTTGCCTTCCACCTCGCAGCTCTGCCAGATTCACGGCGTTTCCGCGATCGTCGTGCGGAACGCGATGCTGACCTTGAAGGCCGAAGGACTGGTCGTCGGCGTGCCGGGTGTCGGCGTGTTCGTCGCCGAGCGGTAGTCGATACCTCGTACGTCATCACGTGGTCGCGGTGGGTGCGCGGATCTCGTACGCTCCCTTGTGGTCGACGCCGGTGCGGTGGCGCTGACCGGTCGATGCGAGGCGACCAGGGGGAGGGCATGTGAGCGCAGCGCAGATGATCGCGAGGCTGGCGGCGGCGGCGCAGAAGCTGGACGAGGCGAAGGCCAAGACGGCCGCCGCGGCGCAGGACGCGGCCGAGGCGCGGGCGCTGGTCGCCGGTGCGTTGGAGGGCGTGGCCGCCGGCCCGCTGATCGGCATGATCGACGCGTACCGGCAGGCGCTGACCCAGGCCACCCAGGGAGGCGAGCCGGCCCGGCAGCACGTCCAGGAGACGATCGCCAAGGTCCGTGCGCTGGGAAATTGAGCTCGGGTGCTGGCAGCGCAACTCGCCAGCCACCCGTAACGCTCAGGCCATCCGCGCCAGCGCCGCTCCGGTCGAGGGAGTTGCTGGCGGCAGGCGCCGAGCGCCGCGCGGCCCGGAAGCGTGAGGCAGATCAAGCCCCACCTCCTGGTCAGCGTCGATCGGTCACTCCCGAGGGCATCGCGTTGGGAGGCTCTGTCGCGACAACCGTGTGGGCCAGCGTGGCCGAGTTTCTGCCGGCCTGGCCGAAGGCTGTGGCGGGCGTAGCTCTCGGCATAGTGGCGAGTTGGGGTTCTTTCAAGGCATGGAAGGCCGGCAGGCGGAATCAGGGAGGCTCAGTTGAAGATTGACGACCGCGTGGAGCAGTTGGTGCGTGACGCACTGCACTGGGCTGTCAAGAGCGACGCTGACAGGTTCGACGAAGCTCTTCGCGCGTTCCCGGATGAAGGGACCCGTCGAGGCGCGCTTGAGCTGCTGATCGCGATCTGCGGGTTCGCGACGATCGACGTCTTTGGTGACAGACCTTCGGAGCCGCAGATCCGAGCGCTCGCGGGCGAGGTCGCGGAGATGGAATCGTGGTCCTCCGTCACTGCGGGGGAGGTCGCCGCCTTCGTGGCCGCAGTGCTTGCTGGTCAGCGTCTGATCGACAGCCTGCCAGCCGAGTCCGTTGTGGTGCTCGCCTTCGTGGTGGCTGCACATCTGTTGTCCGCGAAGCCCAAGGCCGAGGGCGAGTGGTGGTTCAACTACCTCGACAAGGTGGAGGCGGCGATCGAGGTAGCGGAATGACCTCCGGGCCGGACTCCTCCGGCCTCGCCGGTGACGAGCTGGACGGGTTCCGGATCGGCTACCTGCCGCCCGGCATCGGGGAGCTGGTCTCGGACTTCGTCACCGAGTGGGAGGGCGTACGGTTCACCACCCGGGTCTGGGAGCGCCCGGTTGATGAGGGATACCGGGTCGACGTGCGGGTGCACGTGCTCCGGGGAGGGCGGTTGACGACGCTCGCGAACCTCCGCGACTTCCTCGTTGAGTACGACGAGCGTCCGGCGGACTGGGCGCTGATCGCGTTTCGACATGGCGCCGCAGAAGGCTTCAGTGACGGCACCGAGGCCTTTTGGCTAGTCGAGCCCGGCGTCGCCGTCGACCTGCGGGTGGATCCCGAGCGGTTCGACACGGGAACTCCCCTCACGATTGCGGAATCGATCATCACTCTGGGCTAAGTTTCCGTGACGCCGGGTGGAAGATTGGCGTTCTCATCGCTAGCATGAGGGCTTCCAGCAGGTTCCGTGTGCAGCTCGGGGAGGCTCACCATGACCACTGCGCCGACACAGATGCCTGGACCAGTTGTCATCGAGATGAGCCAGGTCGAATGGCGGGAAGCCGCTCGTCTGGCGCTCGACAAGCTGCACCTCACTTATCAGCAGCTCGCCGAGATGGCGAGCCGACGCGACTTCAGCTCTCTTGAGGCTCAGAAGTTGTGGATGTCCATTGGCAACACGCAGCCGTAGTGGGCTCGGGCCGCAGGCCCGAGAGTTCGCGGACACCATGCAGGCGCTCCTGAACAAGACAGTCTGCGACAACGCGCGGGTGGTCGCCAGGATCACGGCAATGCAGGCGGTCGTCGGCACCCAGCTCGGTCCGCTGACCTCCCAGCCGATTCGAATGCGCACCGTTGGACGCACGGGTATCTGGCTGGATTGCAGTGCCTGCTGACGTTGGACCGGGCCGAGAGCAAGTTCCTCACCGTCGAGGCATCGTTCTGCGGCCTGCTGGTCGGTGACGACCCGTGCGAACTCCTCCTGCACTACGACTTCCAGCGCGACAAGGACCGCTACAGCGAGGCGCACATCCAGGTCTGCGCCGCTCACCCAACGTTTGAGAAGCTTCTCGCCGAGCTGGGCCGCAAAGAGGCCAACGGTCTGTCCAAGATTCATCTCCCGGTCTTCCGTCCGTGCAGATCCACGTCGTGCCGAGCGACGTCGGGATGTACTCCGGCCTCGGCGGCCCATTCACCATCGCCGAGTTGATTGACGGTGGCAGGGTCGCGCACGTCGACAGTCAGGCGCAGGCGCAGATCCTGGAGCAGGCAGCGGACATTGCTACGCTCGATCGACGGTGGGAACGCATCCGGGGAGAGGCTCTTCCCCGAGGGCGGTCCCTGGATCTGATCAGGGAAGCGGCACGATCATGGACCTGACCGGCGCCCGGTGGCGCAAGAGCACGAAGAGCGGCAACAACGGCGGCGACTGCGTCGAGGTCGCCGACAACCTGCCCGGCGTGGTCGCGGTCCGCGACTCGAAGGATCCGACCGGTCCCGTCCTGATCTTCCCTGTCGCGGTGTGGCGGGCTTTCGCCGCCGGGGTCCCCGAGAGGGGTTGACCGACCACGGTTTCCGCAACAGCGCCCGTCCCGGAATCGGGGCGGGCGCGGTGTGTTGTGGCTGGCTGTGCCGGCGACGGCGATGCTGCGGTCGCGTCCGATAGGCCGGTTTGTGCATCTCGTGCGAGATCATGTTACCGGCTCGTAACTTTTCATTGACGGATGTGAAATCCGCCACGCATCATCATCCCACGATCGATCGGATCCCCCCGCCCACCGTCCCGGCTCCCCGGGTACCTCCCGCCGGAGGTGCAGCCATGCTGCTCCGAACGATCCTCGCCGCCACCACCGCCGTCGCCGCACTGCTCGTCCCGGCCACCGCCGCCGCGGCCGCCCCCGACCGCGCCGCCACCGCCGGCGCCGTGGCCATGTCCACCACCACCAATGCCGCCGCCGCGAACGCCAATCCGGTCATCGTCGTCGGAGGGCTGATCGGCGTCTCCATCGCGTACGAGCCGATCGCCGCCCGGCTGCGCGCCGACGGCTTCCGGGTCTCCATCTACGAGCTTTCCGGGCTCGGCTTCGGCGACATCCGCGAGTCCGCCCGCGCCTTCAAGACGTACGTCGACCAGGTCCGCGCCAGCACCGGGGCGGCCAAGGTCGACATCGTCGCCCACTCCGAGGGCGGCCTGGTGTCCCGCTGGTACGTCAAGTTCCTCGGCGGCGCCGACGCCGTCGGCCGCTACGTCAGCCTGGGCAGCCCGCAGCAGGGCACGTACGCCGCCAACATCCTGAAATTCGTCGGCCTCGGCAGCTGCGCCGGCATCGTCGCCTGCCAGCAGATGTCGGTCGGCTCGGACCTGCTCACCGCCCTCAACGACGGGGACGACACCCCCGGCGCCCTCCGCTGGGCCACCGTACGGACCTGGCAGGACGAGCTGGTCTGGCCGATCGACAACGCCTCGCTGGCGGACGGCGCGACCAACGTGCTGATCCAGGGCTGGTGCCCGCTGCGGGTGGTCGGCCACCTCGGCCTGGTCCTGGACGGGACCACCTACACCGTGGTCCGGCAGGTGCTCACCGACGCGGCCATCTGGCCCAACTGTTTCGCCCTGCGAACGGGCGAACGGGCGGACGGGACAGGCCCGTCCGCCCGTTCGGCACGGCGGAACAACCTAGCCGGTCGGCAACCGGGTGCGCCGGCGGGGTAGTTGGCCGGAGCGCCCGCTGTGCGCCGCCCCCGCGTGGGACGCTGTGCCGAGTCGGGATGACCGGCGCGGGGCGACGCCGGCAGCGCGGGAGGGGGCGCCATGACGGGTACGCCGCAGCTGGACTTCGCGCTCGACACGTACGAGTGCATCGTGCTCTATCCGGGGGCCGCCGGCCGGGCGCTGCCGGACGAGACCGTGCAGCGGTTGCAGGCCGAGCACTTCGAGCACATGCAGGCGTTGCAGCGGCGGGGGATCGTGCTGGTCGCCGGGTCGGTCGACGGCCCCGCCCGGGAGCCGGCGCCGCCGATCGGCTTCGGGCTGGCCCGCACCGGCTCGGTCGACGACGTGCGCAGCGTGATGGCGGCCGACCCCGCCGTGCAGGCCGGGCTCTACCAGGTCGACGTGATGACCTTCCTCTGCCCGGCCGGCTCGCTGGAGTTTCCGCTGGCCAAGACGGAGAGCTAGGGGCGCCGCAGCCGAGGAGCCCGATGACCTCCCCGCCACTGGCGGCGCGTCTCCCGCGCCGCCGCCGACTCGAGGGTCTTCTCCGCCGTACCCACGCTGCCGGACACCACCGGCGGTGGGTGAGCGGAGCCGCGGCGGGAGCGCCTCCGGCGGCGGATGCGCACGAGCGGTACGATTCCCGGCGCGCGGTCGCCGATGCCCGCCACTCACGACGTCCCCCGGTGCGGCCCCGCGCCCACCGGTCCCGCGCCCCAAGCGGCGCGTCGGAGGACGACTGTTCCGCAGTCCGAAAGGGGTCGGCCCGCCGGTCGACCCGGAGGAGAGACTAGCCTGATGGGCGTGACACGCCGCGCGAAGATCGTCTGCACTCTTGGCCCTGCCACCTCGTCCCCGGAGCGGATCCGGGGGCTCGTCGAGGCGGGCATGAACGTGGCCAGGCTCAACTTCAGCCACGGCAGTCACGCCGATCACGAGTCGGTGTACCGGCTGGTGCGGGAGGCGGCCGACGCCGCCGGGCACCCGGTCGCCGTCCTGGCCGACCTCCAGGGCCCCAAGATCCGCCTCGGCCGGTTCGCCGACGGCCCGCACGAGTGGCGCACCGGCGACTCCGTGGTGATCACCGGCGACGACATCCTCGGCACCAAGGATCGGGTCTCCTGCACCTACCGCAAGCTGCCGCAGGAGGTGAAGCCGGGCGACCGGCTCCTGATCGACGACGGCCGGGTCGCCGTCGAGGTCAGCGACGTCACCGGCAACGACATCCGGTGCCTGGTCACCGAGGGCGGCCCGGTCTCCAACAACAAGGGCGTCTCGCTGCCGAACGTGGCGGTCAGCGTCCCGGCCATGTCCGAGAAGGACGCCGAGGACCTGCGCTTCGCCCTCGGCCTGGGCGTCGACATGATCGCGCTCTCCTTCGTCCGCTCGGCCGAGGACATCAAGCTCGTGCACGCGATCATGGCCGAGGAGGGCGTGCACCGCCCGGTGCTGGCCAAGGTCGAGAAGCCCGAGGCGGTGGACCACCTCGAGGCGATCGTGCTGGCCTTCGACGGCGTCATGGTCGCCCGCGGCGACCTGGGCGTCGAGCTCCCGCTGGACCAGGTGCCGCTGGTGCAGAAGCGCGCCGTGCAGCTCTGCCGGGAGAACGCCAAGCCGGTCATCGTGGCCACCCAGATGCTCGACTCCATGATCGAGAATTCCCGGCCGACCCGCGCCGAGGCCTCGGACGTCGCCAACGCGGTGCTCGACGGCGCGGACGCCGTGATGCTCTCCGGCGAGACCAGCGTCGGCAGGTACCCGGTGCTCACCGTCAGCACCATGGCGAAGATCGTCACCACCACCGAGTCCGGCTCGATCGGGGTGCCCCGGCTCCAGCACGACCCGCGTACCCACGGCGGCGCGCTCACCGTCGCCGCCTCCTCGATCGCGCGGGCCATCGGCGCCAAGGCGCTGGTCGCCTTCTCGCAGACCGGCGACACCGTCAAGCGGCTCTCCCGGCTGCACTGCGACCTGCCGCTGCTGGCCTTCACCCCGGTGCCCGAGGTGCGCAACCAGCTCGCCCTCTGCTGGGGCGTGGAGACCTTCCTGATGCCGTTCGTCGAGCACACCGACGACATGTTCCGCCAGGTCGACCAGGCGCTGCTCGGCCTCAACCGGGCCAACCCCGGCGACTACGTGGTGATCGTGGCGGGCAGCCCGCCCGGCACCCCGGGCTCCACCAACACGCTGCGCGTGCACCAGCTCGGCTCGCTGGTCGACGCGGCCTCCGCGCGGGCCCTGCAGTGATCGAGCGTCAACCCCCGGCCGGCCAGGCCGCGGTCGACCAACTGCTGGAGGTCCTCGACCTCGACCACACCGGTGAGATGACCTTCCGGGGGATGAGCCCGCCGGTCGGCCCGCAGCGGGTGTACGGCGGGCAGGTCGCCGGCCAGGCCCTGGTGGCCGCCGGGCGGACCGTCGACCCGGAACGCTTCGTCCACTCGCTGCACGGCTACTTCGTGCGCCCCGGCGACCCGGCGGAGCCGATCGAGTACCAGGTGGAGAACATCCGCGACGGCCGGTCGTTCTCGGTGCGCCGCTCGGTCGCCCTCCAGCACGGCCAGCCGATCTTCTTCATGTCGGCTTCGTTCCAGCGGCAGGAGGAGGGCCTGGACCACCAGGCCCCGACGCCGCCGGACGTGCCCGGCCCGGACGACGTCCCCACGATGGCGGACCGGCTCTCCCGGTACCCGGAGCGGCTCGGCATCTGGGGGCAGATCCCGCGCCCGATCGACGTGCGCTACGTCGGCGAGCCCGGCTGGGTACGCCCCGGCGACCGCCCCGCCGACCCGTACCAGCGGGTCTGGATGCGCATCGACGGCAAGCTGCCGGACGATCCGCTGCTGCACGCGTGCGCACTCACGTACGCCTCAGACCTGACCCTGCTGGACTCGGTGCTCTCGGTGCACGGCGAGGTCTGGGGTCCCGGCGGCGTGGTCGGGGCGAGCCTCGACCACGCGCTGTGGTTCCACCGGTCGTTCCGGGCCGACGAGTGGTTCCTCTACGACTGCTGGAGCCCGTCGGCCTCCGGCGCGCGGGGGCTGGCCACCGGCCGGATGTTCACCACCGAGGGCCGGCACATCGCCAGCGCCGTGCAGGAGGGCCTGCTGCGCCGCGTCGGCGCGTGATCAGAAGCTGCTGACCACCTTCACCAACGCCTCGTCGATCGTGGCGGGGTCCTTGGCGTCGAACGCCTTGCCGGCGGACGCCTTGGCGATCCGGTCGAGGGAGGCAAGCCGGTGCAGCGGGTTCCCGGCGACCGGGCCGCGCTCCCGTACGAGCCGTTGCAGGGTGACGCCCTCGATGAACTCGCTCACCACGTACGGCAGGTCGCCGTCGACGTCGGCGAAGAGGATCTGCGCGGTGCAGAACGGCGCCACCCGCCGGGCGGCGGCGATCTCCTTGGCGAACTGGGACTTGGCCCGCGGGTGCTGGTGCAGGTCCACATTGATCACCTTGACCGCGACCCACCGGCCCTGCACGTCGCGGCCCAGGTAGACCACGCCCTGGCCGCCCACGCCGAGCCGGCCGAGCAGTTCATACGGCCCGGCCTGCCGCGGGTCCCGCGGATTCAGCGGCGTTACGTCCGGCATCGCTGTCGCTGCCCATATCGGCCGGCGGTGCTCGCGTGTGCGAGGGTGCGTGGTCCTCCGGCACCCACGCCGGCGACACGGGTATGGTGCCATGGCCGCGCCACCGCGCGGCGCCGCCCGGCCGGCGGTGGGACGCGCGCCGGCCGGCGAGGCGCCGGACCGGTCAGCCGTTCGATGGAGGGCGGCGGCCCGGCGGGCTGGTCAGCCGACTAGCCTTGCCGTCATGCGCCTCTCCGCCCGGGTCGACTATGCCCTCCGTGCGGCCGTCGAGCTGGCCTCGGTCGCCGACGGCGCGAGTGCCGGGCGGTCCCGCCCGGTCACCGCCGAGCAGATCGCCCGGGCCCAGGAGATCCCGCCGAAGTTCCTGGAGAGCATCCTGCTCCAGCTGCGCCGGGGCGGCATCGTGCACGCCCAGCGCGGGCCCGAGGGCGGTTACTGGCTGGCCCGGCCGGCCGCGGAGATCTCCCTGGCGGAGGTGATCCGGGTCGTCGACGGGCCGCTGGCCCACGTGCGCGGGCAGCGTCCCGAGGAGCTCGGCTACCACGGCGCGGCCCGGGCGTTGCAGGAGGTCTGGATCGCGCTGCGAGCCAGCGAGCGGGAGGTCCTGGAGCAGGTGAGCATCGGCGACGTCGCCGCCGGGGCGCTGCCGGACCGGATCACCGAGCTGGCCGCCGATCCGCGCGCCTGGAGCTGAGCCTGGCCGCACCGGCGGTGTCAACCGGCGAGGAGGTCGGTTGCCGCGGCGGCCAGCAGCTCCCAGGCCTCGTCCACGTGCTCCTCGGCGGTCAGCGGGGAGCCGACCGCGAGCCGCAGCGAGTACCGCCTGGCGACCCGGGTGTGCGTCAGGTGCACTCTGCCGGTGCCATTGACCCGGGCCAGCAGCGCGGCGCTCGCGTCGTCGCCGGCCCGCAGCCGGAAGCAGACCAGCGAGAACGGGTGCGGCGCGACCAGCTCGAACCGGTCGTCGGCCGCCACCCGCCCGGCGAACCGGTCGGCCAGGGCGACCCCCGTGCGGATGTGCGCCCGCAGCCCCTCGACGCCGTACCAGCGCAGCACGAACCAGAGCTTCAGCGCGCGGAAACGCCGCCCCAGCGGCACCTGCCAGTCCCGGTAGTCGATCACCGCGCCGGACTCGGTGGCGGCGTTGCGCAGGAACTCCGGCATCACCGTCAACGCCTCGATCAGCTCACCCCGGTCGGCCACCCAGAAGGCGTCGCAGTCGAAGCCGGTGAGTAGCCACTTGTGCGGATCGAAGCAGTACGAATCGGCGTGCTCCAGGCCGGCGTGCGACCAGCGCAGCTCGGGGCAGACCGCCGCCGCCCCCGCGTACGCGGCGTCGACGTGCAGCCAGACGCCGTACTCGGCGCAGATGGCCCCGATCTCCGGCAGCGGGTCGACGGCGGTGGTGGAGGTCGTCCCGATGGTGGCCACCACGATCGCCGGTGAGTCCCCGGCGGCCCGGTCGGCCTCGATCGCCGCCCGCAGCGCCTCCGGGCGCATCGCCTGGGTGTGCGGGTCCACCTCGATCGGGCGGACCCCGTCCTCGCCCAGCCCGGCGATCCGCGCCGCCTTCTCGATCGACGAGTGTCCCTGCGTGGACGTGTATGCCCGGTACCGGCGGTCGACGCCCACCGCGCGCCACCGGCCCCCGCTGGCCCGGTGCAGCGCGCCCAGCGTGGCGACCAGGGTGGCCGAGGAGGCGGAGTCCTGGATCACCCCGCCGCCCGAGCTGCTGGAGCGGAACCGGTCCGGCAGGTCCATCAGCCCGGCGAGCCAGTCCAGCATCACCGTCTCCAGCTCGGTGCAGGCCGGGCCGGTGGCCCAGAGCATGCCCTGCACGCCGAGCCCGGAGCTGACCAGGTCGCCGAGGACGCTGGGGCCCGAGGTGTTGGCCGGGAAATAGCCGAAGAACCCGGGGTGCTGCCAGTGGGTCAGCCGGGGCGCGATCAGGGTGTCCAGGTCGGCGAGCACGGCCGCCACCGGCTCGCCGTGCTCGGGCGGGGCCGCGGGCAGTGCCCCGGCCACCGCGCCCGGCGGGTCCTGCGAGGTCACCGGTCGCTTCCCGAGCGTCGTCCAGTAGTCGGCGATCCAGTCCACCACCGCGTACCCGGCACGACGGAACTCCTCCGGGTCCATGTGCTCAGCCATCCGATGAGTCGACCAAACCGATCCCGGGTGGGCAAGGGGCTGCGGTGGCGGGCGGCCGTTGCGCGCGGGGCGGGCCGGGAAAGCAGGCACCGGGTCGCCAGCCGCGGAATCCGCACAACTGGCGACCCGGTGCTCCACACCGCAGCACCCCCGACCCGTCCCGACCGGGAGTGCCGTACCACCACCGGTCACCACGTTAGGGGCGCCGCGCGACGGTGGGGTGACGTGGGTATGAAGAGCGTGTTTCAGGCATTCCGCGGGAGCCCGCCGGCCACCTCGTCGGCGACCAGCTCGAACGAGCGCACCCGGTCGGCCACGTCGTACACCATGGTGGTGATCATCAGCTCGTCCGCGCCGGTGCGCGCGAGCAGGTCGCCGAGCTGCCGGCGGACCGTCTCCGGCGAGCCCATCGCCTGCCCGTCCCGGCGCTGCAGGACGAACTCGCGTTCGAACTCGTTGTACGGGTACGCCGCCGCCTCGTCGGGCGTCGCGAGCGGCTCCGGTCGCCCCGAGCGCAGCTTGAGGAACGACAGCGCGCTCGGCCCGGCCAGCCACTCGGCCCGCTCGTCGGTCTCCGCGCAGACCACGTTGACCGCGACCATCGCGTACGGCTTCTCCAGCCAGCGCGACGGACGGAAGTTCTGCCGGTACAGCTGCAACGCGGGCAGGGTGTTCCGCGCGCTGAAGTGGTGCGCGAACGAGAACGGCAACCCGAGCAGCCCGGCCAGCTGGGCGCTGAAACCGCTGGACCCGAGCAGCCAGACCGCGGGGGACTGGCCGAGCCCCGGAGTGGCCGTGATCTGCCCCGGCTCGTCGCCGCTGAAGTAGTTCATCAGGTCCGCCAGCTCGCGCGGGAAACCCTCTGCCGACAGCCCCTCCATCGTGCGGCGCAGCGCCAGCGCGGTCACCTGGTCGGTGCCCGGCGCGCGGCCGATGCCCAGGTCGATCCGGCCCGGGTGCAGCGCCTCCAGCGTGCCGAACTGCTCGGCCACCACCAGCGGCGCGTGGTTGGGCAGCATCACCCCGCCGGAGCCCAGCCGGATCGTCGAGGTGTGCGCGGCCAGGTGGGCCAGCAGCACGGCCGGCGCGGAGCTGGCGATCGCCGGCATGTTGTGGTGCTCGGCCACCCAGAACCGCCGGTAGCCCAGCTCCTCGGTGCGGCGGGCCAGCTCGGTGGTGGCCCGCAGGGCCTCCCCGGCGGACGCCCCACGGGCCACGGGCGCAAGATCAAGAACAGCCATCGGTACGTCGATCACGGGTGTGATCAACCCGGCGCGCGCCGGAATTGTTCCCCCCGGCTGGGTACGCGTGGCCCAGTCCATGCAGCTCCGGCGCGGGGCGGCGTCAGCCCATGCCGCGCGCCTGCTCGAAGATCAGGCTGGTCTGGGTGTGCTGCACCGCCGGGTCCACCGCCAGGTGGTCCAGCACGAAGTCCCGCAGCGCGTCCCCGGAGGCCGCCCGCACGTGCAGCACGTAGTCCTCCGCGCCGGCCACGTGGAACACCGACACCACCCCGGGCAGCCGCACCGAGCGGGCCCGGAAGGCGTCCACGGCGGCCCGCTCGTGCGCGGCCAGGCGGACCGACACGAGGGCCTGCAACGGCAACCCCACGGCGGCCGGGTCCACCTCGGCGTGGAAGCCGCGGATCGCCCCGCAGTCACGCAGCGCCCGGGTGCGGGTCAGACACGTCGAGGGGGCCACCCCGACCCGCTCGGCGAGGGCGTTGTTCGGCAGCCGACCGTCGGCGGCCAGCTCGGTGAGGATCGCTCGGTCGACGTCGTCCAGCGCGGCGAACGGCCGCACATCATTCGGCGCAGTGGGCATGTGACCATCATTCCGCGAATTCTTCGACGACGAAAGCGACTTACGCAGAATCATCTTCGGAGGTCTTGCCTTTGATCAGGATATCGTTCGACGCTATCGGCATGACGACCGTGGACACCAGGGCCGTGCACGCCGGCCGCGACGACCTCACAGCCCTCGGCGTCCACGTGCCGCCGATCGACCTCTCCACCACCAACCCGCTGCCCTCGGTCGACGGCGGCGGCGACGCGTACGAGCTGCTCGCCACCGGCGGCACCCTCCCGCCCGGCGCCAGCGCCGTCTACCAGCGGCTCTGGAACCCGACGGTGGCCCGCTTCGAGACCGCCCTCGCCGAGCTGGAGGGCACCGCCGCGGCGGTCGCCTTCGCCAGCGGCATGGCCGCCCTGACCGCCGCGCTCCTCGCCGCCACCCGGGACGGGAAGCGACACATCGTCGCCGTCCGCCCCCTCTACGGCGGCACCGACCACGTGCTCGCCACCGGGCTGCTCGGCACCGAGGTCACCTGGGCCCGCCCCGACGAGGTCGCCGCCGCCGTACGCCCCGACACCGCCCTGGTGATCGTCGAGACGCCCGCCAACCCCACCCTCGACCTGGTCGACATCGCCGCGCTCGCCACCGCCGCCGGCGACGTCCCGCTGCTCGTCGACAACACCGTCGCCACCCCGGTGCTCCAGCAGCCCGCCCGGCACGGCGCCGCGCTCGTGCTGCACAGCGCCACCAAGAGCATCGGCGGGCACGGCGACGTGCTCGCCGGCGTCGTCGCCTGCGACGCCGACTGGGCCGCCCGGCTGCGCCAGGTGCGCGCCGTCACCGGCGCCGTCCTGCACCCGCTCGGCGCGTACCTGCTGCACCGGGGCCTGCAGACCCTGCCGCTGCGGGTCCGCGCCCAGCAGGCCGGCGCGGAGAAGCTCGCCGGCTGGCTCGCCGGCCACCCGGCCGTCGTCCGGGTGCACCACCCCGTGGTCCACGACCCGGCCGGCCTGGTCGGCCGCCAGATGTCCGGCACCGGCAGCCTGCTCGCCTTCGAGGTACGCGGCGGCGCGCCCGCCGCCGCGGCCGTCGCCGGGGCCTGCGAGCTGATCACCCACGCGGTGTCGCTCGGCGGGGTGGACACCCTGATCCAGCACCCGGCCTCGCTCACCCACCGGCCGGTGGCGGGGGAGGCCAAGCCGTGCGGCGGGCTGCTGCGGATCTCCGTGGGGCTGGAGGACCCGGAGGACCTGCGGGCGGACCTGGAGCGGGCGCTCGCCGCGATCTGACCTCTGGCGGCGCTCGCCGCCCGTCCCGGGGGCGCTGCCCGGCGTCAGGACTTCGGGCCGACGTGGCGGTCCAGAGCGGCGACCGCGTCCCGCCGGGCCACCGATAGCGACCAGGGCAGGTTCATTCGCCAGGCGATGCCCAGCAGGTCCAGGGCCCACTGGCAGAGGCCCATGATGTCGGAGGAGCGGTTGGAGAACATGTAGCGCGGATACACGTATTCCTTGCCGCGGACGGTGACCCGGTTGAAGCACCGGCAACCGTCGGAGTGGAACAGGCCGCGCAGGAAGTCGCCCGGTTGCGTCGCGACGATCTTCCGCTGCCAGTCGGCCAGGACGATCGGCCGTTCATGCTTCTTGCCGGGCCCGTGCTGCGGCAACAGACACGGCCAGTGTTTGCCGTAGCTCTGCACGCTGACACAGCCCTGCTTCTGCACGCGCTGCACAGAGGCCGCGAGGACGCTCTTCATGGCTTGCTCGCAGGCGTCGATCAGGCCGGGCCAGGCGTCGGCGCAACTGATGCGCAGCACCGGAACCCGCGCGGCGGTGACCAGGTGCCCGTCGCCGAGGTAGAGGCCGAGCAGATAGGCATACTGACCGGGATCTGTCGGATTGTCGACGTCGGAGCGGCAGCGGAAGCAGCGCATTACGGTGCTCTGTTGCTTCGGCTCCGGTCGATCCTTGCACCAGTGCCGGACGGTGGGATAGGAAACCCCGACGGCACGGGCGGCGTCGGCAACGGTCGCGCCGTTGAGGTATAGCCGCCGCGCACGGGCGCGTATCTCGGGTGGATGCACATGGGCATCTTCGAACGCCCGTACGACACTTTTGGTGCCCCCGGTGGGACTCGAACCCACACTGTCGGAGGTTTGAGCTCCGTCTCTCTTCCGGTTGGAGTACAGGGGCTTCCGTGATTCGGCGTTGACAGCCTACCTACTAGGCTAGGGACGGCGACACCCGGCACGGCGGGTGTCGGGGCTCAGACTGGTGGGAGTGGCTCGTGGCCGAGACGCAGACGGATGCCGAGCGCAGGCGCGTACTGATCGCCGAGGACGAGGCGCTCATCCGGCTGGACCTGGCCGAGATGCTGGTCGAAGAGGGCTACGAGGTGGTCGGCGAGGCCGGTGACGGCGAGACCGCCGTGAGGCTCGCCGAGGAGCTGAAGCCGGACCTGGTCATCCTCGACATCAAGATGCCGATCATGGACGGGCTGGCCGCCGCCGAGCGGATTGCCGGCGCCCGGATCGCCCCGGTGATCATCCTGACCGCGTTCAGCCAGCGTGACCTGGTGGAGCGGGCCCGGGCGGCGGGCGCGATGGCGTACCTGGTGAAGCCCTTCCAGAAGAGCGACCTGGTGCCGGCGGTGGAGATCGCGCTGTCGCGCTACTCGGAGATCGCCGCCCTGGAGGCGGAGGTCGCCGGGCTCACCGACCGGCTGGAGATCCGCAAGACCGTCGAGCGGGCCAAGGGCGCGCTGATGACCACGTACGGGATGACCGAGCCGCAGGCGTTCAAGTGGATCCAGCGCACCGCGATGGACCACCGGATGACCATGAAGGAGGTCGCCGAGCGGATCCTCGCGGAGACCGCCGGCGGCGAGGTCGCCCAGCCGACCGCCTGACGGCCACCGGCGCCCGCGCGCCGGACTTCCCATCGGACCGGCAGGGATCGATACCATCGGATCCATGTCCCGTCGGCGCGCGCTCGCGGTGTCCGGCCTCCTCGCCGTGCTGCTGGCCGGTTGCGGCGGCGGCCCGGGTGGCGGGGGTCCGAGCGGTGGCGCCCGGCCGGTGCCGCTGGGTCCCACCTGGCGGGAGCTGACTCTGCCGGCGCCGCCCGGTCCGCCCGGCCGGCTGGTGCTGCGGGACGGGGCGTTCTGCGGCGACCGGTGGTACCTGGTCGGCGCGGTGACCGGCGCTGGTGGGGAAACCCGGCCGGCGGCCTGGTCCAGCGTGGACGGCGACGTCTGGGCGTCGGTGCCGGTGGACGCGCGGACCTTCTACGGCCGGCAGCACGTGCTCTCCGCAGTGGCCTGTCGGGACGGCCGGATGGCGGCGCTGGGCGCGAAGAACGGCGGCGTGCACGGCAATCCGCGTACCGGGACCTGGGTGCGGGGGGCGACCGGCGCGCTGCGTGAGGTGCCGGCGGCGTTCGAGCTGTTCGGCGGGCCGCGGGCGGTGGCGGTGAACCGGTTGGCGGCGGGGCCGGGTGGTTGGTTGGTGGTCGGTGCCCGGGTGGCCGGCGCGGCGGTCTGGACGTCGCCGGACGCGGACGGGTTCGCGCTGGTGGAGGGTGCGGCGGAGCTGGCCGGGGACGCCCGGGGGCGGACCGCGGCGTACGACGTGGTGGCCGCCGGGTCGGGCTGGCTGGTGGTGGGATCGCTGCTGCCGGTCGGTGGCACGGCCCTGACGCCGCTGGCCTGGACGTCGGCGGACGGGCGGAGCTGGCGGCGGACGCAGCTGCCGGCCCCGGACGGCCGGGGGCAGGCGGAGCGGGTGACCGTGCTGGACGGGGTGCCGGTGGCGGTGGGTCCGGTGCGGGACGGTTTCGCGGCGTGGCGGGCGGACGGCGCCGGCGGGTGGCGGCGGGCCGGGGGTTTCGGGTCGGCCGGGCCGGGGGTGTTGTCGGTGGTGGGTCTGGCGGCGTTGGGGGGTCGGCTGGTGGCGGTAACCGGTGACGGAGCGGCGCGCGGCGCCTGGGCGTCGGCGGACGGCGGCGCGTCGTGGCGGGCGGTAACGGTGCCGGTGGCGGTGTCCGACGGCGGTGACACGGCGTTGACGGTGGCCGCTGGGGGAGATCGACTGCTCTTGTTGGCCGATGACGGTCGGGGGTCCCGTGCCTGGTGGGGTGCGTTGCCGACGGTCGGAAGGTAGCGGGTGAGTCGGGTCACACTCCTTACCTTCGAATAAAAGGTGAAAATCCCTCGGGCCCGAAGGTTCTTACAGCGATCGTTTCCAATCCACCACGGCGTGTAACGGTTCGGTCAACCCCGCTTCTTGGGGCTTACGTCACAGCTTCCCCGTGGGATAACGTCCCGCCCCAGACCGGCGACGACGGTCTGGTTCGTCCGCCCCCCGCAAGGGCCAATGGGCAGCGGGTGGTTCGGGCCATGCGACGGAGGAGGGTTCGGGCCTTGAGGCAGAAGCTCGCACGCGTGATCGGTGGAGTCGCCATGGTGGCGCTCGTCGCCGGCGGCACCGCTTGCTCCAGTGGCAGCGACGACACGGCGTCCGGTAAGGACGGCTGCGGCAGCAAGATCGCGTTCTTCGGCGCGCTGACCGGCAGCTCGGCGGCGCTGGGCATCAACGAGAAGAACGGCGTCAAGCTCGCCGTGGAGAAGTACAACAAGGAGAATGCCGACTGCAAGGTCGAGCTGGCCGAGCTCGACTCGCAGGGCAGCCCGGACCAGGCGCCCGGTCTGGCCCAGAAGGCCATCGACGACACCAAGATCCTGGGCATCGTCGGCCCGGCGTACTCGGGCGAGTCCGAGGCCGCGGGCCCGTTGTTCAACGAGGCCGGCCTGGTGCACATCACCGCCTCCGCCACCCGGCCCAGCCTCTCCAAGCAGGGCTGGAAGACCTTCTTCCGCGCGGTCGGCAACGACTTCAGCCAGGGCCCCGCGGCCGGCACCTACATCAAGAACGTGATGAAGGCCGACCGGGTCTTCGTCATCGACGACCAGTCCGCGTACGGCGCGGGTCTGGCCGACGAGGTCAAGAAGGTCCTCGGCTCCGCGGTCGTCGACTCGGACAAGGTCCAGGGTGAGGGCAAGCAGGTCGAGTTCTCCGGCGTGGTGACCAAGGTCAAGGCCGCCAACGTCAAGGCGATCTTCTACGGCGGCTACTACCAGGAGGCCGGCCTGATCCGTAAGCAGCTCACCGCTGCCGGGGTCACCGCGCCGCTGGTCGCCGGCGACGGCGTGAACGACGGCGCCTACATCACCTCCGCCGGCGCCGCCGCCGCCGAGGGCACCATCCTGACCTGCCCGTGCCAGCCGGCCGCCGAGGCCCGGGGCACCTTCGTCGAGGAGTACAAGGCCCTCAACGGCGTCGAGCCGGGCACCTACAGCGACACCGCCTACGACGCCGCGAACATCCTGCTCGCCGGCATCAAGGCCAAGAAGACCACCCGCGCCGACCTGCTGGAGTTCGTGAAGGGCTACAGCGGCGAGGGTGTCGCGTCCAGCTACAAGTTCGTCGAGGGCGGCGAGCTGGACCCGGCGCAGGTGAAGGTCTGGGCGTTCAAGGTGCAGGGCGGCAAGGTTGTCCCGGACCAGGAGATCCCGAAGTCCTGACAACAGTCGCTGCGAGCGATTGACGACAGATCGCGGGTGCGGCCGGGAGCTCGCTCCCGGCCGCACCTCCTTTTTCTCCAAACCTGACGGAGCGTCCCTCCCGTGAACTTCGACGGACTGTTCTCCAATATCGGGGAACTCACCACGACCGGCCTGACCCAGGGTGCGATCTACGCCCTGGTCGCGCTCGGCTACACGCTGGTCTACGGCGTGCTCAGACTCATCAACTTCGCCCACTCCGAGGTCTTCATCGCCGGCGCCTTCGCCGCCATCTGGACCTGGAACGGCTTTGGCCTGGACCAGGACTCGCAGGTCAGCGGGCTCGGCTCGATCCTGTTCTACCTGCTGGTCGCCATGATCGTCGCGGCTATCGCCTCGGCGGGCACGGCGACGGTGATCGAGCGGGTGGCCTACCGGCCGCTGCGCAGGCGCAACGCGCCGCCGCTGGCCTTCCTGATCACCGCGATCGGCGCCTCGATCGCGATCTCCGAGGCGTTCGGCGTCTACACCCGCCGGCGGCCGGAGGGTGCCCCGGCGCTGGTCAGCCAGAAGCCGGTGTTCCATCTCTTCGGCGTGCCGATCGACGGGGTGCAACTGCTCACCCTCGGCGCCGCCCTGGTGATGATGATCGCGCTGGACCAGTTCATCAACCGCAGCCGGGTCGGCCGGGGTATCCGGGCGGTCGCCCAGGACCCCAACACCGCCGCGCTGATGGGCGTGAACAAGGACCGGGTCATCATGATGGTCTTCATCGCCGGCGGCAGCATGGCCGGCGTCGCCGGCCTGCTGTACGACGTGCGGATCCAGACGCTGACCTACAGCGTGGGCTTCCTGCTGGGCCTCAAGGCGTTCACCGCCGCGGTGCTCGGCGGCATCGGCAACCTGCGTGGCGCGCTGGTGGGCGGCCTGCTGCTGGGCGTGGTGGAGAACTACGCGTCCGGCCTGTTCGGCAGCGAGTGGAAGGACTTTGCCGCCTTCGCCGTGCTGGTGGTGCTGCTGATGTTCCGGCCGACCGGTCTGCTGGGTGAATCGCTGGGGAGGGCACGGGCATGACGACCGTCCTGGAAAGGGTGCGCAGCGGCCGCGAGGCGGCCGGCGAGCGCTGGCGGGGGGCGCCGCGCTGGGTGCGCTGGGCGCTGCTGGCCGCGTTGATCGTGTTCTTCTACGCGCTGCCGAACAAGGAGTTCTACCAGTACCTGGGGCCGATCCCGACCCCGGGTGCGAACTTCACCCAGGTGCTCTTCACCGTCTCGATCTACGTGCTGCTGGCGGTCGGGTTGAACATCGTGGTCGGCTTCGCCGGCCTGCTCGACCTCGGCTACTTCGGCTTCTTCGCCGTCGGTGCGTACACCGTGGCGGTGCTGACCTCGCCGAGCAGCAACGTCAAGACGCTCTGGCCCTGGCTGCTGGTGGTGCCGATCGCGATCGCGCTCACCATGGTCTCCGGCGTCATGCTCGGCACGCCGACGCTGCGACTGCGCGGTGACTACCTGGCCCTGGTGACGCTCGGCTTCGCCGAGATGATCCGGATCGCGGCGGTCAGCTCCGACTTCCTCAAGGGACAGCGCGGGTTCAACCAGATCCCGCACCCGCCCGGCAAGTACGCCGACGGTAAGCCGTTCTTCGGGGTGCTCGACGCCCGCCCGTACTACTGGCTGGTGCTCACGCTGATCATCCTGGTGGTGATCGGGGTGCGGAACCTGACCCACAGCCGGGTCGGCCGGGCCTGGATCTCGATCCGGGAGGACGAGGACGCCGCCCAGCTGATGGGCGTGCCGACCTTCAAGTTCAAGCTCTGGGCGTTCGCCTCGGGCGCGGCGATCGCCGGCCTGGCCGGCGCGCTCTTCGCCGGCAAGCAGAACTTCGTCAACTCGCAGAACTTCGAGCTGCTCAACTCGATCATCATCCTGGCCGCGGTCATCTTCGGCGGGTCGGGCAACATCGTCGGCGCGATCGTCGGCGGTGGCCTGGTGGCGTACATGATCGAGCGGTTCCGCGGTATCGAGCTGTTCGGCGTGGAGCTGTACGAGTACCGGTTCCTCTTCTTCGGCCTGGTCCTCGTGGTGATGATGATCTTCCGGCCGCAGGGCCTGATCCCGAACCGACGACGGGCGGCGGAGTTCAAGGACCGCCGCAAGGAGGTGATCGTCGGTGAGTGACACCGAACAGACGCCGGCCACGCCGGCCACGCCGGCCACGCCGGCCACGCCGGCCACGCCGGCCACGCCGGCCACGCCGGCCACGCCGGCCACGCCGGCCGTACCGGCCGTACCGGCCCAGGCGGGCGCGCCCGCCGTCGAGGCGGCGCCCACGCGTGAGCCGCTGCTGGAGGTCGACCACGTCACGCTGCGCTTCGGCGGCGTGGTGGCGCTGAACGACGTGGACTTCACCCTCTACAAGGGGGAGATCCTCGGCCTGATCGGCCCCAACGGCGCCGGCAAGACCACCTGCTTCAACGCGATGACCGGCATCTACCAGCCCACCGAGGGGCAGATCCGGTTCCGCGGCGAGAAGATCAGCGGCCGGAAGCGGCACCAGATCACCAAGATGGGCATGGCGCGGACGTTCCAGAACATCCGCCTCTTCCCCGAGATGACCGCGCTGGAGAACGTGCAGGTCGGTGCCGACGCGCACCACAAGACCAGTGTGGTCTCCGCGCTGTTCCGGCTGCCCCGGCACAGGCGCGAGGAGCGCGAGGGCCGGGAGAAGGCCGAGCGGCTGCTGGAGTTCGTCGGCATCCGGCACCGGCTGCACGAGTTCGCCCGCAACCTCTCCTACGGCGAGCAGCGCCGGCTGGAGATCGCCCGGGCGCTCGCCACCGACCCGGTGCTGCTCTGTCTGGACGAGCCGGCCGCCGGGTTCAACCCGGCCGAGAAGGAGGAGCTGCTTCAGCTCATCCGGCAGATCCGGGACACCGGCGTGACCGTGCTGCTGATCGAGCACGACATGCGCCTGGTCATGGGCGTCACCGACCGGATCGTGGTGCTGGAGTTCGGGAAGAAGATCGCCGAGGGGCTGCCCGCCGAGGTGCGGGACAACCCGAAGGTGATCGCGGCGTACCTGGGGGTACCGGACGATGCTGCTTGAGATCGACGATGTGAGCCTGCTCTACGGGCGCATCCAGGCGCTGCACGGGATCAGCCTGACCGTGGACGAGGGCGAGATCGTCGCCCTGATCGGCGCCAACGGCGCCGGCAAGTCCACCACCATGCGGGCGATCTCCGGCATCCGGCCGATCGCCTCCGGCAGCATCCGGTTCAACGGGGAGGACATCTCCAAGCTCCGGGCGGACCTGCGGGTCCGGCGCGGGCTGTGCCAGGCCCCCGAGGGGCGCGGCATCTTCCCCGGCATGAGCGTGCTGGAGAACCTCGACATGGGCGCCTACACCCGGCGGGACCGGGCGGGCGTCGCCCAGGACCTCAACCGGGTGCTGGAACTGTTCCCCCGGCTGGCCGAGCGGCGCAAGCAGCCCGGAGGCACCCTCTCCGGCGGTGAGCAGCAGATGCTCGCCGTCGGCCGGGCGCTGATGAGCCGGCCCAAGCTGCTGCTGCTCGACGAGCCGTCGATGGGCCTGGCCCCGATGCTGATCCAGCAGATCTTCACCATCATCACGGAGATCAACGAGCAGGGCACCACGATCCTGCTGGTGGAGCAGAACGCGCAGCAGGCCCTGGCCCGGGCACACCGGGCGTACGTGCTGGAGACCGGCCGCATCGTCAAGAGCGGCACCGGCGCGGAGTTGCTGCACGACCCGTCGGTCAAAGAGGCGTACCTCGGCGTAGCCTGACCGGCCGCCACCCCTCATCGCAAGGAGTACCCCATGTTCCACATCAGTGCTGGCCGCCGGGCGGCCCTCGGCGTCACCGGCGCCGCGTTGCTGGCCCTCTCGCTGGCCGGCTGCGGCGAGAAGGAGAACACCGAGCAGCCCGGCGCCGGCCCCAGCGTCACCGCCGCCGCCGACTCGGCGCTGGCCGCGAAGGTGCCCGACGCCATCAAGGCCGATGGCGTGATCAAGGTCGGCACCGACTCGACGTACGCCCCGGCGGAGTTCCTCGACAACGACGGCAAGACGGTCATCGGCTTCGACGTGGAGCTGTTCAACGCGGTCGCCCAGAAGCTCGGCCTCAAGGCCGAGTACGAGTCGGCACCGTTCGACGCGATCCTGCCCGGCATCGCCTCCGGCAAGTACGAGGTCGGCGTCTCGTCGTTCACCATCAACGCCGAGCGTCTCAAGGCCGTCAACATGGTCAGCTACTTCTCTGCCGGCACCCAGTGGGCGACGAAGAAGGGCAACCCGGGCGGCATCGACCCGGACAACGCCTGCGGCAAGAAGATCGCCGTGCAGACCGGCACCGTGCAGGTCGACGACATGACCGCCCGGTCGAAGAAGTGCACCGACGCCGGCAAGCCGGCCATCACGATCGACCAGTACCAGGCGCAGAGCGACGCGACCGCCGCCGTGGTCAGCGGCAAGGACGACGCCATGCTCGCCGACTCACCGGTCGGCGCGTACGCGGTCAAGCAGAGCGGCGGCCAGCTGGCGCTGCTCGGCGACATCTACGAGTCGGCCCCGTACGGCTACGCGGTGAACAAGGACCAGCAGGCCTTCGCCGAGGTACTCAAGGAGGCCGTCCAGGCGGTCATCGCCGACGGCAGCTACAAGGCCGCGCTGGAGAAGTGGGGCGTCGAGGGTGGCGCCGTCACCAGCTCCGAACTCAACCCCGCCAGCTGACCATGTCGGTTGACGTCGAAACACCCGAACGGGCACGGCCGGAACCCATCCAGGCCGTGCCCGTGCGGCACCCCGGCCGCTGGCTCGCCGTCGCGGTGATCGGGGTGCTGGTCGCCATGTTCGTGCACCTGCTGGTGACGAACAAGGCGTTCAACTGGTCGATGATGGTTGACGAGATGTTCCGGCCGCCGATCATCGCCGGGCTGCGCGGCACCATCGCGCTGCTCGTGTTCTCCATGCTGATCGGCATCGGGCTCGGCATCGTCATCGCGATCATGCGGCTGTCGCCGAACCCGATCCTCAAGGGCGTCGCCTGGGTCTACACCTGGTTCTTCCGGGCGGTGCCTCGGCTGGTGCTCGGCCTCGTCTTCGGCAACCTGGGCCTCCTCTGGTCCCGGCTGGAGTTCGGCCTGCCCTTCGACCGGCAGATCGGCGCGCTGTTCGGGGTCCACGACTTCGAGGCGCGGCTGTTCGGGTTCAGCGCACGGGACATCCTCACCGGGTTCGTCGCCGGCGTGCTGGCCCTCGGCCTCTCCGAGGCCGCGTACATGGCGGAGATCGTCCGGGCCGGCATCCAGTCGGTGGACGAGGGCCAGACCGAGGCCGCGCAGGCGCTCGGGCTGAGCCGGGGGCAGATCATGCGCCGCATCGTGCTGCCGCAGGCCATGCGGGTGATCATCCCGCCGACCGGCAACGAGACCATCGCGATGCTCAAGGACACCTCGCTGGTCGCCTACGTGCCGGTCACCGGCGAGCTGTTCTTCCAGCTCAAGGCGGTCGTCAGCCGGACCTACCAGGCCTTTCCGATGTACGTCGCGGCCACCCTCTGGTACCTGTTCCTGACCAGCATCCTGCTGGTCGGGCAGTACTACCTGGAGCGGCACTTTTCGAAGGGCTTCGGGCGCAGCGAGCGGGCCCGGCAGCGGCTGCGTGACATCACCGCCGAGAGCGGCGGCAACGCGAGCGGGACGGCGGAACGATGACTGAGACGGCCATTCCCCGGCAGGCGGGTTCGGCGGAGGAGACGCCGGGCCCGATGGTCCGGGCCGAGCAGGTGCACAAGGCGTTCGGGCCCCTGGAGGTGCTCAAGGGCATCGACCTGGAGGTCCGCGCCGGCGAGGTGTGCTGCCTGCTCGGGCCCTCCGGCTCCGGCAAGTCCACCTTCCTGCGCTGCATCAACCACCTGGAGAAGATCAACGCCGGCCGGATCTGGGTGGACGGCGACCTGATCGGCTACCGGGAGCGCGGCGGAAAGCTGCACGAGATGCGGGACAAGGAGGTGGCCGCGCAGCGCCGGGCGATCGGCATGGTGTTCCAGCGGTTCAACCTGTTCCCGCACATGACCGTGCTGCAGAACATCGCCGAGGCGCCGGTGCTGCTGCGCCGGGCCAAGCGGGCCGAGGCCCGGGACCGGGCGGCGCAGCTGCTGGAGCGGGTGGGGCTGGGCGACAAGCTCGGCGCGTACCCCGGGCAGCTCTCGGGCGGCCAGCAGCAGCGGGTGGCGATCGCCCGTGCCCTGGCCATGCAGCCGAAGCTGATGCTCTTCGACGAGCCGACCAGCGCGCTCGACCCGGAGCTGGTCGGCGAGGTGCTGGACGTGATGAAGGACCTGGCCCGGGACGGCATGACGATGATCGTGGTAACCCACGAGATCGGCTTCGCCCGGGAGGTCGGCGACTCGCTGGTCTTCATGGACGGCGGTGTGGTGGTCGAGCAGGGCAACCCGCGCGAGGTGATCGCCAACCCCCGGCACGACCGGACGAAGGCGTTCCTGGCCAAGGTGCTCTGACCGGGATGCCGGCGCGGCCCAGCGGGCCGCGCCGGCACCCGTGCCGGTGTCCTGAAGTGTCGGAGCGGGCGGCTAGAGTCGCTCGCGTGACAGCTACGACGCCGCGCCTGCTCCTCGTCGACGGACACTCCATGGCATACCGGGCCTTCTTCGCCCTGCCGGTGGAAAACTTCTCCACCACGACGGGGCAACCGACCAACGCGGTCTACGGCTTCACGTCCATGCTGATCAACGTGCTGCGCGACGAGCAGCCCACGCACATCGTGGTCGCCTTCGACGTCTCCCGCCGCTCCTTCCGCACGGACAAGTACGCGGAGTACAAGGCCGGCCGCAGCGAGACCCCGACCGACTTCAAGGGCCAGGTGAGCCTGGTCAAGGAGGTCCTCGCCGCGCTGCGGATCCCGGTGGTGGAGAAGGAGGGCTACGAGGCCGACGACGTCATCGCCACCCTCGCCTGCCAGGCCCGCGACCAGGGCATGTCGGTGCTGGTCAGCACCGGCGACCGGGACGCGTTCCAGCTCGTCGACGACCAGATCACGGTGCTCTACCCGCGCAAGGGCGTCTCCGACCTGGCCCGGATGGACCCGGCGGCGATCGAGGCGAAGTACGGCGTCGCCCCGGACCGCTACCGCGATCTGGCCGCCCTGGTGGGCGAGACCAGCGACAACCTGCCCGGCGTCCCGGGCGTGGGCCCGAAGACCGCCGCGAAGTGGATCAACTTGTACGGCGGGGTCGACGGGGTCGTCGCGCGGGCCGACGAGATCAAGGGCAAGGCCGGCGAGAGCCTGCGCGAGCGGCTCGCCGACGTGATCCGCAACTACGAGATCAACTGCCTGGTCTCCGACCTGGAGCTGCCGCTGCGCCCCGAGGGCGCGCGCTGGGAGGGGTGGGACCGCGAGGCCGTCCACCAGGTCTTCGACACCCTTGAGTTCCGCATCCTGCGCGACCGGCTCTACCAGTACCTGGAGGCGGTGGAGCCGGAGGCCGAGTCCGGTTTCGACCTGACCGGCGAAATGCTCACCGCGCCCGGCTCGCTCGCCGGCTGGCTGGAGACGCACGCGCCGGCCGGTAACCCGGTGGGCCTGGCGGCGAAGCTCGACACGGGCCCCAACCGGCGGCATACCGCCTCGGTGACCGGGATGGCGCTGGCCACCGCCGGCGGCGCGGCGGCCTGGTTCGATCCCGCCACGCTGGAGCCGACCGACGAGGCGGCACTGGCAGCCTGGCTGGCCGACGCCGGGCGGCCCAAGGTGCTGCACGACAGCAAGCCCGCGGTGCTGGCCTTCGGCGCGCACGGCTGGAGCCTGGAGGGCATCCTCCGCGACACCCAGATCGCCGCCTACCTGGCCCGCCCCGACCAGCGGTCCTACGACCTGACCGACCTGGCCCTGCGCTACCTGCACCGCGAGCTGCGGGTCGACGCCCCGGAGAACGGCCAGCTCACCCTCGACGGGTTCGGCAACGACGGCGAGGCGGAGCAGAACCTCATGCTCCAGGCCCGCGCCACCCTCGACCTGGCCGACGCGATCGACGCCGAGTTGTCCCGCGACGGCGAGCAGTCGGCGCGGCTGATGGCCGGGGTGGAGCTGCCGCTGATGCGGGTGCTCGCCGGCATGGAACGCACCGGCATCGCCGCCGACACGCAATACCTGTCGGAGTTGGAGGCGCACTTCGCCGCCGAGGTGAAGGCCGCCGCGCAGGGCGCGTACGAGGCGGTGGGCCGGGAGTTCAACCTCGGCTCGCCCAAGCAGTTGCAGGAGATCCTCTTCGGCGAGTTGGGCCTGCCCAAGACCAAGAAGATCAAGACCGGCTACACCACCGACGCCGACGCCCTCCAGTGGCTGCACGCGCAGAACCCGCACCCGGTGCTGGCCCACCTGCTGCGCCACCGGGACGTGGCCAAGCTGAAGACGACCGTCGACGGGCTGCTCAAGTCGGTCTCCGACGACGGCCGCATCCACACCACCTTCAACCAGACGGTGGCGGCCACCGGTCGGCTCTCCTCGACCGAGCCCAACCTGCAGAACATCCCCATCCGCACCGAGGAGGGGCGCCGGATCCGTCGCGCCTTCGTGGTGGGGGAGGGCTACGAGTGCCTGCTCACCGCCGACTACAGCCAGATCGAGATGCGGATCATGGCGCACCTGTCGTCGGACGACGCGCTCATCGAGGCGTTCAACTCCGGCGCCGACTTCCACGCCGTCACCGCGTCGTCGGTCTTCGGCGTGCCGGTCGGCGAGGTCACCGCCGACCAGCGGCGCAAGATCAAGGCGATGAACTACGGCCTGGCGTACGGGCTGAGCGCGTTCGGCCTCTCCCAGCAGCTCGGGATCACCGCCGAGGAGGCACGCGGGCTGATGGAGGACTACTTCGCCGGCTTCGGTGGGGTCCGGGACTACCTCCAGGAGGTGGTCGCCCGGGCCCGGCACGACGGCTACACCTCCACCATCCTCGGCCGCCGGCGATACCTCCCCGACCTGGTCAGCGACAACCGGCAGCGCCGGGAGATGGCCGAGCGGATGGCGCTCAACGCCCCGATCCAGGGCTCCGCGGCCGACATCATCAAGGTCGCCATGCTGCACGTCGACACCGCGCTGCGCGACGCCGGGCTGCGCTCCCGGATGCTGCTGCAGGTGCACGACGAGCTGGTCTTCGAGGTGGCCCCGGGCGAGCGGGAGACCCTGGAGGCGCTGGTGCGCCGGGAGATGGGTGGGGCATACCCGCTGTCGGTGCCGCTGGAGGTCTCCGTGGGTGAGGGGCGGGACTGGAACAGCGCCGACCACTGATGTGTGTTGTCGCGGTGGGGGTTTCGGGGCAGCCCGACCCGCTCCGGGCGGTCAGGCTTGATCCCTGCGCGGGTCGGGCTGCCCCGGAGCTCCTCGCGGGTCGCTGTGGTCGGGCCTGGTCCGCTGGTGATCTTCTGTTACTTGAGGGGATCGTGGCCCCAGTTCATGAGGGACCAGCGCCACCTGGTGCTGCGGACGTCGCCGGAGGGGCGCTGCGCCAGGTGCCGGTGGACGTACCCGACCACCGTGCGCATGTGCCGGTAGTCGCCCTCGGAGAGCTGGTCGCGCTTGCGCCGCAGCAGGTTGATGATCTTGCGGCCGGACTCGTGGCCGACCGACTCGCCAGCACCGGAACGGCCGCCCTTGTGCCAGCCCACCTGCTTGGACTCGTCGCTCTCCAGCCAGCTGGACAACTCGCCGGGCCTCATGTTCACCGCCTCGGTGAACTCCCGGTAGGTCTGCTGCGGGTCCTCACGTCGACTCACGGCGCAACGCCTCCGGTCGGTGGGCGACGTCCCGCCCCGAGTCGTCGTTGCGGATGCGGTACTGCGGGTCCTCCGGCGAGGCGTTCACGGCGTGTCCGCGTACGTGCGTCCGCTCGGTGATCTTCTCCTTGACCACGCCGTGCGCCCGACCGCTGTGACTGGCCCAGGAGACGTGGTCGCCGGTGTGGAACTCCTTCTCGGCCATGCCCTCCGGGTACCCGGGCCAGGCGGACGGAAACGACGCCGGTCAGGGGGTGATCTCGGCGACGGACAGCTTGATCTCGAACGGCTCGGTCAACTCGATCAGCTCGGCGCTGTCGGCGACCAGCTCGTACTGCCGCTCGCCACCTGGCCCGAGCCGGTCGCCCCGCCGGTAGGCGTACACGTGAACGGGGTCCTGCTCGATACGCCAGTAGTACTGGATACCAGCGGCTGCGTACTCGCCTGGCTTGGCGAACCGGTCGACCCGGCGAGTGCCGGGCGAGACGATCTCCACCGCGAGGACGACATCCGCCGGGCTGATGAGGGACAGGCCTGACGGCACCCCGGCCCGGCACAGCAGCACATCGGCCCGGCGGCTGGTGTTGACGGTCAGTTCAACCCCGACGTCCTGGGCGGCTCGAAGGTGTCGTGGCGCGTGGGAGTGCAACCACAACCGCAACAGGAAAGAGATGTCCTGGTGGCCGAGGGTGGGGGAGGGGGTCACCTGGACTACTCCGTCGACGAGTTCGACGCGGGGGGCGTCATCCGGCAGGTTGAGCAGGTCCTCCAGCGTGTAGTCGGCACGCTGCTGCCGGCGCGGATCCGGACACCACGGACCCGGGGAGTGGGGGATCGGCTCGGCGCTCACCCGCTCAGGCTACGCCGATTCAATGGACGTTCAACGCGCCGAGCGTGCGACAGGAGTCAGTCGGCGGGCTTCTCGGTGACGAAGATGGCGGTGCCGGGGAAGAGTCGACCGCGCAGGGGGCTCCACTGCCCCCAGATCCCCTCGTGTCCCTCCGGCCACTCCGGCTCCACCAGGTCGACCAGGCGGAACCCCGCCCCGACCAGCTCGCGGACCCGGTCGCCGAGGGTGCGGTGCTGCTCGACGTACGTGGCCACGCCGCGCTCGTCCTGCTCGACGTAGGGGGAGCGGTCGAAGTACGAGTGCACGGCGGTGAGCCCGCCCTCGCCCGGGTCGTCGAGGAAGATCCAGCGCATCGGGTGGGTCACCGAGAACACCCAGCGGCCGCCCGGGCGCAGCACCCGGGCCACCTCGGCCATCAGTGCGGCCGAGTCGTCGACGAAGGGGATCGCGCCGAAGGCGGTGCAGGCGATGTCGAAGGCTCCGTCGGCGAAGGGCAGCGCCAGCGCGTCTGCCTGCACCAGCGGCACGCCTACCCCGGTGGTGGCGGCGGCGTGCGCGGCGTGCCGCAACATGCCCGCGGAGAGGTCGAAGGCGACCGGTCGGGCGCCCTGGGTGGCCAGCCAGCGGGCACAGGCCGCGGCGCCGCAGCCGACCTCCAGCACCCGACGCCCGGCGACGTCGCCGAGGAGCCGCGCGTCGGGCTCGCGCAGCCCTTCCGGGCACCAGACGAAGTCGACCTCGCCGAGGAAGGCGCCGTGCTCGGCCTGGTAGTCGTCGGCGTCGGTGTCCCACCAGCCCCGGTTGGCCCGCCGGGTCTCCGCGTCGCCGACCCGCCGTCGGGTCACCCTGTCGTCGTCCACCCGCTCACGCTAGGCCCTACCCCGGTCGGCTCCGACGGCACCCGGCCGGCGGCGGACGGGACGGACAGTCGGCGGGACCGGCGGTGGACGGGCCGGGCGGACGGCGGGCCGGACGGCGATGCGCTACCTTCTCTGCGCGTGGTGTGGATGTGACGCAGGAGACAGGCGGGACGCTTTGCCACCGAAATCTCCGCTTTCGCAGCTGACGAGGTCGCGAGGACACGGGAGGCCTTGCACGCTGTGGTAATGCAGCGGGTAGGCTAGACGATGCGCTCGCGGATCGTGTGCCTCGGCAGGGAGCAGGTGCGCGGTCACCGGAGCCACTAATGATCTTCACTTGGCGATCGTTCGGTGTGCCCGGCGGCGGATCCGCTGGCGCGAAATGGTCACCGCGACACCACGCCTGCTGTGACAACCCATCCGACCGGAGCAACCGCCCACATGACGAGCAGCATCGAGGCCCCCTCGAGCGCCACCCGGGTCACCCACGACGATCTCGGTTCCGAGGAGGCTTTCCTCGCCGCGATCGACGAGACCATCAAGTACTTCAACGACGGCGACATTGTCGAAGGCACCGTCGTCAAGGTCGATCGGGACGAGGTCCTGCTCGACATCGGCTACAAGACCGAGGGCGTCATTCCCTCTCGGGAGTTGTCGATCAAGCACGACGTGGACCCCGCCGAGGTCGTCTCGGTCGGTGACCACATCGAGGCCCTGGTCCTCCAGAAGGAGGACAAGGAGGGTCGTCTGATCCTCTCCAAGAAGCGGGCGCAGTACGAGCGGGCCTGGGGCACGATCGAGAAGATCAAGGACGAGGACGGCGTCGTCCGCGGTTCGGTCATCGAGGTGGTCAAGGGTGGCCTCATCCTCGACATCGGGCTGCGCGGCTTCCTGCCCGCCTCCCTGGTCGAGATGCGGCGGGTGCGTGACCTGCAGCCGTACGTCGGCCGCGAGCTCGAAGCCAAGATCATCGAGCTGGACAAGAACCGCAACAACGTGGTCCTGTCCCGTCGGGCCTGGCTGGAGCAGACGCAGTCCGAGGTGCGCACCGAGTTCCTCAACAAGCTGCAGAAGGGCCAGGTCCGCAAGGGCGTCGTCTCCTCGATCGTCAACTTCGGCGCGTTCGTCGACCTTGGCGGCGTGGACGGTCTGGTGCACGTCTCCGAGCTGTCCTGGAAGCACATCGACCACCCGTCCGAGGTCGTCGAGGTGGGCCAGGAGGTCGAGGTCGAGGTCCTGGACGTCGACCTGGACCGCGAGCGGGTCTCGCTGTCGCTGAAGGCGACCCAGGAGGACCCGTGGCGTCAGTTCGCCCGTACCCACGCGATCCAGCAGATCGTGCCGGGTAAGGTCACCAAGCTGGTGCCGTTCGGCGCCTTCGTCCGGGTGGACGACGGCATCGAGGGCCTGGTCCACATCTCCGAGCTGGCCGAGCGCCACGTGGAGATCCCGGAGCAGGTCGTGCAGGTCGGCTCCGAGGTCATGGTCAAGGTCATCGACATCGACCTGGAGCGCCGCCGCATCTCGCTGTCGCTCAAGCAGGCCAACGAGGGCTTCGTCGAGGGCGAGGAGCACTTCGACCCGACCCTCTACGGCATGGCCGCGACCTACGACACCGAGGGCAACTACATCTACCCGGAGGGCTTCGACCCGGAGACGGGCGAGTGGCTCGAGGGGTACGACAAGCAGCGCGAGACCTGGGAGAACCAGTACGCCGAGGCGCGTCAGCGCTGGGAGGCCCACACCAAGCAGGTGCAGACCTCCCGGGCCGCCGACGCCGAGGCCGCTGCCAACCCGGCTCCGGCCGTCACGGGTGGCACCACCACCACGACCAGCACGGCCCCGAGCCGGCAGGCCGAGGAGCCGGCCGGCACCCTGGCCACCGACGAGGCGCTCGCCGCTCTGCGGGAGAAGCTCGCCGGCGGCAAGTGACCCGCTGACGACGACGGGCCCCGTTCCCGCGATCCGGTGAGACACCGGATCGCCGGGGGCGGGGCCCTCGCGTGTCCCCGGCCCGGCCCCGCGCCACCCCCGCGCGGAGGAGTCATCCCGCCCGGCCCAAGGGTCATCCCGCCCGGCCTGTCGGGCCGGCGCAGGCGCATGATCGACTCCCTTTGCGGCATGTGGCGGTGTCCGAACGCCGTGATACCGCGACATGCCGCATCTGGCGACACCGCCCTCGCCGCGGGGCGGGCGACACCGCCACACGCCGCAGGGCTGGCGGCACCGCGAACGCCATAGGGCTGGCGGCACCCGCCGACGCAGCAGGGCGGGCGGCACCGCCACACGCCGCAGGGCTGGCGGCACCGCGAACGCCATAGGGCTGGCGGCACCCGCCGACGCAGCAGGGCGGGCGGCACCGCCACAGGCCCGTAGGGCTGGCGGCACCGCCAGCGCGGCGGGGCTGGCGGCACCGCCAGCGCGGCGGGGCTGGCGGCACCGCCAACGCGGCGGGGCTGGCGGCAGCGCCAACGCGGCGGGGCTGGCGGCACCGCCGCGCGAGGGGACAGCGGCGGGGCGCGGGTGAGGCGCGGTTTGGTGCTGCGGGCGGTGATCCGGTTGACTGGTCCGGTGCTGATGGTGGGACTGACCGGAGGGATCGGGTCCGGCAAGAGCGCCGTGGCGGCCCGGCTGACCGAGTGGGGCGCGGTGGTCCTCGACGCGGACCGGATCGCCCGCGAGGTGGTCGCCCCGGGCACCGAGGGGCTGGCCGAGGTCGTCGCCGCCTTCGGTGACCGGGTGCTCGACGCCGGGGGCGCGCTGGACCGGGCGGCGCTGGGCGCGGTGGTCTTCGGGGACGAGGTGGCCCGCCGCCGGCTGGAGGCGATCACCCACCCGCGGGTGCGGGCGCGTACCGCCGAGCTGGCCGCCGCGGCGTCTCCGGACGCGGTGGTGGTCAACGACGTGCCGCTGCTGGTCGAGGTCGGGCTCGCGCCGACGTACCACCTGGTGGTCGTCGTGCAGACGGCCGTCGCCACCCGCCTGGAGCGGCTGGAACGCGCCCGTGGCATGCCCCGCGCGGAGGCGGAGCGGCGGATCGCCGCGCAGGCCGACGACGCCCGCCGGCGCGCGGCGGCGGACGTGGTGCTCACCAACGACAGCACCCTCGACCAGCTGCACGCCGCCGTGGACACCCTCTGGCGGGACCGGCTGCTGCCCTACGAGCACAACGTCCGCGAGCGGCGGCCGGTCCGCCCGCAGCGCGTGGTGCTGACCGAGCCGGACCCGACCTGGCCCCAGCAGTACGCCCGGCTGGCCGCCCGGATCCGGCACGCCGTCGCCCCGGCGGACCTGCGCATCGACCACATCGGCTCGACCGCCGTGCCCGGCCTGGCCGCCAAGGACGTGATCGACGTCCAGGTGACCGTGCCGTCGCTGGACGAGGCGGACGGGCCGCTCGCCGAACGGCTCGCCCGGGCGGGCTTCCCGCGGCTGCCCGGCGAGTGGTGGGACAACCCCCGCCTGGCCGGCAGCGGGCGGTGGGAGAAGCGGCTGCACGGCAGCGCCGACCCGGGGCGCCCGGTCAATCTCCACCTGCGGGTGGCCGGCTCGCCCGGTTGGCGGTACGCCCTGCTGATGCGGGACCACCTGCGCGCCGATCCGGACCAGCGGGCCGCCTACCTGCTGCTCAAGCGGGAGCTGGTGGCCTCGGCACCGGACAGCGGCGCGTACGCGACGGCGAAGGACCCCTGGTTCGACGAGGAGCACCTGCGGGCCGAGGAGTGGGCCGCGCAGGCCGGCTGGCGACCCTGACCGGTCAGCGGCGGCCCGCCGTGCCGGCCCGCGCCGCCGGTGCCTTCGGGCCGGGTGGCCCGGGCCGGGGCGGCACGATCGCCTCCGGCACCGGCCCGGGGGTGAGGTCCAGCTGGGCCCAGGCGCCCGCCCGGGTGCGCAGCTCCAGCCGGCGGGGCATGCCTGTGCGGTCGAGCCAGTAGCGCAGCCGCAGGCCCTGGGCGCGCAGCTCGACCACCTCCACCACCCGGCCGGCGACCCGGTCGGCGCGCAGCCGCACGGCGGCACCGGGTCGGGCGGGTGTGGTGGCCGCCCGCAGCGCCGCGTCGACCAGCAGGTCGAGGTCGTCCAGCCCGCGTGCGCCGGTCCGCCATCCGGCCCCGGCCGGTGGTGGCAGCGGCGGCCCGTTGCCGGCGCTGCCGGTGCTGGGCTCGACCGGCACCTCCGCGCGAGCGAAGCCGGCCCGGTCGCGCCGCAGCAGGGTACGCCGGCCGAGGGTGTCCAGCTCGGCCACCGACAGGTACGCGGCCCCGCCGGACCAGCTCAGCCACCCCGAGCCGCGCAGGTTGGCGGCGCTGCCGATCGGGACGGCGACGGTGACCGCGGCGCCGGGCTCGGCCCGCAGGCGGGCGGGGAGCCCGGCCAGCAGGTCGGCCTCGGCGTCGGTGAGCGCGCGGGGCAGCCCGGGCCGGCCGCCCAGCGCGTCGACCGGCCAGATGGTGGGCCGCATGCCGCGGTCCAGCTCGACGGCGACCGCCTGCCCGCCGGGGAGCCGCCCCTCCCACCGGTGCAGTCGGGCGTCGCGGTCGACCCACCAGCGGGGGTCGCCGTCCCCGGCCGCCGCCGGGGCGGGTGGGCTGGCGGTGGGGTCGGCGGCGGCGGTGGGCCCGGGCCGCGGGGCCTGGAGGACGTCCACCGGCTCGCCAGCGAGCGTTTCCCGTCCCACCCACCGCCCCGCGCCGCGGCGCAGCGGGTCGGCCGGCTCCGCCCGGTTCGCGCTCAGTCCGAAGAGCAGGTCGAGCACCCCGGCGAGCGTCCGGTCGCCGGGCAGGTCGCGCAGCCGCCAGCGGTCCGCCGGCGGCACCAGCGGCGGCGGCGCCGGCGTGGGGACCGCGGTGGGGTCGGGGCGGACCATGACGACCGAGGGCGTCGCCTGCACCAGCCCCCGGTCGGCGCCCGCGCCCGGGCCGCCCACGTCGAGGTAGGCCAGGGGCCGGGACCAGTCGACCCAGCCGACCAGGTCGGTGCGGGTGCCACCGGCCCCCACGGTCACCCGTACCCCGGCACGCACGTCGCGGTAGTTGGTGACCCGGGTCGCGGCCAGCCGCTCGGCCTCGCCCTGGGTCAGCGCCCGGGCCGCTTCTCCGGGGGCGGGCCCCCAGCTCAGCAGGCCGGCGACCAGCGCCGCGGCCGAGGCAGCGGCGACCACGCCGAGCGCGACCAGGGTGATGCGCCGGCGCGCGGGCTCCGGGGAGGGACCGACCGCATTCAGGTGCGGTCGGGCGGCGAGCGCATGCCGGGCGGACCGGCGCCGCCGCCGGCCGGGCCTGCGCCGCCGCCGGTCCGGGTGGTCGGCCGGCCCGGGCCAGTCGCCGGTGCCGGCGGGTGCCGGGGTACGGGCGGACGGATGCGGCGTCGGTCGCGGGTCGGGGGGCGGGCCCGTTGGGGCGGGCGGGGGCGGCCGGTCGGGGGAGGTCTCCACGAGTGGTTGAACGGCCGGAGGCGGAGAGGGTGACGAGGTAGGGACGCTCGCGGCGGCCGGTCTGCGCCGTGGGCGCGACCACGTCGGGTGCGCACGCCGGCGATGTCCGGGTGCTGCGACCTTCTGTGCCGGGGGTGGGAGCCCGATGAGGGCCCGGCCACCGGCCCGGTCGGCCGCCGCGAGCGGCCTACGGTGTCCAGGCTAGCGCGGCGGGATGTGGCCCACAATGGGAATATTGAAGCCGATCAGGGACCGGCCGTAGTCGCGGCGGAGTGTCGGACCCTCGGCGTACCGTTGGGGTCATGGCGCTCGACATTCCCCGGCTCGACGGCCGCTTCCAGGTCGTCAGCGATTTCCAGCCGGCCGGCGACCAGCCGGCGGCCATCGATGAGCTTGAGCGTCGGGTCCGGCGCGGCGACCGCAACACGGTGCTGCTCGGTGCGACCGGCACCGGCAAGAGCGCCACCACGGCGTGGCTCGTCGAGCGGCTGCAACGTCCCACCCTGGTGCTCGCGCCCAACAAGACGCTCTGTGCCCAGCTGGCCAAGGAGTTCAGCGAGCTGCTCCCGCACAACGCGGTGGAGTACTTCGTCTCGTACTACGACTACTACCAGCCCGAGGCGTACATCCCGCAGACCGACACCTACATCGAGAAGGACTCCTCGATCAACGAGGAGGTCGAGCGGCTGCGCCACTCGGCCACCATGTCCCTGCTCACCCGCCGGGACGTGATCGTGGTCGCCACGGTCTCCGCCATCTACGGCCTGGGCACCCCGGAGGAATACCTGGACCGCGCGGTCCGGGTCGCCGCGGGGCAGGAGCTCGACCGCGACCAGCTGCTGCGCCGCCTGGTCGACATCCAGTACACCCGCAACGACATGGCCTTCAACCGGGGCACCTTCCGGGTCCGGGGCGACACGCTGGAGATCATCCCGGCGTACGAGGAGCTGGCGGTCCGGATCGAGCTTTTCGGCGACGAGGTGGAGAAGCTCTACTACCTCAACCCGCTCACCGGTGACGTGGTCAAGGAAGTCGACCACCTGCTGATCTTCCCGGCCACCCACTACGCGGCGGGCCCGGAGCGGATGGAGCGGGCGACCCGCGACATCGAGACCGAGCTGGCCGAGCGGCTGGCCGAGCTGGAGCGGCAGGGCAAGCTGCTGGAGGCGCAGCGGCTGCGGATGCGCACCACCTACGACCTGGAGATGATGCGCCAGGTCGGCTTCTGCTCCGGCATCGAGAACTACTCCATGCACATCGACGGCCGGCTGCCCGGCAGCCCGCCGCACTGCCTGCTCGACTACTTCCCGGACGACTTCCTCACCGTGGTCGACGAGTCGCACGTGACCATCCCGCAGATCGGCGGCATGTACGAGGGCGACGCGTCCCGCAAGCGGATGCTGATCGACCACGGCTTCCGGCTGCCCAGCGCCGCCGACAACCGCCCGCTGCGCTTCGACGAGTTCCTGGAGCGGGTCGGCCAGATGGTCTACCTGTCCGCCACTCCGGGTCCATGGGAGCTGGAGCAGGCCCAGGGGGAGTACGTCGAGCAGGTGATCCGCCCGACCGGCCTGATCGACCCGGAGGTCGTCGTCAAGCCCACCAAGGGCCAGATCGACGACCTGATGCACGAGATCAAGCTGCGTACCGAGCGCGACGAGCGGGTGCTGGTCACCACGCTGACCAAGAAGATGGCCGAGGACCTGTCCGACTACCTCCTGGAGAACGGCATCCGGGTGCGCTACCTGCACTCCGAGGTCGACACGCTGCGCCGGGTCGAGTTGCTGCGCGAGCTGCGCAAGGGCGACTACGACGTGCTGGTCGGCATCAACCTGCTCCGGGAAGGCCTGGACCTGCCCGAGGTGTCGCTGGTGGCGATCCTCGACGCCGACAAGGAGGGCTTCCTGCGCAGCGGCCGGTCGCTGATCCAGACCATCGGCCGGGCAGCCCGGAACGTCTCCGGCCAGGTCCACATGTACGCCGACAAGATCACTCCGTCGATGGCGAACGCGATTGACGAGACCAACCGGCGGCGGGCCAAGCAGATCGCGCACAACGAGGCACACGGCATCAGCCCGGAGCCGCTGCGCAAGAAGATCCACGACATCCTCGACGACATCTACCGCGAGGCGGAGGACACCGAGAACAGCCGGGTCGGCGGGGCGGTGCGCCAGCTCTCCCGGGGCAAGGCCCCGGTCAAGGAGACCCGCAGCCGCAGCCGGGTCACCGCGGCCGGCCCGTCCCGGGAGGGGATGGCCCGCGCCGACCTGGCGCAGCTCATCCAGGAGCTCAACGACCAGATGCTGGCCGCCGCCCGGGAGCTGCAGTTCGAGCTGGCCGCCCGGATCCGCGACGAGGTCGCCGACCTCAAGAAGGAGCTGCGCGGGATGGACGCCGCGGGCGTGAAGTAGGGGGTCGGCTACCTTTCCGATCCCGAATCGACGGCCTCGGCGAGACGGACCGTGAGGAATTCCCGCTCGGCCTCGTTGTCCGCGAGGTCCAACGCCGCGCGGTAGGCGGTCGCCGCCTCCCGCTGGCGGCCGAGACGGCGCAGCAGGTCGGCTCGGACGGCCGGCAGATAGTGGTACCCGGCGAGCCGGCCGTCCCGCTCCAGGACCTCGATCTCGTCGAGGGCGTTCTGCGGTCCGCGGACCATCGACACCGCCACGGCCCGGTTGAGCGCGACGACCGGCGAGGGCCAGACCTTCAGCAACTCGTCGTAGAGCCGCAGCACCTGGTGCCAGTCGGTGGTGGCGTAGCTGGCGGCGACGGCGTGCAGCGAGGCGATGGCGGCCTGGAGCGCGTACCGGCCGACGCGGCCGGTCCGGAACGCCGCGACGGCCAGCCGGCAGCCCTCCTCGATGGCGGTCCGGTCCCAGGCGGAACGGTCCTGCTCCTCGAGCACCAGGAGCCGCCCTTCGGCGTCGGTCCGGGTGGCCCGACGGGCGTCGGTGAGCAGCAACAGCGCGAGCAGCCCGCGCAGTTCCGGTTCGTCGGGCATCAGGGTCAGCAGCATGCGGGTCAGGCTCAGCGCGCGGTCGACCAGGTCGGCGCGGACCAGGTCGGTGCCGGACGGCGCGGTGTGCCCGGTCGTGTAGAGCAGGTGGATGACGGTCAGTACCGCGTCCAGCCGTTCGGGCAGCTCGCTGGCGCCCGGCACCCGGTAGGGAATGTGGGCCGCCGAGATCTTCTTCTTGGCCCGGGTCCACGAGCAGGGGCATCTTCGACCGGAACACCCGTTCCCGGCGCAGCACGTCCAGCGCCCTGCGTTTCGCGGTCGTGGTGAGCCAGGCGCCGGGCTTGCGGGGTACGCCGTCGCGGGCCCAGGCGTCCAACGCGGCGACGTACGCGTCCTGGACACACTCCTCGGCGACGTCGAGGTCGCCGGCGACGCGCGCCGTCGCGGCGAGCACGAAGGCCCACTCGCGACGGTGCGCGTCCGCCACGGCGCGCTCGACCGCCGCCGTACCGCCGTGGTTGCCGGCGCTCACTCGGCCGGCGGCACGAACAGCGGCCGGACCTCGACGCCGCCGTCCCGGGTGGCCGGGTTGAGCGTGGCGATCCGCAGGGCGACGTCCAGATCGGGCGCCTCCAGCACGAAGAACCCGGCGACGACCTCCTTGGCCTCGACGAACGGGCCGTCCGTGACGACGTCGCCGCGGATCGACGTGGCGGTGGTGCTGGGCTGCAGCGCGAACCCCGTGACGATGCGGCCGCCCAGCTCCTCCACCTGGGCCGGGTACCGCTCCAGCAGTGCCACGTAGTCGGGCGTGAGGTCCATCGGGTCGGCGGGCGCCGGCGAGTGGATCAGGATCGCGTACTGGGGCATCGGGTACTCCTCGAATCGGTGTTCATCCTCTGCCTCGCCGACGCACGGGCACAGCCGGATTCGACAGCGGTCCGGGACATTGTTCCCGGCGAGCTCCGCGCGGTTGCGGTACGCAAGCGAGGTATTGCCCTGGGTGACGGTCCTGCGTACCCTCCGTCGTGGGGAGGCCGGGATGCCGTTGTCATCGAGTCCTGTCATCCGACGTGCGCGACTCGGCGCCGAGTTGCGCCAGCTACGCAGACGGGAGGCGCTCACCCTGGAACAGGTGTGTGGGCTGCTCGGCTGGGCCTCCACCTCGAAGCTGTCCCGCATCGAGCTGGGGCAGAGTCGGCCGGACCTCGCCGACGTGTTCGACCTGCTGGACGTCTACCAGGTGCCATCGCCGCAGCGGGAGGCGCTGATCGTCATCGCCCGCGACGCCGCGACCAGCCGCGGCTGGTGGAAGGCGTTCGGCGAGATGCACGAGCGGCAGCGCACCTACGCCGAACTGGAGGCGGGGGCGGCGGCCATCGTGGAGTACCAGCCGGCTCTCGTGCCCGGTCTGCTCCAGGCACCGGGGTACGCCCGGCTGCGGGTCCTCGCAGGCCGGTTGCTGCACCCGGACGTCGACGTGGAGGCCGACGTGCGGGCCCGGCTCGTCCGCCAGGAGGTGCTGCGTCGCCCCGACCCGCCGCGCTACACCGCGCTGCTGGACGAGCGGGTCTGCGACCCGGCCGGCGTGCCGGTCGAGGTCTGGCGGGAGCAGTTGGGGCACCTGCTCGCCCTGGCCGACCTGCCGAACGTGACGATCCGGGTCGTTCCCGGGACGGCCGCTCCGCCCGGCGCGGTGCACCCGTTGACCGCATACTCCTGCTACTCGTTCCCCGACCCGGCCGACCCTCGCACGGTGATGCTGGAGACGCTGACCAGCGACGTGCGGCTGGTGACCGACGCCGACGTCGCCCGTTACGAACGGATGACCGGTTGGCTGTCGGCGGTGGCGCTGAGCGGGGAGGAGACCGGGGCGCTGCTGCGCGACCGGGCCGCCGGGGCCGCCGACGTCGCTCGCCCCGGCACCGAGGGGGAGCCGGCGGGTCGCGCCGGCGGCGGGTGAGCGGCGCTCAGCGATGCCGCTGGAAGCCGCCCTCCGAGTCGATCACCTGACCGGTGATCCAGCCGGCCTACGGTGAGCAGAGGAAGCGGATCAGCCGGGCTGCGTCGGCCGGGGTGCCCCAGTGCCCGGCGGGGAAGAGCCGGGCCACCGCGGCGTGCACGTCCGGCGGGGCGTAGCCGGTGTCGGTCGGCCCGGGGTTGAGGAGCCGAACGGATTCCTCGGCGTCGACGTGGGCATCGCCAACATCGCCACCACCAACGACGGCACCCGACACGCCGGCAAGGGCCTGAACCGGGTCAGGCATCGCAACCAGCGGCTGCGGGCCAAACTTCAGCGGGTCGGCACCAAATCGGCCAAGCGGCTGTTGAAGGCCCGCCGCCGTAAGGAAGCCCGGTTCGCGGCCGACACCAACCATCGCATCGCCAAGCAGATCGTGACCGAGGCCGAACGCGCCGGCCGTGGTATCGCCCTGGAAAACCTCACGGGCATCCGCGACCGGGTACGGCTCCGACGGCCCCAGCGGGTCACCCTGCACTGGTGGGCATTTCACCAACTCGGCCAGTACATCGCCTACAAGGCGACCCGGGCCGGGGTGGCGCTCGTCCACGTGGACCCGGCGTACACCTCGCAGGGCTGCTCCGCCTGCGGGCACATCGCCAAGGCCAACCGGCCTAACCAATCCACCTTTCGGTGCACGTCGTGCGGCTTCGCTGAGCACGCCGACGTGAACGCAGTCCGCAACATCGCCGGACGCGGTCATGCGGACTGGGGGCGTTGGTAAGAACCGCCCCATGAGTAACGCCAGCGTGTTCAGTTTGCTGAACACCCATCGAGCGGGCAGGGTGGCGACTCGTGAAGATCGTGGAGCGGATGGCCGCTTGGCGGCGAGAGCGTCGGGTGCTGCGGCGGGTGTCGCGGGCGGCGTGGCGGCTGGACCAAGCCGAGGCCGAACGCAGTTGGGCGTTGGTCTCAGCGCGGGCCGAAGGAGTGTCGATCCGCAAGCGGGCCGCCGTGGCGGGACTGTCACCGACGCGGGTGCACCAGATCGTGGCCGCCGCTGATCTTGACGCGCTCGACGCCGCGCTAGGCGAGCTACGGGCGGCCGGTTGGCCAGCCCCGGAAGACCCCGACGGCGACGATGACGCCGAACTCGACAGCCGGGAGCTGGTCGCCGACCGGCTGATCGACGAGGTGGGCTGGCTGCGCCAATGCGCCGACTGGCTGATCCATCTGCATACCCAGCTGTACCCGCCCGTTGTAAATCTGCGGCCTGAGGGAGACCACCCGGACCGGGCGCAGGTGGTGGTGGACGTGCCGCGGGTGGCGGCGATCCTGTACCGCATCGCCATCGACGTTGACGAGCTGGCCCGCGTCCGCCGCGTCGCCGACCTGGAGAACGCGGCTGTCCTGCCAGACCGGCGTGCCGAGCGTCGCCGCCGGGTTGCCGAGCCGGACCTGGACTTCCGCGAGTTCTGCCGCCGCAAGCAACTGCCGGCTTCCTCGACCCCGCAGCTCGAACGCGCCTGGGACGCCTGGCAGGCCGAGCGACACCGACGCGGTGAGACCGACACCCCACGGGGTGTCGCCGAGATGAGCGCCAACCCCGCCAGTAGTTGATCTTGAACGCTTGATGGGGTCAGCGGTGAGTGTCCGTGGTGAGGGCGTTGACGCGGTTCTCGTATTCGCGGCGGGCCTTGCGCTGTGCCGGGACTGCGGAAGTCCCCGGGGCGCCGTCGAGGGGCTGGCAGATGTCGAGGAGTCGGCGGTGGACCGTCGGGCACCGCGGTGACGCGCAGGGTGTAGCCCTGACCTCGTCCAGGCCCAGATCCCGCGCCATCCCGGCTGCCCACCCTTTCCCGCGAGCCCCTCACCAGGCCGCCCGACGCACTCACCGTGGACGCCGTCGCGGCCCGCGCGGGCGTCCACCGCACGACGGTGTACCGACGCTGGCGGGGCGTCGGCGGACTGCTCGCCGACGTCCTCGACGCCGCGAGCTACGACGACTGGCAGCCCGAGGACACCGGCTCCCTGCCAGGAGACCTGGCGGCACTGAACCACCAGATCCAGACGGCACTGACCGCCCAGCCGCCGATCACCACAGCCTTGATCGCCGCCTCCTTCCGTTCCGACGAAGCCGCCCGCGCCCTACAGCGCTTCTGGGAAGACCGGTACGCACGCTGCGAGATCGTCGTGCAGCGAGCAGCCCGGCGCGGGGACATCCCTGCGCACACCAACGCGCGGCAACTGCTCATCGCCGCCACCGCGCCGCTGTACCACCAACTGATACTTCTCCGCACGCCACCCGATCCTCGTCTGCCCGACCACGCAGCCAGGAGCGCCGCCCTTGCGGCATCCGCCGGCGCCTTCTCGAACCCAGGTGGATTCCCGTTCGCGCCGTCGGCGGGCGGCGCGAACGGGACGCGGCTCAGCTAATCGGGCCGAAGATCTCGGTGCGGTCGAAGTCGGCATCCATGCCGTCCAGCACCGCTCCCAGTTGCTTCTCCTCGTACTTGAAGTGCGTCTCCATGACCGCCTCGATCCCGTCCAGGTGGCGGTGTGCCACCTCCGGGTCGGTCGAGTCGGCCACCGCCTTCTGCAATCCACCGATGAGGTGCTCGATCATGTTGTGGTCCTGAGTCAGCTTCGCGACCACCGGCGCCAGGTCGGGTCGCGCCCGTACCAGTTCCGGGAACAGCGAACCGTCCTCGGCGCGATGGTGGCCGGACAGGGCAGCGCAGAACCCGTGGCAGAACAACAGCAGGTCGATGGCGGCGTCGGCGGGGTCGCCGCCGTCCAGTCCCGCCCGCGCCAGTGCCAACGCATTGCGCAGCTTGCCGTGCACCCGCTGCAGTTCCCCGCCCCAGGCGGTGACGCGGTCAGTCGGCAAGAACGCCCTCCCGTCGCAGCCAGGCCGCGCACGCGGTCGTCCAGGACGCGGTGTGCGGCTCGCGCGCAATGAACTTATGCGGCTCGCCGCCGTATTCCACGCCGTCGGCGAGGCCGATGCCGTGGCTGCCGCCCGGGTAGACGTGCAACTCCACCGGTACCGCGGCGGCCGCCAGCGCCCGGGTCCACTCCAGGGCGTTGGGCAAGCCCGGCGGGTCCTGAGCGGTGGCCCATACGAAAGTCGGGCACACCGACGCGTCCACATGCTTGGCCGGGGATAGCTCGTCCTTGATGGGCAGCAGGTCACCGAGCAGGTTCTCGACCACCGGCGGCGGCAGCAGGTCGAGGTCGGCCAGCGCGTAGGCCAGGATCGCGAAGTCCGGTCGGGGCGGGTCGGCGACGCCTTCCTCGATGGACAGAACCTGGCCGGTCATGAGCAGGCCAGCGAGTTGGCCGCCCGCGCTTGATCCGATGACGCCGACCCGGCCGACGTCGAGGCCGTGGTCGCCGTTGCGGATGTGGTCCAACCCGGCCCGGGCGTCTTCGAGCGGGGCCGGGAACCGGTCCGGCAGCAGCCGGTAGGACAGGACGAAGGCGTGGATGCCGAGGCCGGACAGCCAGCGCGCGTAGCCTTCGCCCTCGTGCGGTGGAAGTTCCCGGAAGCCGCCGCCGGGCAGGACGAGGACGGCGGGTCGGGGGCCGAAGAACCGGTCCTCGGCCGGGTAAAGCGTGATCTTCTGTGAAATTGGGGTGGGAATGGCCGAAGCCACCTTTCGATACGACGCCTCCATGCCTGACGAGCCATCCGCCACCGGCACGCGACGCTGCCTGGAACTATAACCGCGAAGGCCAGATGGGCGGTTGCGTTGCGCTGCCGCAATGGCGTCAGGGTGAGCACGCAGTCTCCGAGGACCGCGAGTCGGCGTCATCGCCTCACACTGCGTTCTCGGCAACATTCCAAGCAGATCCGGGCCTCAATGCCTGACGCAGCAACCCCTCCGGGCTGTGGACCGCATCACCGGTCCATAGCCGCCAGCTGTCCGGGAAAGACGCGCAGCACCCGGTCAAGCGCGCCTTGCGCATGCCGCCTTCTCAAGCAGCCGCGCGGCGGCCCCTCCGACTGGGATGCTGGTTACTCGTAACACCCGGGAAAGGCACACGCCGATGCACCGCAGCGCGTCACAGGCCGGAGCGCCAGCCCTCCAGAATGCGACACAACCTGCGGGGGACACGGTGTCTGCAACGACTACCCCCTTGCTGCCGCCGCTGCTTCTGCTGGCCGTGGTGCCCAAGGGCGCCGCCGCGGTGACCACCGCGCGCATCAAGCACCGCGCGGACTTCCAGAACATCTCCGACAACCACCTGCGCTACCTGCTGCGGTACTACTCCACCGACCGCCGCCGAGGTCCGCGCCGCCACCATGTCCGGCTTCCTCACCAGCTGGTACCGGGAGATCACCGACCGGATCAAGGCCACCCACCGGGCCGCGGCCCCCCGCCCTGCTGCGGGTGACCCTGGCCGGCTCCGCCGCCGGCGGGCTCATGCTCGCCGCGACCTGGGCGGCGCTCGGATGGCTCGCCGCGACCGGCCGGATGGACCTTGCCGTCGCCGCGACCGCCGTCACCGCCCTACGGACCTCGACGGGCGCGCTGACGTCGCTGGTGATGGCCGCCGCCCGCACGTTCCGCACCAGCCTATACCTGGAGCTTGCCGTCCTTCCTGCGCCACGCGAAGACGCTGCGCGCCGCACGCGGCACCAAGACAATCCCGGCCGGTGCCCCGCGCGTGATCGAGGCGAAGGACATCACGTACACCTACCCGGGCGCCGAGGCCCCGGCGGTCGACGGCGTCAGCCTCACCCTGCGCCAGGGCGAACTGATCGCCCTGGTCGGCGAGAACGGCTCCGGCAAGACCACCTTCTCCCTCCGGTAACTCGACCGCACGCCGCACGAAGTCGACGACCATCTCCGGATACTCCTCTGGCTTGGGGAAACGCCCCATCCGTTGATACGACTTCAGCGCCAGCAGCAACGCGAGCTGATGCTCATCGGAATCCATCCGCTCCGCCGCCCACGCCGCCTCCTCCCGAGTCGGCGTGAAGAACAGATGCAGCTCATGCGCGGTGATCAGCCGCTTGAACCGCGGATACGCGGTCCGCTCGATCGAGGCCACAACCCACCCCAGGCCCCAAGACGATGGTCAACATCCCACCACCAACGACGCTGAGCCAAACGGGTGACGGCCGCTCGCCCCGAACCTCAAGATCAACTACTGGCGGGGTTGGCGCTCATCTCGGCGACACCCCCCACCGTTCGAGGCGGACAACCCGTTCCGACCACGCTGACGCCCCCGATCACGGCGCGATCAAAAACAAGATGTTCAGCAGACTGAACGCCATAGCGGTGTTCGTGACCCCGTTCTTACCGGTGCCCCGACTGGGCAGCAGTCAGCCTGCCGAACGCGGCGTGACCGGTGCAGCCAGCATCGAGCACGATCTGCAAGCTCGGCCCTTCAGGGCACCTTCAGGGCCGAGAAGCTGACCCCGGACGGGTATCCGGCGTCGCTGTACGCAAGCAGTATGACAGGCGTACGCTCTGCGTATGACAGAGCCTCGGCGCCGCTTCACGATCTCCGTCCCCCCGGACGTGGCTCAGACCCTGGAGAGCCAGGGCAACCGCATGGCCAGCGCCTACGTCACCGAGTCGGTACGCCGTCGCAAGCGGGTGGAACAGCACAAGGAGTTGCTGCTCGCCGCCGGCATCCACGTCACCGAGCAGGGTCTCGCCGAGGCCAGGGCCCGCCGCCTAGGCGTGGAAGCCGAGTGGCCCCAGGAGCGGTTCGAGGCCGAGCGCGCCAAGATCCGCGCCGACATGGAGGCTGAGCTGAGCGGCGACGACGCTGCTCACCGCGCTGACGCCGCGTGACCCCCGAGACGAGGCCGCCGGTCCGGCTGATCCTGGACCGGTCAGCCCTGCTGGGGTACGCCGTGCTCCGGACGGTGCATGTGGGCGAGCCCGTCCACGAGGTGATTGAGGACGGGGTGCGGTTCGGGGTGCCGGTGGCGGCAGCCGCCGAGGCCCTGGTCATGGCGACCGGTAAGGACCTGGCCCTACTGCACAGGCTGCTGGCCTTGCCCGCCTGCGCGCTGCTGCCGGAGCGGGAGCAGGACCTGCTGGAGCTGACCTACTGGCGGCGCAGGACCGACCGCTTCGACCTGGCCGCGGCCGCAGTGGCGGGCCTGGCCCACGCCGCCGCCGTGCTCACCAGTGAGGGCCCCCGGTACGGGGACGGGGTGCCGCTGATCTACTTCCCGGGATGACCTGCGGCGAGCCGAGCCGCAGCCGGGCCACGGCCGTGCCGATGCCGATCCGCCGGCTCACGCCGGTCACCAGGAAGACCCGATCACTCATGATCGACAGTCAACCCGCCGCGTCCGGGCCGGCGCCAGGGGTTATCGCCGCGGGGGCACCGGACCCGGCGCCCCCGAACGCGCCGGGGCCGGTGTACCGCGCGTGCGCCGCACGATAACCGGGGGGTACGACAACGACGGGGTGGATCGGCGGGCTCAGGCTGGCACGTCGACGAAGTGCTCGATCCGGGGCGGGCCGGCGAAGTGCGGGCCGATCAGCGCCCGCCACTTCCCGAACGCCTCGGTGGCCCGGAAGTTCTGGTCGTGCGCGTCGACCGAGTCCCACTCGACCAGCAGCACGAACCGGGTCGGGGTCTCGACGCCCCGGGTCATCCGGGCCGACCGGCAGCCCTCGGCCGCCGTGATGAGCCCGTACGCCTGCGCGTAGGCGGCGGCGAATTCGTCCTCGTGTCCGGGCAGTACGTCGATGAGCGCGACCTCAAGCACCATGACCGAAGCCTCGCACGGCCGGCGGTGGGACCGGCGGCGCGGGGTCTGGCTCGCCGGTCCCACCGCAAGCTGGCCCGGCTGCGCGCCCGGCGGCGACGGTCTTCGTCGGGCAGCGGACCGTGACGGCCAGCTCCGTCCTGACACCTAGCCTCCTAGGATGGCCTGTCGGGTGTGTGGCACGCACCGTGTCGGAAGGCGATACTGCCGGCAATCCTGGTACCTGGAGATGCGGTGGCCACCCTCGATGGGGAACAATGGCCCCCGAGGAGGGGAGTATTCCCCCGCGACGGAGTCGTCAGCACGGTCGACCGCCGAACCCGGCGGCCCGACCCGGCGCCGTCGGTCATCGTCCCGCTTGCGGGTCGCTGGCGGAAGAGACCTCCGACAGTCACCAGAGTCCTCGTCGCCGCCCGCCCCGCCGTCACTCGGCGTACGGTGTGCCCGACGCCGCGTGTCTGCCGGAGGAATGGATTGAACGTGTCCGGATTGGTGTGGGCCGGAACCCTCGTCGCGATGACGGCGGTCCTGCTCATCGACCTCTTCATCATCGGTCGGCGACCGCACGAACCCAGTGTCCGGGAGTCGAGCCTGTGGGTCGGCTTGTACGTCGGTCTGGCCCTGCTCTTCGGTGCCGGGCTGTGGCTCACCTCCGGCGCGAGCGTGGCCGGCCAGTTCTACACCGGTTGGCTCACCGAGTACAGCCTCTCGGTGGACAACCTCTTCGTCTTCGTGATCATCATGGCCCGGTTCGGGGTGCCCCGGCAGTATCAGCAGAAGGTGCTGCTCATCGGCATCGTGCTGGCCCTGGTCATGCGCGGCGGCTTCATCGCCGCCGGCGCGGCGCTGATCTCCCAGTTCTCCTGGGTCTTCTACATCTTCGGCGCGTTCCTGATCTACACCGCGGTGAACCTCGCCCGGCAGGGCGAGCCGGACGAGGACGAGTTCAGCGAGAACGTGCTGATCCGGTGGAGCCGCAGGGCGTTGCCGATCTCCAGGGACTACGACGGCGCGAAGCTGACCACGCACCAGGCCGGCAAGCGGCTCTTCACCCCGATGCTGGTCGTGATGATCGCGATCGGCACCACCGACCTGATCTTCGCGCTGGACTCGATCCCGGCGATCTTCGGCATCACCCAGGAGCCGTACCTCGTCTTCACCGCGAACGTCTTCGCGCTGATGGGGCTGCGGCAGCTCTACTTCCTCCTCGGCGGCCTGCTGGACCGGCTGATCTACCTCAGCTACGGCCTGGCGGCGGTGCTCGGCTTCATCGGCGTCAAGCTGGTGCTGGAGGCGCTGGCCGACAACAACCTGCCGTTCATCAACGGTGGCGAGCACGTCGCGTGGGCCCCGCACATCCCGATCTGGCTCTCCCTGACGGTCATCCTCGGCACCCTCGCCGTGGCCACCGCCGCCAGCCTGGCCAAGTCGTCCCGGGACCGCCGCCGCGAGTTGGCCGACGCCCGGCGCTGACCGACCTGCGCACGCGAGAAGGGGCAGCCCGTCCGTCGGGGTGCCCCTTCTCGCGTACCGGTCAGACCCGGCGGACGGCGACCAGGGTGGCGGCCCGGTCGGCCGGTAGCTGCTCCTCCAGCACCCGCCCTTGCCGGTAGCAGGCGTGCAGCATCCGGCGGTCGCCACCGGGCTCGGCGGTGACGAAGCCGACGTGGTGGATCGGACGCCCGGGGCGGGCGAAGAAGTACAGGTCGCCGGGGTGCTCCTCGCCCAGCGGCACCGGGGCGGTGGCCTCAGCCTGGTCGTCGGCGTCCCGGGGCAGGGTCACCCCGAACCGGCGCCAGGCCAGGTGCACCAGGCCCGAACAGTCGATGCCGTGGCTGGAGACGCCACCCCAGATGTAGACCACGTCGCGCAGGCGCTCCGCGACGGCCAGCACCTCGCCGGGCTGCGGTCGCCCGTGGGGGAGCGGGACCACGTCCGCCTCGGGGATCCACAGCGGCCCGGGGTGGCCGGGGGCGTGGACCGGTCGCCATCCGTCGACGGAGCCGCCGGCCGGGGGGAGTCGGGTGCCGAGGACGACGCCGGGCAGGGCCACCGGGCCGCCCGGCGTGACGTGCAGGGCGCTGACCGCGGCGTCGACCACCAGTGGGGCGCCGGTGGGGGTGACCGGGGCATCGGGGGCCAGGTGGGCGGTGGGCAGCCAGCCGGGGTAGCCGCGCGGGTCGAGTTCCGCCGCGGGCTGCTCGACGGCGACCACGCGGGCCCAGCCGTCCGGGCGCAGCTCGGTGACCAGCACCCGCTCGCCGAGCAGCAGCTGGCTCAGCACGCACTCGCCGACCCGCTGGTCGGTGTCCATCCCGGCGATCCAGGCCGCGATGTCGGTGCGGGGGGCGAGGGCGGGGCGGTCGACGGGGCGTACCGCCTCGGGGGTGGCCCAGAGCGTCGCGACGGCGACCCGGACGACGGCCTCGCGGCCCGGTTGCAGCTTCACGTGGACCTCCGGTTCGGGCGGGCGGCTATTCGCGACCCTATGAAAAAAACCAACGGTCATCAACCGCGAGACTGCACCTTTGCTTCAGTGACCGAGGAGATGCCCAGCCCGGGCGCGTCCGGCAGCACGACCGTGGCGCCGTCGTACCGGATCCCGCCCCGCACCGGCGACCAGGCCAACCACCAGGCGGCGTCCAGGTCGGAGACGGCGGTGGTGCGGTACGCGGCGACCAGGCTGGCGGCCGCCCCGACGCCGACCGCGCTCTCCATCATGGAGCCGACGATCGTGCCCATGTCGTGGGCGCGGGCCAGGTCGAGCAGGGTGCGGGCGGTGTGCAGGCCGCCGCACTTGGCCAACTTGACGTTGACCATGTCGGCCGCCCGGCGGCGGATCACCTCGACCAGGTCACGGACGCCGAAGACCGACTCGTCGGCCAGGATCGGCACCTCCACCCGGTCGCTGACCCAGGCCAGGCCGTCCAGGTCCCACCGGGACACCGGCTGCTCGACCAGTTCGACGTCGAGGCCGGCGTCGGCGATGCCCCGGATCACCCGGACCGCCTCGCGTGGGGTCCAGCCCTGGTTGGCGTCCAGCCGGATCCGCACCCCGGGGCCGACCGCCGTCCGGACCGCGCGCACCCGGTCGAGGTCCGTCGCCGCGTCCGTGCCGACCTTCAGCTTGAGCACGTCGAAACCCTCGGCGCGGCGCTGCCTGGCCGCCGCCGCCAGCTCCGCCGCGTCGCCGGCGGCCAGCGTCACGTCCGTCGGGACGCGCAGCGTCGTGCCGCCGAGCAGCCGCGCCAGGGGCACGCCCAGCCGGCGCGCCGCCAGGTCGTGCAGCGCGACGTCGAGCGCCGCCTTGGCCGACTCGTTCCCGGCCACCGCCGTCCGCACCTCGGCGCAGCGGGCCACCAGGTCGTCGGCGTCGCGGCCGGCGACCGCGGGGGCCAGCATGTCGCGTACGCAGGACTCCGCCCCGGCGATCGACGCGCCGGTCACCTGCCAGACCTGCGGCGCCTCGCCGAAGCCGGACCGCCCGTCGGAGTCGATCACCTCGACCACCAGGGTGTCCACGGTGGTGGTACGGCGCAGCGCGGTGACGAACGGGGTGTGTAAGGGGGCGGAAAGCCGGTGGGTGCGTACCGCGGCGATCGTCATGTGCGGCACCCTATACGCAGACGGGCAACCGAGGGGGAGGGCCGGATGGGCAGGCGGGACTGGGAACTGGTGGGCGCGCCGAACGCCCGTGATCTGGGCGGGCTACCGGCCGCCGACGGGCGCCGGGTACGCGCCGGCCGGCTGATCCGCACCCCGGCGCTGGGCCGGCTCACCGACGCCGACCTGCCGGTGCTGGGCAAGCTCGCCCCGGCCTGCGTGGTGGATCTGCGGGACGCCTCCGAGATGTCGGTCGCCCCGGCGGACCGGCTGGTGGGGGAGCCGCGGGTGGTGCACCTGCCGGTGCACGACCCGGCGCACCCGGTCTTCACGTACGTCTCGGCGGTGCTGCTCGGTCACGACCTGGCGGCGTACGACGAGCTGGCCCGGGAGGGCACCCCGGCGGCGATGGCGGCGATCTACCGCTGGTTCGTCACCGGCGAGTCCGCCCGGGTGGGGTTCGGCACGGCGGTACGGCTGGCGGCCGGCGCGGACAACCTGCCGCTGCTGTTCCACTGCTCGGCCGGCAAGGACCGCACCGGCTGGCTGGCGGTGGTGCTGCTCAGCGCGCTGGGCGTGGACCCCGCGGCGATCCGGGCCGACTACCTGTGCCACAACGAGCTGACCGTCAGCCTGCGCGAGGTGCTGCTGGCGGCGATGGCCCGGCGGCAGCCGGCGCTGGACCCGGAGACGGTGCACCCGGTGCTGGAGGTGCGCCCGGAGTACCTGGACGCCGCCTACGAGGAGGTGCGCCGGGTGCACGGCTCGTTCGACGCGTACCTGCGTGACGGACTGGGCGTCACCGACGAGGTGCGCGACGCGCTGCGGGACAACCTGCTGGACTGACGCGCCGGCTCAGCCGGCCAGCTCGTGCCGGGCCGCCCAGACCGCCGCCGAGACGTGCGCGATCAGCCGGCAGGCGTCGTCCTCGACCTCCTCGCCGGTCGCGCCGCCGTCGGCCAGGTCCATGGTGGTGCAGACGACGATCACGTACGGCGGCGCGTCGTCCGGGAGGACCACGCCGGCGCCGTGCCGGACCCCCCGTACCCAGCCGTTCTTGTGCGCGATCCGGGTGCCCTCGGGCAGCCCGGAGGCCAGGTCCTCGCGGTGTTCCTGGGCCAGCAGCACGTCCACCATCGCCGTACAGGCGGCGCGGGAGGCCAGCGGCCCGGGGCGCGCGGCCCCGGTGACCAGCCCGCCGAGCACCGCCGCCAGGTCGGCGGCGGTGACCAGGTTGGTGATGCCGGCGTCCCGGGCGGCGAAGTCCTCGATGCCCCGGCCGGTGACGCTGTGCCGGGCGCCGGCCAGCGCCCAGGCCCGGGCCACCGCCGGCAGGCCCACCCGGCCGAGCACGATGTTGGTGGCCAGGTTGCTGGACCGGGTGATCATCCGGTCGGCGAGCCAGCGCAGCGGGGCGGTCCCGCCCACCCGGTCCCACACCGCGTCGTCGTTGTCGTAGTGCTGCGCGCAGGCGAACCGGGGCGTCCCTGGCTGCGCCGAGTCGAACTCGTTGACCACCGGGATCGGCGCGTCGAGGTCCAGCTCGCCCGCCTCGGCGGCCCGGTGCACCGCGAGCAGCACCGCGACCTTCATCGTGCTGGCCGCATAGTGGGTGGCGTCGGGCTGGCGGGTCCAGGTCGGTGCCGCGCCCAGCCGCCCCGCGTACGCCGAGACGGTGCCGGGCACCCGGTCCAGGTGGGCGTCGAGATCATCCCAGGTCATGCCGGTGACCGTAGCCGATCATCGGCCGGCACGGGGCGGCGCGACCCGGCGGGAGCGCCTGACGTGCCGACCTGACGGGTTGCCGCGTACGACGCCCACGCCGATTGGTGACCCGCACCACCGGGTCCGGCTCCGGCCCGGTCCCGGACCTCTTCGCCCCGCACGCCGTCGAACCGTGTCGCTCGCGAGGTCGACCGGGTCGTCGATCGCCGCCAGCGCCGTCACCCGCACGATCGACGGCGAGGGGGGGGTGAACGGGCGGAGCCCGGACCGCTGGGGGCGGTCCGGGCTCCGGTGGTGTGGCGCCGTGCGGCGGGTCAGCCGGCGTGCTTGCGGCGGGCGGCGGTCCGGCCGCGCACCGTCTGGTCCAGCACCACCTTGCGGATCCGTACCGCGGCCGGGGTGACCTCGACGCACTCGTCCTCGCGGCAGAACTCCAGCGCCTGCTCCAGGGAGAGCTTGCGCGGCGGGATCAGCTTCTCGGTCTCGTCCGAGGTCGACGCCCGCATGTTGGTGAGCTTCTTCTCCTTGGTGATGTTGACGTCCATGTCGTCGGAGCGGGAGTTCTCCCCGACGATCATGCCCTCGTACACCTCGGTGGTCGGCTCGACGAAGAGCTGGCCGCGCTCCTGCAGGTTGATCATCGCGAACGAGGTGACCGCGCCGGCCCGGTCGGCGACCAGGGAGCCGTTCTGCCGCGTCCGCAGCTCGCCGAACCACGGCTCGTACGACTCGAAGACGTGGTGCAGGATGCCGGTGCCCCGGGTGTCGGTGAGGAACTCGGTGCGGAAGCCGATCAGGCCGCGCGCCGGGACCAGCCACTCCATCCGGATCCAGCCGGTGCCGTGGTTGACCAGCTGCTCCATCCGGCCCTTGCGGGTCGCCAGCAGCTGGGTGATCGCGCCCAGGTACTCCTCCGGGGCGTCGATGGTGAGCCGCTCCACCGGCTCGCAGGTCTTGCCGTCGACCTCCCGGGTGACCACCTGCGGCTTGCCGACGGTCAGCTCGTACGACTCGCGGCGCATCTGCTCGACCAGGATGGCCAGCGCCAGCTCGCCACGGCCCTGCACCTCCCAGGCGTCCGGACGCTCGGTCGACAGCACCCGCAGCGAGACGTTGCCGATCAGCTCCTTGTCGAGCCGGTCCTTCACCATCCGGGCGGTGACCTTGGCGCCCTTGACCCGGCCGACCATGGGCGAGGTGTTGGTGCCGATGGTCATCGAGATGGCCGGCTCGTCAACGGTGATCAGCGGCAGCGGCTGCGGGTTCTCCGCGTCGGCCAGGGTCTCACCGATCATGATCTCCGGGATGCCGGCGACGGCGATGATGTCGCCCGGCCCGGCCGAGTCGGCCGGCTTGCGCTCCAGGCCCTCGGTCATCAGCAGCTCGGAGATGCGGACCCGCTGGGTGCTGCCGTCGGTGCGGCACCAGGCCACGGTCTGGCCCTTGCTGATGGTGCCCTGCCGGACCCGGCACAGCGCCAGCCGGCCGAGGAACGGGGAGGCGTCGAGGTTGGTGACGTGCGCCTGCAGCGGCGCGTCCTCCTCGTACGCGGGCGGCGGGATGGTGTCCAGCAGGGTGCGGAACAGCGGCTCCAGGGAGGTGCTGTCGTCCGGCACCGCGCCGTCGGCCGGCTGGGTCAGCGAGGCGATGCCGTCGCGGGCGCAGGCGTAGACGATCGGGAAGTCGATCTGCTCCTCGTCGGCGTCCAGGTCGAGGAAGAGCTCGTAGGCTTCGTCCACGACCTCCTTGATCCGGGCGTCCGGACGGTCCACCTTGTTGATCACCAGGATGATCGGCATGCGGGCCTTGAGCGCCTTGCGGAGCACGAAGCGGGTCTGCGGCAGCGGGCCCTCGCTGGCGTCGACCAGCAGCACCACGCCGTCGACCATGGTGAGGCCCCGTTCCACCTCGCCGCCGAAGTCGGCGTGGCCGGGGGTGTCGATGATGTTGATGGTGACCGGGTCGGAGCCGTCCGCCGGCAGGTACCGCACGCCGGTGTTCTTGGCGAGGATGGTGATGCCCTTTTCCCGTTCGAGGTCCATCGAGTCCATGACCCGCTCGGTTACCTCGCCGCGGGCGCCGTAGGCGCCGGCCTGCCGCAACATGGCGTCGACCAAGGTCGTCTTGCCGTGGTCGACGTGGGCGATGATGGCGACGTTGCGGAGGTCGGTGCGAAGCTGCATACCCTCCATACTCCTGTCCATGGTTGCCGGGGCACGTGTCGGGGTCACCCCCGGATGGCCCGGATCTCTGCCGGAACTGCTGTTCCGACCGTTCCAGCGGCTGGCATGCTGGCCCCCGTGTTCATGGGGACCGGATGCATGACCTGCTGACTTCGCTGCAGGGCCTGCCGTCCCTGCTGATCTATGTGATCGCCGCGATCATCGTCGCGGGGGAGACCGCGGTGATCTTCGGGCTGCTGGTGCCGGGCGAGGCGACCCTGTTGCTGGTCGGCTTCCTAGCGTACGCGGGCACGCTACGGATCGGCCCGGCGCTGCTGCTGATGATCGGCGCTGCGGTGATCGGTGACACACTCGCCTTCCGGTCCGGCCGCCGGTACGGCCCCCGGCTGCGCGCCGGCGGGCTGGGCGCCCGGGTCGGGCCGCAGCGGTGGGCCCGAGCCGACGCGCTGCTCGGTCGGCTCGGCGGGCGGGGGGTGTGCGCTGCCCGCTGGGTGGCCTTCGCCCGCACCCTGGTGCCCCGGCTGGCCGGCGCGGCCGGCATGCCGTACCGGCGGTTCGCGCCGTGGAACCTGGCCGGGGTGACGACCTGGGTGGGCGGCTCGGTGCTGCTGGGCAACCTGGCCGGCGAGTCGTACGAGACGGTCTCCCGGCTGCTGGGCCGGGCCACCGGGGTGGTGCTGGTGCTGCTGGCCGTGCTGGCTGCGATCGTGCTGGCCGGGCGGTGGCTCGGACGGCACCCCGACCCGGCGCGGGCGCTGCTGATCCGGGCCGTCGCGCTGCCGCCCGTGCGCTGGGTCACCAACCGGTACGGCATCCTCTTCTTCCTGATCGCCATGCGTGTCGGGCCGGGCTGGGCGCTGCTGGTCAACCTCGGCGCCGGCCTGCTGCTGCTGTCGGCGGTCGGTTTCGCCGTCGCCTGGCTGCTGGAGGCGGTGGTGCGCTTCAGCGGGCTGGCCGTGGTCGACGGCGTGATCGCGGACTGGTTCGCCCACCGCCGCACGCCGGGCGCGGTGCAGGCCGCCCTGGCGGCGGTCTCGATGCTGCGGGGGTCGATCCTGATCGTGCTCGTGGCGGCGGTGGCGGGGGTGCTCGCCTGGCGGCACCGGCCCTGGCGGGCGGACCTGCTCAGCGTCTTCGGCACGGTCGGAGCGTTCCTGCCGCTGGTGGTCCTGGCGGTGGTCGCCGACGCCGTCCCGTCGGCCCGGGCCGCTGTCATGTTCCCGACCCAGAACGCTGTGGTGGCCGCGAGCCTCTGCACGCTCGCCTGGCTGGTCTCCCGCGACGCCCGCTGGCCGATGGCGGTGGCCGCCTGGACGACGGCGGCGGCCGGCATCGCCGTGCTCGGCGGGGCCCGCCTCTACCTGGGCTGGAGCACGGCCAGCGGGACGGCCACCTCGATGCTGCTCGGGGTGGCCTGGACGGTGGTGTTCGTGGTCGCCTGGGCCACCCGGGACCGGGCGGTACGCGCCAACTGACCGGTCGGGGCCGGGGTGCCGCTCGACGAGCAGACGGACACCCCGCACCAGCTGCCGGGCCGAGTGAGGTTCAGCACACAGCCGCTCAGCTACGGGGGATCCCACCGGCCGCGGTGCTCGCCGCAGCGGTGGGGACCGGCTACGGGCCGGGCCGTCCTGGTGATGACCGGCTGGCTGGCGGTGACGCCGCTGATCCCGGGGGGCCCGATCCGGCGGCGGCGCGACCTGCCCGCGCGGCCGGAAGGGCCTGAAGCGCGCAGTGGCGGCGGCCGACCCCGACCGCCGCCACCGGCACGGAACTACAGCGGACGGACGTTGTCCGCCTGCGGACCCTTCTGCCCCTGGGTCACCTCGAACTCGACCTTCTGGCCCTCATTCAACTCCCGGTAACCGCTCGTCGCGATCGCCGAGTAGTGGACGAAGACGTCCGGGCCTCCGCCGTCCTGCTCGATGAAGCCGAAGCCCTTTTCCGAGTTGAACCACTTGACCGTGCCGGTTGCCATGCATCTCTCCCTGTCCAAGACGGGTGAGCACCCGCGCGTCGGCGGATGCTCGCCCTGTATCTCCCCGACAGTAACCGGCGAATCCCCCGTTCGCTGGCTGAAGTGCCGCAAGGCGGCGAACGGAAAGTCGCGAGTCGGACGCGAAAGCGGGGCAGTGCCCCGTCGGCTCCGGCATGCTCGACCGGTGGGCGGACCCAGCACGGCGGCGTTGACCGTCCTGGAGCGTGAGATCGACGCTCCGGGTGACGGGCTCGACCGGCTGCGGCTGGTGCCCACGCCGTTCGTGCCGGAGGTCTGGCTGCACCTCGCCGAGGACGCGATCGTCTGGTGGGCCCGGATGGAGGCGGCGGCCGGCCGTGCCCTGCCGCCGCCGTACTGGGCGTCGGCCTGGGCCGGCGGGCAGGCGCTCGCCCGGCACCTGCTCGACCACCCCGAACTGGCCGCCGGGCGCCGGGTGCTCGACCTGGCCGCCGGGTCCGGACTGGTGGCCATCGCCGCCGCGCTGGCCGGCGCCGCCGAGGTCGTCGCCAACGACATCGACCCGTACGCGGTGGCGGCGGTGACGGTCAACGCCCGGGCCAACCGGGTGGCGGTCGCGGCGCGCGAGGGCGACCTGCTCGACGGCGACGGCACCGGGGTGGACCTGCTGCTCGCCGGCGACGTGCTCTACGACGCGGCGCTGGCCGGGCGGGTGCTGCCGTTCCTGCGCCGGGCCGCCGCCGCCGGGGCGGTGGTGCTGGTCGGCGATCCCGACCGGGGGCACCTGCCGGCCGCGGCGCTGGACGTCGTCGCCAGCTACCCGGTGCCCACCACCGAGCCCTTCGTCGACTCGCCGGTACGCCGGGTGCAGGTGCTCCGGCCGCGCTGACCCGGCGGGCGGCTCAGGGGTGACCCCGAGTCGGGTTCAGGGCGGTGTGGGGGACCGGACCCGATGTGCGAAATCGCCCCGGGCCCTAGCGTCGTGGCCATGCTGGATTCGTTGGCCCAGGTCGGGGAGCTGCCCACCACCCTGCTGATGGGGGCGCTGGGGCTGGTCATGCTCGCCGACGCCGTACCGCTGCTGGGGGTGCTGGTCCCCGGCGACGTCGCGGTCCTCGCGGCGGTGGGGGTGGGCCGGCCGGCGACCGGCGCGGCCACCGTCGCCGCGGTGGTGGCCGGTTGCGTCGCCGGCTGGTCGCTGAGTTTCCTCGCCGGCCGGCTGTACGGCGAGCGGCTGCGGCACAGCCGGGTCGGCGGCTGGATCGGGGAGGCCCGCTGGGCCGCCGCCGAGGGGATCCTGCGCTCCGGTGGCGGGTGGATGGTGCTGGTCGCGCCCTTCCTGCCGGTGTTCAACGCGCTGCTGCCGCTGGCTGCGGGCGGGCTGCGGATGTCGTACCGGAGGTTCGTGGCCTGTGCGACGGCGGGCGCCGCGCTCTGGGCCGGCCTCTACCTGGCGCTGGGCACCGCGTCCCGGTCGCTGGCCGGGCTGCTGCCGGGGCAGGGCAGCCCGGTGCTCGTCACCATGGCGGTCGGCCTGGCGCTGGCCGGCGCGGTGCTGCTGGGCACCCGGCGCCGGCTGCGGGCCCTGACCGGCGCCGGCCAGCCGGGCTGACCGACGCCGGGAGATCCTCACCAGCCGCGGGCGCGCCACTGCGGCAGCGACGGGCGCTCCGCGCCGAGGGTGCTGTCCCTGCCGTGCCCCGGGTAGAACCAGGTCTCGTCCGGCAGCCGGTCGAAGAGCTTGTGTTCCACGTCGTCGATGAGCTGGCCGAAGCGTTCCGGGTCCTGGTCGGTGTTGCCGATCCCGCCCGGGAAGAGGCTGTCCCCGGTGAACAGGTGCGGGGTGCCGGCTGGGTCCCGGTAGAGCAACGCGATGGAGCCCGGGGTGTGCCCCCTGACGTGGATCACCTCCAGGGCGCAGTCACCGACCGGCACGGTGTCGCCATCGGCCAGCCGCTCCGCCTCGATCGGCAGGCCGTCGGCGTCGGCGGCGTGCACCAGGGCGCGGGCGCCGGTCTTCGCGACGACCTCCTCCAGCGCCACCCAGTGGTCCATGTGCTGGTGCGTGGTGACCACCGCGGCCAGCCCGGCGTCGCCGACCAGGTCGAGCAGGCGCGGCGCCTCGTTCGCCGCGTCGATCAGCACCTGCTCGCCGGTGCCCGTGCAGCGCAGCAGGTAGGCGTTGTTGTCCATCGGGCCCACCGACACCTTCGTGACGGTGAGCGGGCCCAGCTCCCGGACGGCGGGCGGGCCGCCGGCGGTGACGTCTCCGGTGTAGCTCATGACGTGTCTATATCCATTCCGGTGGGATCGGCAGGGGGCCGTCGGGGGTGACGGTCAGCACGTCGCCGCGGCTGCGCCCGATCAACCAGGCGGCCAGCCCGGCGACCGGGCCGGTGACCAGCGGCGCGCCCTCGGGCTCGCCGACGACCAGCTCGTGGCGGCTGCCGTCGAAGCGCAGCACCATCGCCGGGACGGCGGTGCGGGCGGCCAGCCCGGCGACCACCTCGTGCAGCAGGTGGTGGGCGAACGCCGACGGCCAGTCGGCCGGCCGGTAACCCACGGCGAGGTCCACGTGGTGCACCTCGATCTCGCGCAGCCGGCCCCAGACCAGCATGGCGGCCTTCCACGGGCCGCGCCGGGTCTCGACCGTGGCCGACCACGCCTCGACCGGCATGGCCGCCACCGCCTCGGCGAAGCGCTCGGCGGAGCGGCGCAGGTCGTCCAGGTGGGCCGCCGGCGGCCGGGAGGCGCCGGTCTCGATGTCGGCGGCGCGGGCCGCCGTGCTGGCGTACATCGGAATGGGCTCGCCCGTGCGGGCGGCGGTGAGCAGGTTGACGAAGCCGTCGGCATTGCGGGCCAGGTGCGCCAGGACGTGCCCCCGGGTCCAGCCCGGCAGCAGCGAGGGCGCCGCGACGTCCGCGGCGTCGAGAGCGTCGGCGGCGCGCAGGAGTCGGGCCGTGGCGTCGTCCACCTCGCCGGTCAGCAGAAGCGGATCCCTGGTCACGCACCGACCCTAGCGGTACGGGGCCGGCCCGTCGCCGGGGAAATCGCTTTCGGCGCGTCGGCGCGCCCCCTACCGTCGGTCCCGAACGCGGCACCGGACCTCGGACGGAGGTGGTGATCATGCCGGTAGCAGTACGCGTGCACCGCCACAACCAGCTCCGACTCTGATGAGGATGCCATGACGATCGATCTGACCGCCCTCGGCTTCGACGCCGACCGGGCGGCGTACGCACGACGGTGCCCCGACCGCCGTCCGGGCCGGGTGGCCCGGGTCGACCGCGGGGTCTGCACGGTGCTCTGCGCGGATGGACCCGTCCGCGCCAGCCTCGGCCCGGCGGTGCTCGCCGCCGCGGCCCGGGACCTGACCGCCCTGCCCTGCGCCGGCGACTGGGTGCTGCTCGCCACCTGGCCGGACGGGCCCGTCACCGTCGAGACGGTGCTGCCGCGCCGTACCGCGCTGGTGCGGCGGACCGCGGGCAAGGACGCCAGCGGGCAGGTGCTCGCCGCCAACCTCGACGCCGCGGCGGTCGTCGAGCCGGTGCACCCCGAACCGGACGCCGCCCGTATCGAGCGGCTGCTCTCGCTGGCCCACGAGTCCGGGGCGCGGCCCGTGGTCGTGCTCACCAAGGTCGACCTGGCCGCCGACCCGGCGGCCGTCGCCCGGCAGCTCGCCGCCGTGGCGCCGGGGGTGCCGGTGCTGCCGGTCAGCGCCGAGCGGGGCACCGGGCTGGAGCCGCTGCGCCCCCTGGTCGCCCCCGGGCGCACGCTCGGCCTGCTGGGGCCGTCCGGGGCCGGCAAGTCGAGCCTGGTCAACGCGTTGGCCGGGGCCGCGGTCATGCCGACCCAGGCGATCCGCCGGGTGGACGGCAAGGGCCGGCACACCACCACCTGGCGGGCGCTGGTGCCGGTCCCCGGCGGCGGCGCGGTGCTGGACACCCCGGGCGTACGGGCGGTGGGCCTGCTGGACGGCTCCGCCGGGCTGGACCGGGCCTTCGCCGACATCGCCGAGCTCGCCACCGGCTGCCGGTACGGCGACTGCGCCCACGAGGCCGAGCCGGGCTGCGCCGTGCGGGCGGCGTTGGAGACCGGGGAGCTGCCCGCGCGGCGCTGGGAGAGCTGGCGCCGGTTGCAGCGGGAGGTGGCGTACGAGAGCCGCCGCCGGGAGACCCGGCTGGCCGCCGAGCAGCGGGGTGGGTGGCGGGGCGGCCGGCGCCGCCCGACGCGTCCAGCGCCGCCCCCGTCGCCCGGCGGATTCTGAACCCGCCGGGCGGGCCGCCTCGGCGCGGGCGACCTCGGCGTGACCGGTGTGAGCTGGGGGAATGTGCGGGCGCGGAAAGTTGTCGTACCTCGGGGCTAGAGTTGCCGCGGCGTCATTTCTGCGCCCGCAATCCGCTCAGACCACGCTCCGAGCGGACGGATCCGCCTCAATTTCTTCACCCGGGAGTACACGCACAGTGGCCGACCGACTGATCATCCGTGGCGCGCGCGAGCACAATCTGCGTGACGTCAGTCTCGACCTGCCCCGGGACGCCCTGATCGTCTTCACCGGGCTTTCCGGCTCCGGCAAGTCGAGCCTGGCCTTCGACACCATCTTCGCCGAGGGCCAGCGCCGGTACGTCGAGTCGCTGTCGTCGTACGCCCGGCAGTTCCTCGGCCAGATGGACAAGCCCGACGTCGACTTCATCGAGGGCCTGAGCCCCGCGGTCTCCATCGACCAGAAGTCCACCTCGCGCAACCCGCGCTCCACCGTCGGCACCATCACCGAGGTCTACGACTACCTCCGGCTGCTCTTCGCCCGCATCGGCGAGCCGCACTGCCCGGTCTGCGGCGAGCGGATCTCCCGGCAGACCCCGCAGCAGATCGTCGACCGGGTCCTCACCATGGCCGAGGGCACCCGGTTCATGGTGCTCGCCCCGGTGGTGCGCGGCCGCAAGGGCGAGTACGTCGACCTCTTCGCCGAACTCCAGGCCAAGGGCTACGCCCGCGCCCGGGTCGACGGCGTGGTGCACCCGCTGACCGAGCCTCCCAAGCTCAAGAAGCAGGAGAAGCACACCATCGAGGTGGTGATCGACCGGCTCAGCGTCAAGGCCGGCGCCAAGCAGCGGCTGACCGACTCGGTCGAGGCCGCCCTGGGCCTCTCCGGCGGCCTGGTGCTGCTCGACTTCGTCGACCTGGCCGAGGACGACCCCGACCGCGAACGCCGCTACTCCGAGCACCTGGCCTGCCCCAACGACCACCCCCTGGCGATCGAGGACCTGGAGCCCCGGGTCTTCTCCTTCAACGCGCCGTACGGCGCCTGCCCGGAGTGCACCGGCCTGGGCACCAAGAAGGAGGTCGACCCCGAGCTGGTCGTCCCCGACCCGGAGCGCAGCCTGCGCGAGGGCGCGATCCAGCCCTGGGCCACCGGGCACAACCTGGAATACTTCCTCCGCCTGCTGGAGGCGCTCGGCGAAAGCCAGCACTTCGACATCGACACGCCGTGGCGGGCGCTGCCGTCGCGGGCGCAGAAGACGATCCTGCACGGCTCCGACGACCAGGTGCACGTGCGCTACCGCAACAAGTACGGCCGCGAGCGCTCCTACTACACCGGCTTCGAGGGCGTGGTGCAGTGGATCGAGCGCCGGCACACCGACACCGAGTCGGAGTGGTCGCGGGACAAGTACGAGGGCTACATGCGGGACGTGCCCTGCGCGGCCTGCGGCGGCACCCGGCTCAAGCCCGAGGTGCTCGCGGTCACCCTGGCCGGCAGGAGCATCGCGGAGGTCTGCAACCTGTCGGTGGGGGAGGCGGCCGAGCTGCTCGCCGGCATCGAGCTCACCGACCGGCAGAAGATGATCGCCGAGCGGGTGCTCAAGGAGATCAACGCTCGGCTCAAGTTCCTGCTCGACGTCGGTCTGGACTACCTCTCCCTGGACCGCCCGGCCGGCACCCTCTCCGGCGGCGAGGCGCAGCGCATCCGGCTCGCCACCCAGATCGGCTCCGGTCTGGTCGGCGTGCTCTACGTGCTCGACGAGCCGTCCATCGGCCTGCACCAGCGGGACAACCACCGGCTGATCGAGACCCTGCTGCGGCTGCGCGGCCTGGGCAACACGCTGATCGTGGTGGAGCACGACGAGGACACCATCCGGGTCGCCGACTGGATCGTCGACATCGGCCCGGGTGCCGGCGAGCACGGCGGCGAGATCGTGCACAGCGGCTCGGTGCCGGCGCTGCTGGAGAACCCGGAGTCGGTGACCGGGGCGTACCTGTCGGGGCGCAGGTCGATCCCGACGCCCCGGCAGCGCCGCCCGCAGACCCCAGAGCGGGAACTGGTGGTGCACGGGGCGCGGGAGCACAACCTGCGCAACCTCACCGTCGCCTTCCCGCTCGGCCAGCTCATCGCGGTCACCGGGGTCAGCGGCTCCGGCAAGTCCACGCTGGTCAACGACATCCTCTACGCGGTGCTGGCCAACCAGATCAACGGCGCCCGGCTGGTGCCTGGCCGGCACACCCGGGTGAGCGGCCTGGAGCACGTGGACAAGGTCGTCGGCGTCGACCAGTCGCCGATCGGCCGGACGCCCCGGTCGAACCCGGCCACCTACACCGGGGTCTGGGACCACGTCCGCAAGCTCTTCGCCGAGACCACCGAGGCCAAGGTCCGGGGGTACGGCCCCGGCCGGTTCTCGTTCAACGTCAAGGGCGGCCGCTGCGAGGCGTGCTCCGGTGACGGCACCATCAAGATCGAGATGAATTTCCTGCCGGACGTCTACGTCCCCTGCGAGGTGTGCAAGGGCGCCCGGTACAACCGGGAGACCCTGGAGGTGCACTACAAGGGCAAGACCGTCTCCGACGTGTTGGAGATGCCGATCGAGGAGGCGGCCGAGTTCTTCTCCGCCATCCCGGCCATCCACCGGCACCTCAGGACGCTGGTCGACGTCGGTCTGGGCTACGTCCGGCTCGGCCAGCCCGCGCCGACGCTCTCCGGTGGCGAGGCGCAGCGGGTCAAGCTCGCCTCCGAGCTGCAGAAGCGCTCCACCGGGCGGACGGTCTACGTGCTCGACGAGCCGACCACCGGCCTGCACTTCGAGGACATCCGCAAGCTGCTGATGGTGCTGGAAGGCCTGGTCGACAAGGGCAACACGGTGATCACCATCGAGCACAACCTCGACGTGATCAAGACCGCCGACTGGCTGATCGACATGGGCCCGGAGGGTGGCCACCGCGGCGGCACGGTGCTCGCCACCGGCACCCCCGAGGAGGTCGCCGAGGTGGCCGAGAGCCACACCGGCCAGTTCCTGCGCCAGGTGCTCAAGCTCGACGGCGAGGCCAAGGGCGCCAAGGCGGCCACCACCCGGGCGGCCAAGGCCAACGGCAGCGCCACCAGGTCGCGTACCCGTAAGGCGCCGGCCGGGGCGCGCTGAGCGACGGACAGACGGGCGGGCCGGGAAACCGGCCCGCCCGTCTGGTGTCCTCGGCGGATCGTGGGCGAGCGGGTGAACCGTCGGGCACAGTGTTGCGTGTGCGCCGGTGAGCCGCCCGGTCGACGACCGGCGGCGGCAATCGAGAGAGAGGCCGGAGATGAGTGACGACCAGGTGTTGACCGGGCCCGGTACGCAGACGCGACGGGCCCTGCTCGCGGGCGCCGGCGCGGTGGGGGCGTCGGTCCTCCTGACCGCCTGCGGGGGCGACGACTCCGGGGGCGGGGCGACCGCGCCGACCAGCGGCGGACCGTCGGGCGCCACCGCTGGCGACGCGGGGGGCGGCGACCGGCACGGCGCGTCCTCGCTGGCGACGACCAGCGACATCCCGGTCGGCGGAGGGCGGGTCCTCGCCGCCGAGGGCGTGGTGATCACCCAGCCGGAGGCGGGCCAGTTCAAGGGCTTCGACCCGATCTGCACCCACCAGGGCTGCCCGGTGTCGAACGTCGACGGCGGCACGATCAACTGCACCTGCCACAACAGCAGGTTCTCCATCACCGACGGCTCGGTCAAGCAGGGCCCGGCGACCAGGCCGCTGGCCCCGAAGCAGCTCAAGGTCCAGGGCGACCAGATCAGCCTGGCCTGAGTCGTCTCCTGCCCGGCGGTGTCGGGGGTGCGGATTAGGCTTGACGGGTGGCTGACCCCTCGACCTACCGTCCCGCGCCCGGCACCATCCCGGAGTCACCGGGGGTCTACCGCTTCCGCGACGGCACCGGCCGGGTGATCTACGTCGGCAAGGCGAAGAACCTGCGCAGCCGGCTCAACTCCTACTTCGCCGACCTCTGGGGCCTGCACCAGCGCACCCAGCAGATGGTCACCACCGCCGAGTCGGTGGACTGGGTCACCGTCGGCACCGAGGTCGAGGCGCTCCAGCTCGAATACACCTGGATCAAGCAGTACGACCCCCGGTTCAACGTCCGCTACCGCGACGACAAGTCCTACCCCTACCTGGCGGTCACCCTCGACGAGGAGTACCCGCGTCTGCAGGTGATGCGCGGCGCCAAGCGCAAGGGGGTGCGCTACTTCGGGCCGTACTCGCACGCCTGGGCGATCCGCGAGACGCTGGACCTGCTGCTGCGCGTCTTCCCGGCGCGGACCTGCTCCTCCGGCGTGTTCAAGCGGGCCGGCCAGGTGGGCCGGCCCTGCCTGCTGGGCTACATCGGCAAGTGCTCCGCGCCCTGCGTCGGCAGCGTCTCCGCCGACGAGCACCGCGACATCGTCGACGGCTTCTGCGACTTCATGGCCGGCCGCACCGACACCATGGTCCGCAAGCTGGAACGCGAGATGACCGAGGCCAGTGGGCAGCTGGAGTTCGAGCGGGCCGCCCGGCTGCGCGACGACGTCGCCGCGCTGCGCCGGGCAATGGAGAAGCAGACCGTGGTGCTCGGCGACGGCACCGACGCCGACGTGGTCGCCTTCGCCGACGACCCCCTCGAAGCCGCCGTGCAGGTCTTCCACGTCCGCGACGGCCGGGTGCGCGGCCAGCGCGGCTGGGTGGTGGAGAAGACCGAGGAGCTGAGCACTGGCGACCTGGTGCACCACTTCTGCACCCAGGTCTACGGCGGCGAGCAGGGCGAGGCGGACGTGCCCCGCGAGCTGCTGGTCCCCGAGCTGCCGGCCGACGCCGACGCGCTCGCCGACTGGCTCGCCACCAAGCGGGGCAGCCGGGTGAGCCTGCGGGTGCCGCAACGTGGCGACAAGAAGTCCCTGCTGGAGACCGTGGAGCGCAACGCGAAGGACGCGCTCGCCCGGCACAAGCTCAAGCGGGCCGGCGACCTGACCACCCGGAGCAAGGCGCTCGACGAGATCAGCGACGCCCTCACCATGCGCACCTCGCCGCTGCGCATCGAGTGCTTCGACGTCTCCCAGATCCAGGGCACCGACGTGGTGGCCAGCATGGTCGTCTTCGAGGACGGGCTGCCCCGCAAGAGCGAATACCGCCGGTTCATCGTCCGGGGCGCCACCGACGACCTCTCCGCCATGTCGGAGGTGCTGCGCCGCCGCTTCGCCCGCTACCTCGACGCCCGCGCCGAGACGGGCGAGCTGGGCGAGGAGACCGCGTCGGACCCCGACCGGCCCGGCATCGACCCGACCACCGGGCGGCCGCGGAAGTTCGCGTACCCGCCGCAGCTGGTGGTGGTCGACGGCGGCGCGCCGCAGGTGGCGGCGGCCGCCCAGGCCCTCGCGGAGCTGGGCATCGACGACGTGGCGCTCTGCGGCCTGGCCAAGCGGCTGGAGGAGGTCTGGCTGCCCGACGACGAGTTCCCGATCATCCTCCCGCGCACATCCGAGGGGCTCTACCTGCTGCAACGGGTCCGCGACGAGGCGCACCGCTTCGCCATCACCTTCCACCGCCAGCGCCGCTCGAAGCGGATGACCGAGTCCGCGCTGGACAACGTCCCCGGCCTCGGCGAGGTACGCCGCAAGGCGCTGCTGAGGCACTTCGGCTCGCTCAAGCGGCTCTCCGCCGCGACCGTGGAGGAGATCACCGAGGTGCCCGGAGTGGGGAAGCGGACCGCGGAGGCCATTCTCGCCGCCCTGGACGACGGCACCAAGGCGGGTCCGGGTCACTGACCCTCCGGCAGTCGGCCGTTCCCCTCGCCGCCCACGATCCGGAGCGCACCTCGGGGTCGACCCAACTCGGTATTGGCCACCCCGGGCGGGGTGCTCCGGGCGGCGTGCTCATGCCGGGATGCTCATGCCGGGGTGCCCGCCCCGTTTGCGGCGTGTTGCGGTGTCCCGGCGGCGGGGATGCCGCGACATCCCGCAAAGGGAGTTGATCACCCCCGGCCTGGCCCGCGGGTACCCGTGCAGGGGCGTCGACTGAGCGTTGGGCTCCGTGGCATGACGCCGGACGCCCGGACGGAGGTCGTCACCCACCCACCGGCTCGACGCCTTGATGTCCGTTTCCGGACGGGTGTCTACCGACCCGATGTCCGGTTGGACCTCCGGGGTCCCGTGGCCATGGTCAGGCCGGCGGTGGAATGGCAGACGGGCCGGCTACCGCGACGGCGGCAAGACCGTCACCATCGCCGACTCGGCCGACCCGAACATGGCCTCCTACCGCATCAGCGTGGACAACCTCGCCGACTGGATCGCCACCCGCGGCTACTCCGCCACCTCCTGACACACCACAACGACAGGGCCGGCCCCCACCCGGGGGCCGGCCCTTGTCGTCTCCGCTGCTGTCAGCCCTCGACAAGTACGGCGAGGATGGCCTCGCCGTACTTGGCCAGCTTGTTCTCCCCGACGCCGCTGACCCCGGAGAGCCCGGCCAGCGAGGTGGGCGCGTCGGTGGCGATCTGGCGCAGGGTCGCGTCGTGGAAGATCACGTACGCGGGCACGCCCTGCTCCTTCGCCGTGGCCGCCCGCCAGGCGCGCAGCCGCTCGAACAGCGACGCGGCGGCCGGGGTCAGCTCGGCGGTCACCGTGGCGGCGCCGCGCGGCTTGGCCGAGCGGGCGGCGGCCGGCCGCTCCGGCTCGCGGCGCATGGTCACCGTGCGGCGGCGGCCCAGCACCTCCGCGCTGGCATCGGTCAGCGCCAGGGTGCCGTAGTCGCCCTCGACCGCGAGCAGGCCCTCGGCGAGCAGTTGCCGGACCACCCCGCGCCACTCGGCCTCCCGCAGCTCGGCGCCGATGCCGAAGGTGCTCAGCGATTCGTGGCCGTACTGGGCGATCTTGTCGGTCTGCCGGCCGAGCAGAATGTCGACGCAGTGCCCGGCGCCGAAGCGCTGGTTGCGTTCCCGGTCCAGCCGGAAGACGGTGGAGAGCAGCTTCTGTGCCGGCACCGTGCCGTCCCAGGTCTCCGGCGGGGTGAGGCAGGTGTCGCAGTTGCCGCAGCCGGTCTCGCCGGTGTCGCCGAAGTATTCCAGCAGCTGCACCCGGCGGCAGCGGACCGTCTCGCAGAGGGCCAGCATCGCGTCGAGGTGGGTGGCGAGGTTGCGCCGGTGTGCGAGGTCGCCTTCCGACGTCTCGATCATCTTGCGTTGCTGCACCACGTCCTGCAGTCCGTACGCCAGCCAGGCGGTCGACGGCAGCCCGTCCCGCCCGGCGCGCCCGGTCTCCTGGTAGTAGCCCTCCACCGACTTCGGCAGGTCGAGGTGGGCGACGAACCGGACGTCCGGCTTGTCGATGCCCATCCCGAAGGCGATGGTCGCCACCATCACCAGGCCGTCCTCGCGCAGGAAGCGCTGCTGGTTGGTCGCCCGGGTGGTCGCGTCCAGTCCCGCGTGGTAAGGCAGCGCGGCGACCCCGTTGGCGACCAGGAACTCGGCGGTCTTCTCCACCGAAGCTCGGGACAGGCAGTAGACGATGCCGGCGTCGCCGGGGTGCTCGTCGCGCAGCAGGGCGAGCAGCTGCCGGCGCGGCTCCTTCTTGGGCACGATGCGGTACTGGATGTTGGGCCGGTCGAAGCTGGCCACGAAGTGCCGCGCGTCGGTCAGCTTGAGCCGGGTGGCGATCTCGGCACGGGTGGCGCTGGTCGCGGTGGCGGTGAGCGCGATCCGGGGCACCTGCGGCCACCGCTCGTGCAGCATCGACAGGGCGAGGTAGTCGGGGCGGAAGTCGTGCCCCCACTGCGAGACGCAGTGCGCCTCGTCGATGGCGAACAGGGCGATCCGGCCCCGGTCGAGCAGGCCGAGGGTGGCCCGGGAGCCCAGCGCCTCCGGGGCGAGGTAGAGCAGGTCCAACTCGCCGGCGAGGAAGGCCTTCTCGACCTGGCGGCGAGCTTCCAGGTCCTGCGTCGAGTTGAGGAACCCGGCCCGGACGCCGACCGCGGTCAGCGCGTCGACCTGGTCCTGCATCAGCGCGATCAGCGGGGAGACGACCACCGCCACGCCGTCGCGGACCAGGCCGGGGATCTGGTAACACAGCGACTTGCCGCCGCCGGTGGGCATCAGCACCAGCGCGTCGCCGCCGGCCACCACGTGGTCGATGACCTCCCGTTGGAAGCCGCGGAAGGCGTCGTAGCCGAAGACCCGGCGGAGCACCCGCAGCGCGTCCTCGGTGCGCAGGTCGGTGGGGGAGGTCATCCGCGCAGTCTACGAGCCGGCGCCGACAACCGGTCGTCGCCGACCCGGGGCGGGAATACCGGGTCGGCTGGGGCCGGTTTTTCCGAAGGCCGGGTCTGCCGACACCGGCGCCGGTCGGACGGGCGGGAACCGATCGATGCCGCCCGGCGGGATAGAGTCGCTGATCGACCATGCGGGTCCGGGACGAACCGGACGCGGCACGGCTGGGGGGTAGTAGGTGAGCGAGGTGCGGACGGCCGACGGGTACGCCCCGGACGGCGGCGCGGCGACGGCGGAGGCGGAGACCACGCTGGTGGTGGTCACCGGGCTGTCCGGGGGCGGTCGCAGCACGGTCGCCCGGGCCCTGGAGAACGTCGGCTACTACGTGGTGGACAACCTGCCCCAGGCGCTGATGCTGGACATGGCCGAGCTGGCGGTCAAGGCCGGCGGCGCGGCCCGGCGTACCGCGATGGTGCTGGACGTGCGCTCGCGGGCCTTCTCCACCGACCTCGCCGGGGCGATCCGCGAGCTGCGCGAGCGTGGCTTCTCGCCCCGGGTGGTCTTTGTCGACGCCGACGACGAGGTGCTGATCCGCCGGTTCGAGAGCGTCCGGCGCTCGCACCCGCTGCAGGGCGAGGGGCGGCTGGCCGACGGCATCGCCGTGGAGCGCGGCCTGCTGGAGGAGGCCCGCGACCAGGCCGACGTGATCATCGACACCAGCCACCTGAACGTCAACCAGCTGCGGCGGCGCATCGAGGAGCTCTTCGGTGGCGAGGACGCCCGCCGGCTGCGGGTCACCGTGCTCTCCTTCGGCTTCAAGTACGGACTGCCGCCGGACGCCGACTTCGTGCTCGACGCCCGGTTCCTGCCCAACCCGTACTGGGTGCCGGAGCTGCGCGAGCACACCGGGCGGGAGGAGGCGGTCAGCGCGTACGTGCTGGGCCAGGAGGGCGCGGACGCCTTCGTCGCCGCGTACGCCGACCTGGTCAACGCCACCACCGCCGGTTTCGAGCGGGAGGGCAAGCGCTACCTGACCGTGGCGGTCGGCTGCACCGGCGGGAAGCACCGCAGCGTGGCCATCGCCGAGGAACTGGCCGGCCGGCTGCGCCAGTCGGATCTGGCCGCCTACGCGCAGCACCGGGACCTGGGGCGGGAATGACGGCGACGAAGGTGGTCGCCTTCGGCGGGGGGCACGGGCTCTCCGCCTCGCTGCGCGCGCTGCGGCACTGCGCCGGCGACCTCGACCTGGACATCACGGCGGTGGTCACCGTCGGCGACGACGGCGGCTCCAGCGGCCGGTTGCGCGCCGAGCGTGGCGGCCTGCCCCCGGGCGACCTGCGGCAGGCCCTCGTCGCGCTGGCCGGCGACCACCCGGCCACCCGGCGCAGCGCCGGACTCTTCCAGCACCGGTTCGCCGGCGACTCCGGCGACGGGCTGGCCGGGCACGCGGTGGGGAACCTGGTGCTCTGCGGCCTGATGGAGCAGCTCGGCGACCCGGTGGCCGCGCTGAAGCACGCCGGGGCGATGCTCGGCGCGGTGGGCCGGGTGCTGCCGATGTCCCGCCAGCCGGTGGGCATCGAGGCGCGGGTGCGCGGCGCCGACCCGCAGCACCCCGAGGAGGTTCGCACCCTGCGCGGCCAGCACCAGGTCGCGGTGACCACCGGCCGGGTGGAGTCCCTGCGGCTCACCCCCACCGCCCCGGCCGCCTGCGCCGAGGCGGTGGCCGCAGTGGGCGAGGCCGACTGGCTGATCTTCGGGCCGGGCAGCTGGTACACCAGCGTGCTGCCGCACCTGCTGGTGCCGGGGCTGGCCGCCGCGATCGTGACCAGCCGGGCCCGACGGCTGGTCACCCTCAACCTGGCGGCCGAGAAGGAGACCCTCGGCCTCTCCGTCGCCGACCACCTGACCGCCCTGCACTCGTACCTGCCGCAGCTCACCGTGGACTTCGTGCTGGCCGATTCCAAGGCGGTGGGTGACCCCGAACCGGCTGGACGTGCGGCAGAATCGCTGGGTGCCCGGCTGGTCCTCGCCCCCGTTGCCGTCCCCGACGGCTCTCCCCGTCATGATCCGGCCGCCCTGGGCGCCGCGTTGGTGCCTGTCCTGGGCGCCGATCGTTAAGCACGTACGTAATCATCGGCGACACGCCGGTACCGGTCCGTGGAGGGGCGCAGAATGGCGATGACGGCTGCGGTCAAGGACGAGCTGAGTCGGGTCGACGTGCCCAAGCCCTGCTGCCGGCGGGCGGAGATGGCCGCGCTGCTGCGCTTCGCCGGCGGGCTGCACATCGTCTCCGGTCGCGTGGTGGTGGAGGCCGAGCTGGACACCGGGGCGGTGGCCCGGCGGCTGCGCCGGGAGATCGCCGAGGTGTACGGCTACCCCAGCGAGATCCATGTGCTGGCCTCCGGCGGGTTGCGCAAGGGCAGCCACTTCATCGTCCGGGTGGTCAAGGACGGCGAGGCCCTGGCTCGGCAGACCGGCCTGCTCGACGTGCGCGGCCGCCCGGTGCGCGGCCTGCCGCCGCACGTGGTGGCGGCGAACGTGTGCTGCGCGGTCTCCGCCTGGCGAGGCGCCTTCATGGCGCACGGCTCGCTGACCGAGCCGGGCCGCTCCAGCGCGCTGGAGATCACCTGCCCGGGGCCGGAGTCCGCATTGGCCCTGGTCGGCGCGGCCCGCCGGCTCGGCATCACCGCCAAGAACCGCGAGGTGCGCGGGGTGGACCGGGTGGTGGTCAAGGACGGCGACGCGATCGCCGCGCTGCTCACCCGGATCGGCGCGCACTCCAGTGTGCTGGCCTGGGAGGAGCGCCGGGTCCGCCGCGAGGTCCGGGCCACCGCCAACCGGCTGGCCAACTTCGACGACGCCAACCTGCGCCGCTCGGCCCGCGCCGCGGTGGCCGCCGCCGCCCGGGTGACCCGGGCGCTGGAGATCCTGGCCGACGACGCCCCCAACCACCTGACCTCGGCCGGGCAACTGCGCCTGGAGCACCGGCAGGCCTCGCTGGAGGAGCTGGGCACGCTGGCCGACCCGCCGCTGACCAAGGACGCCATCGCCGGCCGGATCCGCCGGCTGCTGGCGCTGGCCGACAAGCGGGCCCACGACCTGGGCATCCCGGATACGGAAGCGGCCGTCACGCCCGACATGCTCGTGGTCTGATAGGACGGTGGGGCGGGACGATGCGAGCGGGATCACGACCCGCCGCAGCGTGACGCCGCACGCTCGGATAGGGTCGCTGCGTACGGCAAGGGGGCCGGCACAGGCACTCCTCGTCGTGCTCACCGCCTCCGGCGGTCAGGTCTTCCCAGACCGCGGCGGGGTGGCCGAGATGAACCGTCAACGGCCGGCTCCAACGGTCGGCGCACACACCTCCGCCGGCCCGGGTCTGACGCCGGCGGACCAGAACGCGAGGAGATGGGACCTGTGACCATCCGGGTTGGCATCAACGGCTTCGGCCGGATCGGCCGTAACTTCTTCCGGGCAGTGCTGGCGTCCGGCGCTGACGTCGAGGTGGTGGCGGTCAACGACCTGACCGACAACGCGACGCTCGCCCACCTGCTCAAGTACGACAGCATCCTGGGTCGCCTCCCGCACGAGGTGAAGGCCACCGCCGACGAGATCACCGTGGGCGGCAAGACCATCAAGGTGTACGAGGAGAAGGACCCGGCGAAGCTGCCGTGGAGCGAGGTGGGCGTGGACGTCGTCATCGAGTCCACCGGCTTCTTCACCGACGCCACCAAGGCGAAGGCGCACATCGACGGCGGGGCCAAGAAGGTCATCATCTCCGCCCCGGCGAAGAACGAGGACGTCACGGTCGTGATGGGCGTCAACCACGACCGGTACGACCCGGCCAAGCACAACATCATCTCCAACGCCTCCTGCACCACCAACTGCCTGGCCCCGATGGCGAAGGTCCTGCAGGACACGTTCGGCATCCAGCAGGGTCTGATGACGACCATCCACGCGTACACCCAGGACCAGAACCTGCAGGACGCGCCGCACAAGGACATGCGCCGGGCCCGGGCCGCCGCGCTGAACATCGTCCCCACCTCGACCGGCGCCGCCAAGGCGATCGGTCTGGTGCTGCCGGAGCTGAAGGGCAAGCTGGACGGCTACGCGCTGCGGGTGCCGATCCCGACCGGCTCGACCACCGACCTGACCGTCAACGTCGGCCGCGAGACCAGCGTGGACGAGGTCAACGCCGCGATGAAGGCCGCCGCCGACGGCCCGCTCAAGGGCATCCTGATCTACAACGAGGACCCGATCGTCTCCTCGGACATCGTCACCGACCCGGCGTCCTGCATCTTCGACGCGCCGCTGACCAAGGTCGTCGGCAACCAGGTCAAGGTCGTCGGCTGGTACGACAACGAGTGGGGCTACTCCAACCGCCTCGTCGACCTGGTCAAGCTGGTGGGTTCCTCGCTGTGAGCATCCGCAACCTCGACGACCTGCTCGCCGAGGGGGTGTCGGGTCGGCGCGTGCTGGTGCGCGCCGACCTGAACGTTCCGCTCGACAAGCAGACCGGGGACATCACGGACGACGGCCGCATCCGCGCGGTCCTGCCGACCCTGAGCGCGCTGGTCTCCGCCGGCGCCAAGGTGGTCGTCTGCTCGCACCTGGGCCGCCCGAAGGGCACGCCCGATCCGCAGTTCAGCCTCCGCCCGGTCGCCGGTCGCCTCGGCGAACTGCTCGGCGCGCCGGTGCACTTCGCGTCCGACACCGTGGGCGACTCGGCCCGCTCCACTGTGGAGGCGCTGGCCGACGGCCAGGTCGCCCTGCTGGAGAACCTGCGCTTCAACGCCGGTGAGACCAGCAAGGACGACGCCGAGCGGGGCGCGTTCGCCGACCAGCTCGCCGCCTTCGGTGAGGCGTACGTCGACGACGCGTTCGGCGCCGTGCACCGCAAGCACGCCAGCGTGTACGACGTGCCGGCCCGGCTGCCGCACGTCGCCGGTCGGCTGGTGCTGCGCGAGGTGGAGGTGCTGTCCAGGTTGACCGGCGAGCCGGAGCGCCCGTACGTGGTGGTGCTCGGCGGGTCCAAGGTCTCCGACAAGCTGGCGGTCATCGAGGCGCTGCTGCCGAAGGTCGACCGGCTGCTCATCGGCGGCGGCATGTGCTTCACCTTCCTCAAGGCGCAGGGCCACGAGGTGGGCAGCTCGCTGCTGGAGGAGGAGATGGTCGAGACCTGCGGCAACCTGCTGGCACGCTCCGAGGGCAAGATCATGCTTCCGGTCGACGTGGTGGCCGCGGACGCGTTCGCGCCGGACGCCGCGCACGACACCGTGCCCGTCGACGGCATCCCGAGCCACCGGGTCGGGCTGGACATCGGCCCGGAGACGGTCGCCGGGTTCGCCGCCGCCATCAAGGACGCCCAGCGCGGCGGGCCGGGCGGCGCGCGGACGATCTTCTGGAACGGCCCGATGGGGGTGTTCGAGATGCCGGCGTTCGCCAACGGCACCCGCGGGGTCGCCGAGGCGATCGCGAAGGCCGACGCGTTCACCGTGGTCGGTGGCGGTGACTCCGCGGCGGCGGTCCGTGCCCTCGGCCTGGACGAATCCGCTTTCGATCACATCTCCACCGGTGGCGGCGCCTCCCTGGAATACCTGGAGGGCCAGACCCTCCCCGGCATCGCGGCCCTGGAGAAGTGATGGCGAGTGTCACCCGCCGGCCGCTGATGGCCGGCAACTGGAAGATGAACCTGAACCACCTCGAGGCCAACCTGCTGGTGCAGAAGCTGGCCGCGAGCCTGACCGAGAAGCAGCTCACCGACGTCGAGACGGTGATCCTGCCGCCCTTCACCGACCTGCGTACCGTGCAGACCGCGGTGGACGGCGACAAGCTGCTGATCGGCTACGGCGCGCAGGACCTGTCGCCGTACCAGTCGGGCGCCTACACCGGGGACGTCGCCGGGCCGATGCTGGCCAAGCTGGGCTGCACGTACGTGGTGGTCGGGCACTCCGAGCGGCGCGCCTACCACTACGAGGACGACGCGATCGTCAACGCCAAGGTGGCGGCGGCGCTGGCCAACGGGCTCACCCCGATCCTCTGCATCGGCGAGGGCCTGGAGATCCGGGAGCAGCTGCGGCACGTGCCGCACTGCTGCGACCAGCTCGACGGCGCCCTGCAGGGGCTCACCGCCGAGCAGGTGACCAAGGTCGTCGTGGCGTACGAGCCGGTCTGGGCGATCGGCACCGGCAAGACGGCGACGCCGGAGGACGCCCAGGAGGTCTGCGGCGAGGTCCGTAAGCGGCTGGTCGAGACCTTCGGCCAGGGCACGGCGGACCAGGTCCGGATCCTCTACGGCGGGTCGGTCAAGTCCTCGAACGTGGCCGCGATCATGGCTCAGCCGGACGTGGACGGGGCCCTGGTCGGCGGCGCCAGCCTGGACGCCGAGGAGTTCGCGAAGATCTGCCGGTTCCCGGAGCACACCGCCCGCTGATCGCTCGCTATCCTTGACTCCGCCCGTCCACCGGTCGGTGCCGCCGTGCCCGATCTGTCCGGGCAAGGATCGTAACGAGAGGACTGACCCCAGCTATGCTCCCGATCTGGTTCGCATACACGTTGATCGTGTTGCTGGTCATCACGAGCATCATGCTCACCCTGCTCATCCTGCTGCACCGCGGTAAGGGCGGCGGGCTGTCGAGCATGTTCGGCGGCGGCGTCAGCTCCAGCCTGGCCGGCTCGTCAGTGGCCGAGAAGAACCTGGACCGCTACACCGTCCTGGTGAGCATTGTCTGGTTCGCCTGCATCGTCGGGCTCGGTCTCTGGCTCCGGCTGCAGCTCACCAGCGGGACCTGAGTCCGTCGGAGTCTCGGCGTACAATCTGCGCGCGGTCCGTCACGGACCGCGCGCAGTTCGTTGTGCACCGCGTCGCCGCCGCCCCGCCCTCCCGGCCGGCGGTCCCCTCCGACGACAGGAGCGAGCAGCCGTGCCCAGTGGCAACGTCATCCGTGGCTCACGGATCGGGTCCGCCCCGGAACGCCCCGCCGAGCGCTACGAGCCCGCACCCCGCCGGGCGGTGACCTACTGGTGCCGCAACGGGCACGCCACCGCGATCAGGATGGCGGTGGACGCCGAGGCGCCCCCGCTCTGGGACTGCCCCCGGTGCGGGCTGCCCGCCGGCCGGGACGCCGCGAACCCACCTGGGCGGGTGCGCCCGGAGCCCTACAAGACCCACCTGGCGTACGTGAAGGAGCGGCGCAGCGAGGAGGAGGGGGCGGCCATCCTGGCCGAGGCCCTCGCCGCGCTGCGCCGCCGCCGCGGCCGGGACTGACGCGCCGGAGCCCCGGCCCCCACCGGGGGCCGGGGCTCCTCGTCCTCGTCCTCGTCCTCGTCCTCGTCCTCGTCCTCGTCCTCGTCCTCGTCGCTCAGCGCAGGCTGCGCAGCCGGGGTGGCACGTCGGCCGCCGCCGACCGGTCCAGCAGCCAGAGGGTACGCGCGACGCCCTGCACGCCCGCCGCCGGCAGCTGCACCGGTCCCGCGCCGGCCAGCGCCATGCCGACCGCCCGGGCCTTGTCGGCGCCGCTGGCCACCAGCCAGACCTCGTCGGCGGTGTTGATCGCCGGCAGGGTGAGCGTGGTCCGCAGCGGCGGCGGCTTCGGGCTGCCCCGCACCGCGCTGACCGGCCGGTTGTCGTAGTGCACCGGGTGCTCGGGGAAGACCGAGGCCACGTGCCCGTCCTCGCCGACGCCGAGCATCAGCACGTCGAAGTGGGGCAGCGCGGCGTGGCCGGGTCGTGCGGCCCGGGCCAGCTCCTCGGCGTACCCGGCGGCCGCCGCCTCCGGGTCGGCGCCCAGCGGGCCGTCGGCGGCCGGCATGGGGTGCACCCGCGCCGGGTCCAGCGGCACCGCGTCCAGCAGCGCCGCCCGGGCCTGCGTCTCGTTGCGCTCCGGGTCGCCGGCGGGCAGGAAACGCTCGTCGCCCCACCAGACGTCGACCCGGGACCAGTCGACCGCGTCCCGGGCCGGCAGCGCGGCCACGGCCCGGTACACCGCCGCAGCGATCCGCCCGCCGGTCAACACCACCGACGCCTGACCCCGGTCCGCCTGCGCGTCGAGCAGCTTCACCACCAACCGGGCCGCCACCGCCTGCGCCAGCAGGTCGGCGTCGGCGTGTACGGCGACACTCGCCTCACTCATCTTGTGCCTTCGTCTCCCGACCGCTCTCGCGCGGTCCGTGTTCGTCGTGCCCGGGGGCCGGTCGGCCCGTCCGTCGCGCCCTCCCGCGCCCCCGGGCGAGCCGTGCCGGCCCGCCTGGGGAAGCGGTCAGGGGGTCGCGCTGGTGCCGGCGTGGGCGGTGACCCCGGCCTCGGCCCGCTGCGCGGTGGCCGGGTCCTTCCAGACGTGCACCCGCCCGGCGGGCCGCTGCTCCAGGCCGGAGATGCCGGCGGCCGCACCCAGCGCCTCGGCGTACACCTGGTCGGCGTCGAGCCGGCGCAACTCCTCGGCCAGCTCGTCGCCGAGCGGGCGGCGTACCAGCGGCAGCGTCCGGTTCTCCTGACCGGTACGCCGGAACACCGCCACGTTGTCGTCACGGGTGAGCGTCAGCTCGTCGCCGTTGGCGCAGCGCAGCTGCACCTCACGCATGCGCGGGAACTCGTCGGTGTGCTCCCACACCGGCTCGATGCCGAGCCGGGCGGCCAGCCAGCCGCGCATCAGTGCCGCCGTCGGGTCGGTGCGCGGCGCCACCACCGTCGCCTCGGTGACCCGGGCCTCGATGGTGTCGAACGCCCCGGCGACCAGGGTCCGCCAGGGAGTGATCCGGGTCCAGGCCAGGTCGGTGTCGCCCGAGGCGTAGTCCCGGCCCCGCTGGCGCAGCGCCTCGATCGGGTCGGCCGCCTGCGCGGCGTCGGTGATCCGCCGGTCGGCGACCACGCCGAGGAAGTCGGTGGCGATCTCGGCCGGCGGCTCACCGTGCCACCAGGTCACCACCGGGACGTCCGGCACCAGCAGCGGCATCACCACGGACTCGGCGTGCAGGGCCAGCCGGCCGTACATCCGGGTCACCACCGCCTCGCACGGGCCGAGCCGCCCGCCGACGACGATTTCCGCGTCCAGCCGGTTGCGCTCCCGTTCCACGTCGGTGCGGACGACCACCAGTAGCCGGCACGGGTGGGCGGCGGCCGCTATGGTCGCCGCCGCCTCCGCCTCGCGGACCCGCTTCTCGTCCACCACCACGATCAGGGTCAGCGCCATGCCGCTGGCCACCCCACCCGCGCTGCGCCGCTCGGCGGCCAGCGCCTTGACCACCTCGTTACCGGTGGTGTCCCACAGGCCGATCACTGGAGCCTCCCGGTCCGCTGGCTGTGCCCGTGCACGCCGCTGTGCCTGCTGATGTGCCCGCTCATGCCCGCCGCCAGGCGCGGACCTCGCGCGTCAGCATCTCGTCGGCCGCCCGGGGCCCCCACTCGCCGGCCCGGTACGGCTCCGGCTTCGTGCCCGCCCAGGCGTGCTCCAGCGGGTCCACCACCTGCCAGCTCTGCTCCACCTCGGCGGCGTCCGGAAAGAGCGTCCGGTCGCCGATCAGCACGTCCAGCACCAGCCGCTCGTACGCCTCCGGGCTGGACTCGGTGAACGCCTCGCCGTACTGGAAGTCCATCGCGATGTCGCGGACCTCCATGGTGGTGCCCGGCACCTTGGAGCCGAACTTCAGCACCACGCCCTCGTCCGGCTGCACCCGGATGACCAGCTGGTTGGGGCCGAGTGACTCCATGTCGGCCGGGTTGAACGGCAGGTGCGGCGCCTTCTTGAACATGACCGCCACCTCGGTGACCCGGCGGGGCAGCCGCTTGCCGGCCCGGATGTAGAACGGCACCCCCGCCCAGCGGCGGTTCTGGATGCCCAGCTCCACGGCGACGTACGTCTCGGTGGTGGAGTCCGCCGGGACGCCCGCCTCCTCCAGGTAGCCGACCGCCCGCTCGCCGCCGACCCAACCGGGCAGGTACTGCCCGCGCACGGTGCCCCGGGAGATGTCCTTCGGCAGGGTGATCGCCTTGAGCACCTTGAGCTTCTCGGTCCGGATCTCGTCGGCGTCGAAGCTGGTCGGCTCCTCCATCGCCACCAGGGCGAGCAACTGGAGCAGGTGGTTCTGGAGCACGTCGCGGGTCGTGCCGACGGAGTCGTAGAAGGCGGCCCGGGTGCCGATGCCGACGTCCTCGGCCATGGTGATCTGCACCGAGTCGACGTACTTGGAGTTCCACAAGGGCTCGAACAGGTTGTTGGCGAACCGCAGGGCGAGGATGTTCTGGACCGTCTCCTTGCCCAGGTAGTGGTCGATCCGGAAGACGTCCTGGCGGGTGAAGACGTCGTCGACCAGGTCGTTGAGCTCCTTGGCCGACGGCAGGTCGTGCCCGAACGGCTTCTCCACCACCACCCGGCGCCAGCCGCCGGACTTGGCGTTGTCGGCCATCCCGGTGCGGGCCAGCTGCTTGAGCACCACCGGGAAGGCGGCCGGGGGGATGGAGAAGTAGAACGCGGCGTTGCCATGGATGCCGTGGGTGTCGCGCAGCTCGTCCAGGGTGACGGCGAGGTGGTCGAAGGCGGCGTCGTCGTCGAACGAGCCGCCGACGAACCTGATGCTGCCGGCGAGCCGGGACCAGACCTCCTCGCGCCAGGGCGTCCGGGCGTGCTTCTTGGCCGCCTCGTGGGCCAGCGACTCGAAGTCGCCGTCGCCCCAGTCGCGCCGGGCGAAGCCGAGCACCATGAATCCGGGCGGCAGCAGCCCCCGGTTGGCCAGGTCGTAGACCGCTGGCAGCAACTTCTTGCGCGCCAGGTCACCGGTCACCCCGAAGATCACCAGAGCGCAGGGCTCCGGGATCCGGGGCAGTCGCCGGTCCTGCACGTCGCGCAGCGGGTTCACGCCGCCTCCTCGCTCCGTCTGGTCCATGTCGTCCATCGTCACGCCCGCCATCGTCCGATCGCATCCAGCAGCTGGGCCAGGCCCGCCGACCTGTCGGTCAGGTGCAGCCGCAGCACGGGTCGACCCCGGTCGGCCAGCGCCTGCCGGTCGCCGGTGGCCTGCGCCGCCTGCAGCTCCCCGAAGGAGTACGGCCGACCCGGCACCGGCAGATCAACGTCCACCGTGCCGGTGAGCTGAAGACAGCTGCCGACCGGCGGTCCGCCCTTGTGGTACTGCCCCGTGGAGTGCAGGTACCGGGGCCCCCACCCGAAGGTGACCGGTCGGCCGGCGGCCTCGGCGAGCAGCGGCCGCAGCCGTGCCGCGTCCGCGTCGGCGACCCGATCCAGGTACGCCGTCACGGCGAGGTAGCCCGCGTCGCCCACCCCGTCGACCAGGTGGCGCAGCGCGCCGGCGAGGTCGGCGGGGGCGCCCGGCGGGGCGTACACCTCGATGGCGCCCTCGGCGGACGAGGGCGCCTGCGCCGGCGGCCCGGCGGCCAGGATCCGCCGGGTGTTGTCCTTGCCCGCGGCGACGTCCGGTTGGTCGAACGGGTCGACGCCGAGCACCACCGCGGCGACCGCGGTCGCGTACTCCCAGGTCAGGAACTGGGCGCCGAGCGGGCCGTTCACCGCCAGGTCGGGGGCGCAGCCGCCGCCGGGAACGTCCCCCGCGGCCAGCGCGCCACCGTGGCTGACGGTCAGCACGTCCGGCCCGGTGGCCCCGGGCGCCCGGGGGGACTCCACCACCACCGGCAGGATCCCGAGCCCGGCCTTGCCGGTCGACTCGGCGACCAGCTGCTCGATCCAGTCGCCCAGGCCGTCCAGACCGGTGCCGTCCGGGACCAGGGCGACCTTGTCCCGGCCGGTGGTGGCCGCCGCGCCGAGCGCCGCCCCGAGCGCCAGGCCCGGGTTGTCCCGGTCCCGGCCCAGCGCGGCCGACAACGCCTCGGCGTCGTCCAGCAGCTCGGTGACCTCCACCCCGGCCAGCGCGGCGGGGACCAGGCCGAACGCGGTCAGCGCCGCGTACCGCCCGCCCACCCCGGGGTCGGCCGGCAGCACCACCACGCCCATCTCGTCGGCGGTGGCCTCCAGCGGGGAGCCCGGGTCGGTCACCACCACGAAGTGCCGGGCCGCCTCGGCCTCGGTCATCCCGGCGTCCAGGAAGGCCTGCCAGTACGCCCGGCGGTGGCTGTCGGTCTCCACCGTCGTGCCGGACTTGCTGGCCACCACGACCACGGTGCGCTCCAGCCGGTCGGTCAGCGCCGCCCGGACCTGCCCGGGGTCGGTGGTGTCAAGGACGGTCAGCGGCCGGCCCAGGGTGCGCGTGATGGTCTCGGCGGCGAGCGAGGACCCGCCCATCCCGGCGAGCACCACGTGGTCCAGGTCGGCCAGCTCCGCCGCCAGCTCGGCGAGCTGGGGGAGCAGTTCCCGGCTGCGGCGGTGGGTGTCCAGCCAGCCGAGGCGGGCCTTCGCCTCCTGTTCGACGCCGGGCCCCCAGAGTCCGGGGTCCCCGGCGGCCAGCCGGGCCGGGACGTCCCGGCCGACCAGCGCGTCCCGTACGGACGCGGGCGCGGACCGGTCGACCGCGTCCGCGCCGTGCACGGCCAGCCCGGCGGCGGCGTCCGTCGGGCCGGCCAGCAGGTCACCCATGTCGCCACCCCTGGTCGGCGACGGCGTGGAGCGCCGCGGGGCGGGGCCCCGCGACGCGTCCGACGCTCTTCGTCACGCGTTGCCCTTGGCGGCACGGTTCGGGGAGCCGGCGCCCTGCGCGGCGGCGGTGAGCGACTTGCGTACGCCGTCGAGCAGCTCCAGCCAGCTGGCCTCGAACTTCTCCACGCCCTCCCGCTCCAGGGTGGCGATCACGTCGGACATGTCGACGCCGACCGCCGCCAGGTCGTCGAAGACCTTGCGAGCCTCGTCGTACCTGCCGGTGATGGTGTCGGGGTGGGTCTCGCCGTGGTCGGCGTAGGCGTGGATGACCGACTCCGGCATGGTGTTGACCGTGCCGGGGGCGATCAGCTCCTCGACGTACATGACGTCCCGGTAGTCCGGGTTCTTCGTGGAGGTGGACGCCCAGAGCGGCCGCTGCGGGTGGGCGCCCGCGTCGGCCAGGGCCTGCCACCGGCCGGAGGAGAAGACCTCGCAGTAGCGCTCGTACGCCAGCCGGGCGTTGACGATGGCGGCCCGCCCTTTCAGTCCCAGCGCGCGTTCTTTGCCTGCGGCGTCGGAAGCCTGGCCGGCCATCCGATCCAATCGCTTGTCGACCTCGGTGTCGACCCGGGAGACGAAGAACGACGCCACCGATCCCATCTTGCTGAGATCGTGCCCGTTCGCCTTCGCCTGCTCCAGGCCGGCGAGGAACGCCTCCATCACCGCGGAGTAGCGGTCCAGGCCGAAGATGAGCGTGACGTTGACGCTGATCCCCTCGGCGAGAGTGGCGGTGATCGCGGGCAGCCCCGCCTCGGTGGCGGGGATCTTGATGAACAGGTTCGGCCGGTCCACCAGCCACCACAGCGCCTTGGCCTCGGCGACGGTCTTCGCCGTCTCGTGGGCCAGCCGCGGGTCCACCTCGAGGGAGACCCGGCCGTCCACGCCCGCGCTCTTGTCGTACGACGGGCGCATCACGTCGCAGGCCCACCGTACGTCGTACGTGGTGAGCATGCGGGCGGCCTCCTCGACCTCCACCCCACGGGTGGCCAGGTCCGTCAGCTGCCAGTTGTACTCGTCGGCGTCGCTGAGCGCCTTGGCGAAGATGGTCGGGTTGCTGGTCACCCCGGCCATGTGCTTCTCCCGGCGCAGCTGGTCCAGCCCGCCGGAGCTCAGCCGAACCCTCGATAGATCGTCGAGCCAGATCGCCACACCCGCGGCGCTCAGCTCACCCAGCCTGTCCGTCATGCCGTCCACGCTCCCCTCAGTTGCCGGTCGTAGAACCGGTGATGTCGCCCACCCGGGTCAGCGCCGCGTGCGCGGCGGCCACGATCCGGTCGGGGGTGAACCCGAACTGCTCGAAGAGCATGGTGTGCGGGGCGCTCGCCCCGTAGTGCTCCAGGCTGACGCTCTCGCCGCAGTCGCCGACGATCGCGCGCCAGGACATGGCGATGCCCGCCTCCACGCTCACCCGTGCCTTTACCCCACGCGGCAGCACCGACTCCCGGTACGCCTCGTCCTGCGCGAAGAACCACTCCTGGCAGGGCATCGACACCACCCGGGTCGGGGTGCCGTCGGCCTCCAGCCGCTCCCGGGCGGTGAGGCAGAGCTGCACCTCGGAGCCGGTGCCGACGATGATCACCTGCGGCTTGCCGGTGGACGCCTCGGCCAGCACGTAGCCGCCCCTGGCCGCGCCCTCGGCGCCACCGAGCGTCTCCCGGTCCAGGGTCGGCAGCGGCTGACGGCTCAGCGCCAGCGCGGTCGGCCGGTCGGTGTGCTCCAGCGCCTGCCGCCAGGCCCAGGTGGTTTCGTTGGCGTCCGCCGGGCGGACCACGTCCAGGCCCGGGATGGCCCGCAGCGCGGTCAGGTGCTCCACCGGCTGGTGGGTCGGGCCGTCCTCGCCCAGGCCGATCGAGTCGTGCGTCCAGACGTAGACCACCGGCAGCTTCATCAGCGCGGCCAGCCGCACGGAGGGGCGCATGTAGTCGCTGAACACCAGGAAGGTGCCGCCGTACGGGCGGGTGCCGCCGTGCAGCGCGATGCCGTTGAGGATCGCGCCCATGGCGTGCTCACGGATGCCGAAGTGCAGGGTGCGGCCGTACTCGTGGCCCGGGAAGTCCTTGGTGGCGTGGGTGGCCGGGATGAACGACGGCTCGCCCTTCATGGTGGTGTTGTTGCTCTCCGCCAGGTCGGCCGAGCCGCCCCAGAGCTCCGGCAGCACCGGGGCGAGCGCTTCCAGGACCTTGCCGGAGGCGGCCCGGGTGGCCACGCCCTTGGCGTCGGCGGGGAAGGTCGGCAGGGCGTCGGCCCAGCCCTGCGGCAGCACCCGGCCGGCCATCCGCTCCCAGAGCGCCCGGCGCTCCGGGTTGGCCTTCCCCCAGGCGTCGAACGCGGTCGTCCACTCCCGCTGGGCGGCGTCGCCGCGGCTCATCACCTGGCGGGCGTGGTCGAGCACCTCCTCGTCGACCTCGAAGCTCTGCGCCGGGTCGAAGCCGAGCAGCTGCTTGGTGGCGGCCACCTCCTCGCCGCCGAGCGCCGAGCCGTGGATCTTGCCGGTGTTCTTCTTGTTGGGCGCGGGCCAGCCGATGATGGTGCGCAGCGCGATGAAGGAGGGGCGGCCGGTCTCCGCCCTGGCGGCCAGCAGCGCCTGGTGGAGCGCCTCCACGTCCTCGTGGTAGTCACCCTGGTCGGCGTCGCCGGTGCGCCAGTCGACGGTCTGCACGTGCCAGCCGTACGCCTCGTAGCGGGCCGCGACGTCCTCGCTCTTGGCGATCCGGGTGTCGTCCTCGATCGAGATCTCGTTGTCGTCGTAGATCACCGTGAGGTTGCCCAGCTGCTGGTGCCCGGCCAGGGCGCTGGCCTCGTGGCTGATGCCCTCCTCGATGTCACCGTCAGAGGCGATGCACCAGATGTCGTGGTCGAAGACCGAGCCGCCCGGCTCGCTCTCCGGGTCGAAGAGGCCACGCTCGCGGCGGGCGGCCATCGCCATGCCGACCGCGTTGCCCAGGCCCTGGCCGAGCGGGCCGGTGGTGGTCTCCACGCCCGGGGTGTGCCCGTGCTCCGGGTGGCCCGGGGTGAGCGAGCCCCACTGCCGCAGCGACTTCAGGTCCTCCAGGCTGAGCGGGTAGCCGGAGAGGAAGAGCTGGATGTAGAGGGTCAGGCTGGAGTGCCCGGCGGAGAGGACGAACCGGTCGCGGCCGGGCCAGTTGGGGTCGGCCGGGTTGTGCCGCATCACCCGGTTGAAGAGCAGGTACGCCGCGGGCGCGAGGCTCATCGCGGTCCCCGGGTGGCCGTTGCCGGATTTCTCCACGGCGTCCATGGCCAGCACGCGTACGGTGTCGACGGCCCGGCGGTCGAGGTCGGTCCAGTTGAGTGCGGGGTGCTCGGGTCGGTTGGCAGCCACGATGGTTGTGCTCCTCGGCAGATGGGCGGAACCCTCACCGATGACCCTATCGAGCGGCCCTAAACGTCCGCCCGGGGATCACTGCACCCTGTTGCGTACGGTCGGACCGGATGGGTCGTTCAGCTCGGTGGTGTGACGGCCCGCACCGTTGTCGGGTCGCCCGGGCAGCGAAAACGACGACGCGTAGTCTTGGGGTCGGTGTGTGGACCCTCCCCGGGTCCCGCCGACCTGATCCCCCTGCCGATGCCGGAAGGTGGCAATCCGTGAGCATGATCACCGAGCGCCCCGTCAGCAACTCTGCCGGGCAGCCGCCGGTGCGCACGGTGGTCGAGGAGCCGGCCCGCCGCGACATCCGGGCGGTCGTCGCGGCGTACGTCGCACTGACCAAGCCCCGCATCGTCGAGCTGCTGCTGGTCACCACCGTGCCGGCGATGATGCTCGCCGACGGCGGCCTGCCGTCGCTCTGGTTGGTGGCCGTGGTGCTGGTCGGCGGCTCGCTCGCGGCCGGCGCGGCCAGCGTGCTCAACTGCTACATCGACCGGGACATCGACCAGGTGATGCGGCGCACGAAGCGGCGCCCGCTGCCGGCGCACACCGTCTCGCCGCGCAGCGCGCTCGTCTTCGGGCTGGTGCTGGCGGCGGTGTCGGTCGCCCTGATGGCGGCCCTCACCAACCTGCTGGCGGCCGGGCTGACCCTGGCGGCGATCGTCTACTACGACGTCGTCTACACCCTCTGGCTCAAGCGCACCACGGCGACGAACACCTTCTGGGGCGGGGCCTGCGGGGCCGCCCCGGTGCTGATCGGCTGGGCGGCGGTGACCGGCTCGCTGGCGCCGCAGGCGTGGGTGCTCTTCGGGGTGGTCTTCTTCTGGCAGATGCCGCACTTCTACCCGCTGGCGATGAAATACAAGGACGACTACGCCCGGGCCGGCATCCCGATGCTGCCGGTGGTGGCCTCGACCCGCCGGGTCAACGCCGAGATCCTGGTCTTCGCCTGGATCACCGTGCTGGTCTCGCTGGCGCTGTGGCCGATGGGGATGAGCGCGATCTACGGCGTGCCGACCCTGGTGGTGGGCGGGATCTTCCTGGTCGAGGCGCACCGGCTCTGTCGCCGGACGGCCCGGGGTGAGGCCGTCAAGCCGATGCGGCTGTTCCACTGGTCGACGACCTACCTCACCATCCTCTTCGTCGCGGTCGCCCTCGACGCGCTGGTCTGACGGCCGCCGGAGCAGGCCCCGTGGCCCGTTCCGGCCGTCACGACCATAAATTTCCGGAGTCGGTTTTCGGTCTGGGTCCCATCGCCTCAACTCGGACTCATCGGGGCGATCCCGGCCGCCCGATTTGGCCTCTCATATCGGATAAGCCCGGGCGAATCACCTGTGGTCTTCCTTAAGCCCGTAGGTAATTGGCATCACAAATTGTTCATGCTTCTCGCACCTACGGGTTCATGTCTGCTTAGGCTTCGCGTCATGGCAGATGGTTCCGATACGACGCTGACGGTTGAACAGACCGCCGAGCAGGCCCCCAACGGGCTGGTCTCCGGCATCAAGTCGTTCGCCGCCGGTCACGGTGGCGCGAAGGCGGTCATCGAGTACGTCGGCAAGCGTGGCGCACGGATCGTCCTCGTCGGCGAGGACGGGGCGTGGGCCGACCAGTTCGCGGACGACACCGTCGTCGCGCGGCAGGCGTGCGCCAAGGCGGGAGTCACCGTCGAGAACGCCTGGGAGCGTGAACTGATGGACCAGATGCGTCCGAGCAACGACCTCTGGCGGTCGATGGCCCGGCGCACGATGGCCCGTTGAGATAAATTGACCAGCCACCACCAGTCGACCCGGGGGGCAACCCGGGTCGCTCTCGTCACCTGCGACCGGCTCGCCGAACTCGACCCGGACGACCAGCTCGTGCTCGCCCCGCTCGCCGCCCGCGGTGTCACCGCCGAGGTGGCCGTCTGGGACGACCCGGCCGTCGACTGGGTCGGGTACGACCTGGTCGTGCTCCGGTCGCCCTGGGACTACGCGCTGCGCCGCGACGAGTTCGTCGCCTGGGCGCAGACCGTGCCGGCCCTGGTCAACCCCGCCGAGGTGGTCCACTGGAACACCGACAAGCGCTACCTGGGCGAGTTGTCGGCGGCCGGCGTACCGGTCGTGCCGACCTCGTGGGTCGCGCCAGGGGAGTCCTGGCGACCACCCGCCGACGCCGGGGAGTACGTCATCAAGCCGGCGGTCAGCGCCGGCAGCCAGGACACCGGCCGCTACGACCTGGCCGACCCGGAGCACCGCGAACTGGCCGCCGCCCACGTGCGGCGGCTCTCGGAGGCGGGCCGGCTGACCATGGTGCAGCCGTACCTCAGCGCCGTGGACACGGCCGGTGAGACGGCGCTGCTGTTCCTGGCCGGCCCGCAGGGGCTGGCGTTCAGCCACGCGATCCGCAAGGGCGCGATGCTCGACGGCCCGGATCTCGGGGTGGAGGGGCTCTACAAGCCCGAGGAGATCAGCGCCCGCATCGCTGGCCCGGAGCAACTGGCCGTCGCGGAGCGGGTCCTGGCGGCGGTGCCGGGCGGTTCGCAGCGCCTGCTCTACGCCCGGGTGGACCTGATCCCCGGACCGGACGGCACACCCGTCCTGGTGGAGCTGGAGCTGACCGAGCCGTCGCTCTTCCTCGGATACGCCGACGGGGCTGCCGACCGCCTCGCCGACGCCGTCCTCACCCACCTGGCCCGCCGCCACCCCTGACGCGCTGGGTACCTGCTGAACCCGAAGCGCGGGTGCGCCCGTCGTCCCCACGACGACGGACGCACCCGCGCTCTCGTCCTTCCGCGTCAGCCGGCGCCGCTGCCGCAGGCGCGCGTCAGCCGGCGCCGCTGCCGCAGGCGCGCGATCAGGCGACGGCGGGGACCGGTTCCTCGGCGGGGGTGGCGGCCGGGGCGGGAGCCTCGGCGGGGGTGGCGGCCGGGGCGGGAGCCGTCGGGCGGCGTTCGCGGGTCGACCAGAGGACCGCGAGGGTGGCCAGCAGCACCAGGCAGGAGCCGAGCATGTGCGCGCCGACCAGGATCACCGGCAGGTGCGTGAAGTACTGCACGAAGCCGATCAGGCCCTGGCCGAGCTCCACCGCGACCAGTACCACGGCCGCCCGGGCCGGACCGGCGGCGCCGACCGCCCGGAACGCGAAGATCAACGCGACCGAGAGCCCGATCAGCAGGAACACCGCGTCGGCATGCAACTGGGAGATCGACTCCGGGTCCAGGCCGTTGCGGGCCGCGCCCTGGTCGCCGGCGTGCGGGCCGCTGCCGGTCACCCACGTGCCCACCACCAGCACCGCGACGCTGACCGCGGTGGTGAGCGCCGCCAGGGTGCGCAGCGCGCCGGGCACCACGGCCACCGCCGGGCCGTCCGGGTCCTTGATCCGCCGCCACAGCGCGTACGCGGCCGCGATGACCGCCATCGAGGCGAGGAAGTGCAGCCCGACGACCCACGGGTTCAGGTTGGTCAGCACGGTGATCCCGCCGACCACCGCCTGCGCGGGGATGCCGAGGAACACGGCCACCGACAGCCCCAGCAGCCCCTTGCGGCGCGGCCGGTACGCCAGCACCGCCAGCACGATGGCCAGCGCGATGATGCCGACGGCGAAGGTGAGCAGCCGGTTGCCGAACTCGATCACCCCGTGCACGCCCATCTCGGCCGTGGCGTGGTACGACTCGTCGGTGCACCGGGGCCAGGTCGGGCAGCCGAGCCCGGAGGCGGTGAGCCGGACGGCCCCTCCGGTCACGACGATGCCCACGTTCGCCACGATCGAGGCGTACGCGAGGCGGCGCAGCAGAGCGGTGGAGACCGGGAACCGGACGGATCGCTTCACGGAGCGAATCCTACGCACCGTAGTGGAGCCCGATCGGGTGACTCCGCCACCCCGGTGTCGGGGATCACCGGGACCCCGGTTTGCGGCCCTCCGGCGAATTACGTAACGTTGTCGTTGTGAAAAACGCGGCGGCGCTCCCCGAGCACCTGTCGGCGACCGCCCCGGTCGCCGGCGACGGCTCCAGGTCGCGGCGCGGCGTCAGACACGCCGAGCTGGAGTTGTCGCAGGCCGCGTCCACCGAGCTCTCCACCCGGGACCGGGTCACCCAGCTGCTGCTGGAGCGGGGGGCGACCACCGCCGCCCAGCTCGGCTCGGCGCTGGGGCTCAGCCCGGCCGCGATCCGCCGGCACCTCGACGCGATGCTCGCCGACGGTGACGTGGTCGCCCGCGAGCAGGCCGTGCGCGGCAGCCGCGGGCGCGGTCGCCCGGCGAAGGTCTTCCTGCTGACCGAGGCGGCCCGGGTCCGCTGCGGTACGCACCACTACGACAACATGGCCACCGCCGCGCTGCGTTGGATCGCCCACAACGGCGGATCGGCGGCGGTCGAGGCGTTCGCCGCCGATCAGGTCGTCACGCTGGAGGCCCGCTGCCGGGCCGCCATGGAGGACGCCGGGGACGACCCGCTCGCGCGGGCGGAGGCGCTCGCGGGGGCCCTCACCGCCGAGGGTTACGCTGCCAACGCGTCCACGATCGCCTCCGGCGGCCAGCTCTGTCAGCATCACTGCCCGGTGGCGCACGTGGCCGCCGAGTTCCCCCAGCTGTGCGAGGCCGAGACCGCGGTGATCTCCCGTCTGGTCGGCAGCCACGTGCAGCGCCTGGCCACCATCGCGCACGGCGACGGGGTGTGCACCACGCACATCCCGGCCCAGCCGCGTGCCCAGTCCGGTAGAACCGTCACCACTGTGAGGACAGATAGATGACCGAGCAGATCGTCCAGCCCCTGACCCAGGAAGAGCAGCTCGCCGCCCTCGGTCGGTACGAGTACGGCTGGGCCGACCCCGACGTCGCCGGGGCGGCTGCCCAGCGCGGTCTCAACGAGGCGGTGGTGCGGGACATCTCGGCGAAGAAGAACGAGCCGGCCTGGATGCTCGACCTGCGCCTGAAGGGCCTGCGGCTGTTCGGCCGCAAGCCGATGCCGGCCTGGGGCGCCGACCTCACCGGGATCGACTTCGACAACATCAAGTACTTCGTCCGGTCCACCGAGAAGCAGGCCACCAGCTGGGAGGAGCTGCCGGAGGACATCAAGAACACCTACGACCGGCTGGGCATCCCGGAGGCGGAGAAGCAGCGCCTGGTCGCCGGTGTCGCGGCGCAGTACGAGTCCGAGGTGGTCTACCACAAGATCCGTGAGGACCTCGAGGAGCAGGGTGTCGTCTTCCTGGACACCGACACCGCGCTGCGCGAGCACGAGGACGTCTTCAAGGAGTACTTCGGCACGGTCATCCCGGTCGGCGACAACAAGTTCGCCGCGCTGAACACCTCCGTGTGGTCCGGTGGCTCGTTCATCTACGTGCCGAAGGGCGTGCACGTGGAGATCCCGCTGCAGGCCTACTTCCGGATCAACACGGAGAACATGGGCCAGTTCGAGCGGACGCTGATCATCGTCGACGAGGGCGCGTACGTGCACTACGTCGAGGGCTGCACCGCGCCGCTGTACTCCTCCGACTCGCTGCACAGCGCGGTGGTGGAGATCATCGTCAAGAAGAACGCCCGGTGCCGTTACACGACCATCCAGAATTGGTCGAACAACGTCTACAACCTGGTCACCAAGCGTGCCGTCTGCCACGAGGGCGCGACCATGGAGTGGGTCGACGGCAACATCGGTTCCAAGGTGACCATGAAGTACCCGGCGGTCTACATGACCGGCGAGCACGCCAAGGGCGAGGTGCTCTCGGTGGCCATGGCCGGCGAGGGTCAGCACCAGGACGCCGGCGCCAAGATGGTGCACGCCGCGCCGCACACCTCCTCCACCATCGTGTCCAAGTCGATCGCCCGGGGCGGCGGCCGCACCTCGTACCGGGGCCTGGTCCAGGTGCTGGAGGGCTCGCACCACAGCCGGAGCACGGTCAAGTGCGACGCGCTGCTGGTCGACACGATCTCCCGCTCGGACACCTACCCGTACGTCGACATCCGCGAGGACGACGTGGCGATGGGGCACGAGGCGACCGTCTCCAAGATCAGCGATGACCAGCTCTTCTACCTGATGAGCCGCGGTCTGAGCGAGGACGAGGCGATGGCGATGATCGTGCGCGGCTTCATCGAGCCGATCGCCAAGGAGCTCCCGATGGAGTACGCCCTGGAGCTCAACCGCCTGATCGAGCTCCAGATGGAGGGCGCGGTCGGCTGACGCCGCCCGCTGCACGGGGCAGGCCGGCATCCCCGGCCCGCCCTCCGGTTTCACTGACACCGTCGTCGTAGAACAGACCAAGGAAGAGATGACTACCCAGGCTTCCGCGCCGCCCAGCACCAAGACGCAGGCGCTCCGCTCGTACGACGTCGCCGACTTCCCGGCCCTCACCGGCCTGGAGGAGGACTGGCGCTTCACCCCGCTCAAGCGGCTGCGCGGGCTGGTCGGCGGGGCGCAGGCCGCCACCGCCACGGTCCGGCACGAGTACGGTGACCTGCCCGAGGGCGTCACCGTCGGGCGGATCGGCGCGGACGACCCGCGGGTGGGCAGCGTGCTCACCCCGGTCGACCGGGTCAGCGCGCTGGCGTACGGCGGCGCGGGGGACGCGCTGCTGGTGGAGGTCGCCCGGGACGCCGTGGTCGGCGCGCCGGTGACCCTGCGGGTGGTCGGCGACGGCGTCGAGGGGCTGGCCTTCGGGCACACCTTCGTCGACGTGGGCCGGTTCGCCGAGGTCACCCTGGTGCTGGAGCACGTCGGCCCGGCCACCCTGGCCGACAACGTCGAGGTGTCGGTGGCCGACGGCGCGAAGCTGACCCTGGTCACCGTCGCCGACTGGGCCGCCGACGCGGTGCAGGCCCAGCACCTCAAGGTCAGGCTGGGCCGCGACGCCAAGGTGACGCACATCCAGGTCAGCCTCGGCGGCGACCTGGTCCGGCAGTACACCTCGGTGGAGTACACCGGCCGGGGCGGCGAGGCCGAGCTGTACGGCGTCTACTTCGCCGACGGCGGCCAGCACCTGGAGCACCGGCAGCTGGTCGACCACAACGTGCCGGACTGCCGCAGCTACGTCGGCTACCGGGGCGCCCTGCAGGGCGACGACGCGCACACCGTCTGGGTGGGCGACGTGCTGATCCGCGCCGAGGCGACCGGCACCGACACGTACGAGATCAACCGGAACCTGCTGCTCTCCGACGGCGCGCGGGCGGACTCCGTACCCAACCTGGAGATCGAGACCGGCGAGATCGCCGGTGCCGGCCACGCGAGCGCGACCGGCCGCTTCGACGACGAGCAGCTGTTCTACCTGATGGCCCGGGGCATCCCGGAGGGCGAGGCCCGCCGCCTGGTGGTGCGCGGCTTCTTCGCCGAGCTGATCAACAAGATCCCGGTCGAGGAGCTGCGCGAGCGGCTCGGCGACGCGATCGAGGCCCGGCTGGCCAAGGCCGGCGCCTGATGATCAAGATCTGCTCGACCGAGGACGTGCCGAAGGGCACCGCGATCAGCGCCGACGTGGACGGTACGCAGATCGCCATCGTGCACGGCGAGGACGACCAGTTCTACGCCGTGTACGACGAGTGCTCGCACGCCTCGGTCGCCCTCTCCGAGGGTGAGGTCGAGGGGTGCACGCTGGAATGCTGGCTGCACGGATCCCGTTTCGACCTGCGGACGGGCGCGCCCACCGGGCTGCCCGCCACCGAACCCGTCCCCGTCTATCCCGTCGAAGTCCGCGACGGCGACATCTATCTTCCCGTGGGCGACGACGGCCGCCCGACGCCGAGCAATGGAGTGACCCGATAATGAGCACCCTGGAGATCCGCGACCTGAAGGTGTCGGTCAAGCTGCCCGAGGGTGAGCTCAAGCCGATCCTGGCCGGTGTCGACCTGACCGTCCGCTCGGGTGAGACGCACGCGATCATGGGGCCGAACGGTTCCGGCAAGTCCACCCTGGCCTACTCGATCGCCGGCCACCCCAAGTACGAGATCACCGGCGGCTCGGTGACCCTCGACGGCTCCGACGTGCTGGCCATGTCCGTCGACGAGCGGGCCCGCGCCGGCCTCTTCCTGGCCATGCAGTACCCGGTGGAGGTCCCCGGCGTCTCGGTGGCCAACTTCCTGCGCACCGCGAAGACCGCCATCGACGGCACGGCGCCGAAGCTGCGCACCTGGGGCGGCGAGCTGCGCGGCGCCATGGAGCGCCTCCAGATGGACCCGGCGTTCGCCCAGCGCAACGTCAACGAGGGCTTCTCCGGCGGTGAGAAGAAGCGGCACGAGATCGTGCAGCTGGAGCTGCTCAAGCCGAAGATGGCCATCCTCGACGAGACCGACTCCGGCCTCGACGTGGACGCCCTGCGCGTGGTCAGCGAGGGCGTCAACCGGGTCCGCGACACCGGCGACACCGGCCTGCTGCTGATCACCCACTACACCCGCATCCTGCGCTACATCAAGCCCGACTTCGTGCACGTCTTCGTCGCCGGCCGGATCGTCGAGCAGGGCGGCCCGGAGCTGGCCGACAAGCTCGAGGAATCCGGTTACGAGCGGTACGTCGCCGGGGCCGGTTCGGCGCGGGCCTGACACGACAGGGGCCAGCTGAGATGACCACCATCGCGATCCCGTCCGGGATGCCGCAGTACGACGACGTGCCGCGTTTCGACGTGGCCACGGTGCGCGCCGACTTCCCGATCCTCGACCGGGAGGTCAACGGACACCGGCTGGTCTATCTCGACAGCGCCAACACCTCGCACAAGCCGCGGCAGGTGCTCGACGTGCTCGCCGAGCACTACGCGATGCACAACGCCAACGTGTCGCGCTCGGTGCACACCCTGGGCACCGAGGCGACCGAGGCGTACGAGGGGGCGCGGGCGAAGATCGCCGCGTTCATCAACGCGCCGAGCGTGGACGAGGTGGTGTTCACCAAGAACTCCACCGAGGCGATCAACATCGTGGCGTACGCGTTCTCCAACGCCTCGCTGCGGCCCGACGCCGACCCGCGGTTCCGGCTGGGCCCGGGCGACGAGATCGTGATCTCCGAGATGGAGCACCACTCGAACATCGTCCCCTGGCAGCTGCTGGCCGAGCGGACCGGCGCGACCCTGCGCTGGTTCCCGGTCACCGACAACGGCCGGCTGGACGAGTCGGGGCTGGAGGACCTCGTCACCGAGCGGACGAAGATCGTCTCGCTGGTGCACGTCTCCAACATCCTCGGCACCGTCAACGCCACCGCGCGGATCACCGAGCGGGTCCGCCAGGTCGGGGCGCTGCTGCTGCTCGACTGCTCGCAGTCGGTGCCGCACCTGCCGATGGACGTGGTCGACTACGACGCCGACTTCATCGTCTTCACCGGGCACAAGATGTGCGGCCCGACCGGCATCGGTGTGCTCTGGGGCCGGGGCGAGCTGCTCGCCGCGATGCCCCCGGTGCTCGGCGGCGGCTCGATGATCGAGACGGTCAGCATGGCGCGGTCGACGTTCGCCGCGCCACCGGCCCGGTTCGAGGCCGGCACCCCGCCGATCGCCGAGGCGGTCGCGCTGGGCGCGGCCGTGGACTACCTCAGCGGGATCGGGATGCGCGCGATCCAGTGGCACGAGAAGGAGCTGACGGCGTACGCGCTGGACGCCCTCGCCACCGTGCCGGGGCTGCGCGTTTTCGGACCGAAGGTGCCGGTCGGCCGGGGCGGCACGATCTCGTTCGCGCTCGGTGACGTCCACCCGCACGACGTGGGGCAGGTCCTCGACTCGCTCGGCGTGCAGGTGCGGGTGGGGCACCACTGCGCGAAGCCGGTGTGCACCCGGTTCGGCGTACCGGCCATGACGCGGGCGTCGTTCTACCTGTACACCACCACGGAGGAGATCGACGCCCTGGTGGCGGGGCTCGAGCAGGTGCGGAAGGTGTTCGACTGATGCAGCTCGACCAGCTCTACCAGGAGATCATCCTGGACCACTACAAGCACCCGCACGGGCGTGGCCTGCGCGACGCCGGCCCGGACGCCCGGGTCGCCGAGGCGCACCACGTCAACCCGACCTGCGGTGACGAGATCACCGTCCGGGTGGCCACCGACGGCGAGACGCTCGGCGACATCTCGTACGACGGGATGGGCTGTTCGATCAGCCAGGCGTCGGCGAGCGTGCTGCACGAGCTGCTGCGCGGTCGGGGTGCGGGTGAGGCGTTCGCCGTGCACGAGGCGTTCGTCGAGTTGATGGCCGGTCGTGGCCAGGTCACGCCGGACGAGGACGTGCTCGGTGACGGGGTGGCGTTCGCGGGTGTCGCGCGCTACCCCGCCCGGGTCAAGTGCGCGCTGTTGCCGTGGATGGCGTTCAAGGACGCCGCGGCACGCGCCGGCATGGGCGTGAGCCCGACGGAGGTGAAGGCATGAGTAGCGAGGACACCGCCACCGCGGCGACGCCGGCGGCCGGCGGCGGCAAGGCCGCTGTCGCAGACGTCGAGGAGGCGATGAAGGACGTCGTCGACCCGGAGCTGGGCATCAACGTGGTCGACCTCGGCCTGGTCTACGGCGTGCACGTCGACGACGAGAACGTCGCGACGCTGGACATGACGCTGACCTCGGCAGCCTGCCCGCTCACCGACGTGATCGAGGACCAGGCCCGGCAGGCGCTGACCACCGGCCCCGGCGGCGGTCTGGTCAACGACATCCGGATCAACTGGGTCTGGCTGCCGCCGTGGGGTCCGGACAAGATCACCGACGAGGGTCGGGACCAGCTCCGCTCCCTCGGCTTCAACGTCTGACCGGTTCTCCGACCGCAATCGGACGCGGCACCCCTGGTGGGTGCCGCGCCCGTTTCGTCTCCGCGCCGCCTGGTCCACACCGAGATGCGGCATGTCGCGGTGTCCGAGCCGACGGGCACCGCGACATGCCGCAACCGGAGTGGATCATGCGGTAATTCGCTGGCGTGGCCGGATCCTCGGGCGCAGGATGAGCGCGTGATCGAGGCGTACTCCCGGCAGGTTCCTGTCCGCGCGGCCACCGCCGTGCGTCGACAGCGGACCGATCCCGGCCGCGCCTCGATGTTCCGCCCACCGTCGTGACGGCGTTCCTCGCGGGCCTGGTGGCCGGCTACGGCGTCGCCGTGCCGGTCGGCGCGATCGCCGTGCTGATCATGGGCCTCAGCGCCCGTACCTCGTTCCGGGTCGGCGCGGCCGCGGCACTCGGGGTCGCCACCGCCGACGGCCTCTACGCCGCCCTGGCGGCACTCGGCGGCGCGGCGGTCGCCGGCCTGATCGCCCCGTTCGCCGGGCCGTTGCGGCTGGTGGGCGCCGCGGTGCTGTTCGCACTTGCCGCGCACGGCGGGTGGCGGGCGCTGCGGGCGCGCCCGCGGACCGGCGCGGGCGTCGCCGGCCGCGGTCTGGACACCCCGGCCCGGGCGTTCGCCGGGATCCTGGCCCTGACACTGCTCAACCCGGCCACCGTGGTCTACTTCGCGGCACTCGTCCTCGGCCGGGGAGACGCGGCCGGACCGGACATCCTGGCCGCCGTGCTCTTCGTGCTCGGCGCCTTCCTCGCCTCGGCCAGTTGGCAGTTGCTCATTGCCGGCGGTGGCACCCTGGTCGGTCGGGCCCTCACCGGTCCCCGGGGCCGGCTGCTCACCGCGCTGGCGTCCAGCACGATCATCGCGGCGCTCGCCGTCGTCATGCTGCTGGGCCGCTGACCGGGCGCTGCGGCCCGGCCACGCCCGCCCGTCCACCTCCGACGCTCGCCACCCCAGTGTGGTCGGTGCGGCGGCCTGCTCTTCTCGTCCGGCTGGACGGGGAACGGGACCGCCGAGGTCACGCTGACGGGTGGCAACTTCACCGTGCACGGACCGACCGGTAGCGCGGGAGGACGCCGATGGCGGTGTCCTCCGCGTTTCCTTTCCCCCCGTGCCGTGGCGATTCCCGGTGCCGTACGGTCGAGCGGTGACCAGCCGACCCGCAGCCGGGGGCGGCCGGTGGGTCGAGGTCGACCCGACCCGCGTCGCCCGCTGGGTCGAGGGCTTCGCCGACCGGCACGGCCCGCCCACCACCACCGTCCAGGGGTACGGTCTGCTGCTCGCCGCCCCGGACGGCGCCACGGCCGAGCTGCACACCCCGCCCGGGGTGCCGCCCCGCGCGGACGTACCCGGCTTCGTGGCGTCGGCCGCCGCGCCGCGCCGGATCGGCCTGCTGCTCGCCCGCAAGGGTGCGGTGGCGGTCGGCGTCGCTGTGGGGGAGGAGCTGGCGGTCTCCAAGGTGGACACCCGCTATGTGCAGGGGCGCACCGCCGCGGGTGGCTGGTCGCAGCAGCGGTTCGCCCGGCGGCGGGACAACCAGGCGAAGGCGGCCCTGGGCGACGCGGTCGAGTTGGCCGTGCGGCTGCTGCTGCCGGCGGCGGCGACCCTGGCCGCTCTGGTCTGCGGGGGCGACCGCCGGGCGGTGGACACCGTGCTGGCGGACCGCCGGCTGGCCCCGCTGGCGGCCCTGCGCGCCGACCGGCTGCTCGACGTGCCAGAGCCCCGGCACGCGGTGCTGGTCAACGCGGTCACTGCGGCCCGGGCGGTGCACGTCCTGGTCCGCGACCCCGACCGCGACTGACCCGGCCACGCACCTCGCGCCGCCGTGCTCAAGATCGTGCTGAATCCTGGATGTAGTGGCCTCACCGTGATGCCGAGGCCACTACATCCAGGATCGAGGGCGATCTCGCTCGGGTGCCGATCCCGAGGTGATGTCAGAGCTTGCCGCCGAAGGTGTCGCAGGCTTTCGGGTCGCCGCTGGAATAGCCCTTGGTGAACCACTGCTGGCGCTGGGCAGAGGTGCCGTGGGTGAACTCGTCCGGGTTCACCGGCCGGCCGGCCCGCTTGGAGATGGCGGGCTGGTACTGCTCGCCGAACTTCTCGGGCAGGGCGGTGCGCCAGTACGCCTGGATCGAGTTGACGTAGGCGGTGTTGCGGCAGTCCAGCTGCTGGAGCGCGTCGTCGGCCGAGCACTTCTGCTGCAGCGACGTGTTGTCGCCCTGCTCCGATCCGCCGCCACCGTTCATCGCGTTCAGGCCGAAGCCCCCACCGACCAGCGTCACCAGCACGGCGATGATGATGCCGACGATCCCTCCGCGACCGCCGCCGATCGGGATGGGGATGCCCATCCCGCTGCCTCCGCCGGACCCTCGCCGATCGTCCACCTGGCTGGTGTCGATCTGCGCGTTCTCGTTCAGCTCCATGTTGACCCCGATCACCGATTCATCACGTTTGGTGGTTGCGGTACCGGACCGGGTCCGGACTGCGTTCCGGTACCCGATGATCTTGCCTGGCAATCCGGGCGGAGCCCCGCAGGCGGCCCGGTACACTTGCTTCGTGCTGCTCTGCGAAGGCTGAACCGCCCCGCGCCGACGGTCCATCGGGCCCGCCGGCCGTTTCGCGTGCCCTGAGTCAGCCCTTCCAGACCCCGAGAGCGAGTACCGGAAATGATCACTGCCACCGGCCTGGAGTTGCGCGCCGGCGCCCGGATCCTGCTGTCCGACACCACCCTGCGGGTGCAGCCGGGTGACCGGATCGGCCTGGTGGGCCGCAACGGCGCCGGCAAGACCACCACGCTGAAGGTGCTGGCCGGGGAGGGACAGCCGTACGCCGGGCAGATCGACCGGCGCAGCGCCATCGGTTACCTGCCGCAGGACCCGCGTACCGGCGACCTGGAGGTCACCGGGCGGGACCGGGTGCTCTCCGCCCGCGGGCTGGACGTGCTCATGGCCCAGATGAAGGAGATCGAGGCCAAACTCGCCGACAGCGCCGACGACAAGCTGGTCCGCCGCTACGGCGCGCTGGAGGACCAGTTCGCCTCCCTGGGCGGGTACGCCGCCGAGGCCGAGGCGGCCCGGATCTGCGCCAACCTCGGGCTGCCCGACCGGGCGCTCGCCCAGACCATCGGCACCCTCTCCGGCGGCCAGCGCCGCCGTATCGAGCTGGCCCGGATCCTGTTCCGCGACGCCGGCGAGAACGGCGGCGGCATCCTGCTGCTCGACGAGCCCACCAACCACCTCGACGCCGACTCGATCACCTGGCTGCGCAGCTTCCTCGCCAACCACAAGGGCGGCCTGATCGTCATCTCCCACGACGGCGCGCTGCTGGAGTCGGTGGTCAACAAGGTCTGGTTCCTCGACGCCACCCGCTCGGTGGTGGACGTCTACAACCTGGGCTGGAAGGCGTACCTGGAGGCGCGGGAGACCGACGAGCGGCGCCGCCGCCGCGAGCGGGCCAACGCCGAGAAGAAGGCCGGCGCGCTGATGGCCCAGGCCGACAAGATGCGGGCCAAGGCCACCAAGACCGTCGCCGCGCAGAACATGGCCCGCCGCGCCGAGAAGCTGATCTCGGGGCTGGAGGAGGTCCGGGTCGCCGACAAGGTGGCCAAGGTGCGCTTCCCGACCCCGGCGCCGTGCGGCAAGACCCCGCTGACCGCCACCGGCCTGTCGAAGTCGTACGGGTCGTTGGAGATCTTCACTGACGTCAACGTCGCGGTGGACCGTGGCTCCCGGGTCGCCATCCTCGGCCTCAACGGCGCCGGCAAGACCACCCTGCTGCGGATGCTCGGCGGCCTGCTCACGTCGGACACCGGCGAGGTGCACGCCGGGCACGGGCTGCGGCTGGGCTACTACGCCCAGGAACACGAGACCCTGGACGTGCAGCGGACGGTGCTGGAGAACATGCGTGCCGCCGCGATCGAGCAGTCCGACACCGACCTGCGCAAGATCCTCGGCGCGTTCCTCTTCTCCGGCGAGGACGTGGACAAGCCGGCCGGGGTGCTCTCCGGCGGGGAGAAGACCCGGCTGGCCCTGGCCACCCTGGTCTGCTCCGGTGCCAACGTGCTGCTGCTCGACGAGCCGACGAACAACCTCGACCCGGTCAGCCGGGAGCAGGTGCTCGACGCGATCGCTCGCTACCCGGGCGCCATCGTGCTGGTCACCCACGACCCTGGCGCGGTGCTCGCGCTCAAGCCGGACCGGGCCATCCTGCTGCCCGACGGCGACGAGGACGCCTGGAGCGACGACCTGCTCGAACTGGTCGAGCTGGCCTGACCGACCGCGCCCGGCGCGCGGGCGCGGCGGGCGCGGTCACGGCGGCGCGGCGGCCGCGGGCGTCGGGAGGGTTCAGGTGGCCAGGCCGGCCAGGCGGGTCAGGACCCCGGAGGTGACCAGGATGACCAGGCCGATGCCGATGAAGATGGTCGGGACCAGCCAGTGGCCGGCGCGGCCGACCAGCCGGACCACCCGGGGATGGCCGCCCAGCAGGGCCGCCGTCGCGCACCACACGGCCACCAGCGTGGCGAAGACCAGCAGCCAGACCAGCCCGGCCGCCGGCTCCAGCGAGCGGAACACCGGCACGTAGACCGCGATGTTGTCCGCGCCGTTGGCGACGGTCACCCCGGCCACCCCGAGCAGGCTGTCGACCACCGCCGGTGGCGCCTCGTCGTCGGTGCGCGCCAGCAGGGCTCGCGCGCCGAGCGCGATCGGCAGCAGGCCGAGCAGACCGGTCCACGGGTCGGGCACCACGAGCAGCCCCGCCGCGACCAGCACGGCCGTCGCGACCAGCGCGCCGATGCCCAGGTACTGCCCGGCGACGATGTGCCAGGCGCGGGGCCGGCCGCTGCCCCGCGCGGCCACGAAGAGCACGGTGAGCACGACGATGTCGTCCAGATTGGTCGCCGTGAACACGAGGGCAGCGCCGGCGGCGGCGGCGAGCGGGTCGGTCACGCCAGGCAGGGTACGGCCCGCTGGACGGGCCGGGACCGGCGGCGGGTGCGCCGGACCGGGGTGCCCCGCCCGGGCGGCCCGTGACCGTCGGCGCGGATCGGCCCCCCCCGGATGGTGCCCTGTCGCCCGGTCGGAAGGATCACTCTATCGGGAAGCTGACATTGCATAGCGTGTCGGTTGGCGAAGAGTTGATATCTGGCGCATGATCGTTCGAGGCGGTCTAATAGGTGGGACCGTATCCGAACCGCACAGTCTGGGACGTGAGGAATCAGCATGGCAGCCACTGGCACAGCCACCAGCACTGAGAAGGGTCGCCGGATCGTCGGAGCCGAGCGCCAGACGCTCGCCAAGGACCTGGTAAAGCGGTACACCTCGGGTGAGAGTATCCGCGCGCTCGCGGCCTCGACCGGACGTTCCTACGGGTTCATCCACCGGGTGCTCACCGAGTCCGGGGTGCAGCTGCGGCAGCGCGGCGGCGCCCGGCGGCGCAAGAAGGCGTGACCCGCCCACCAGCGTCGTCCATCAGCGTCGCGTTCCGGGCCGTCCGGTGACCGCCGAGACGACCGGGGTACGACTCGACTGCGACGGGCCGGTCGCGACGGTGACGTTGTGCCGGCCCGACGTGCTCAACGCGCAGACCCCGGCGATGTGGCGCGCGATGAGCGACTTCTCCCGGGATCTTCCCGGCGACGTGCGCGTCGTTGTGGTGCGCGGCGAGGGGCGGTCGTTTTCCGCCGGGCTCGACCTGTCGGTGGCCGGGGCGTCCGGGCCGGGCTCTTTCGCCGAGCTGGCGACGCTGCCCGAGCAGGAGTGCGCGGACCGGATCGCGGAGTTCCAGGCCGGCTTCAGCTGGCTGCACCGCCCTGACGTGATCTCCGTCGCGGCCGTGCAGGGGCACGCGATCGGCGCCGGCTTCCAGCTGGCACTCGCCTGCGACCTGCGGGTGCTCGCCGAGGACGCCAAGCTCTCCATGGCCGAGGTGACCCTGGGCCTGGTGCCCGACCTCGCCGGGACGAAGCGCCTCGTCGAGCTGGTCGGCTACTCGCGGGCGCTGGAGATCTGCGCGACCGGCCGGCGGATGGACGCCGCCGAGGCCGATCGGATCGGGCTGGCCACACTCGTCGTGCCCACCGCCGACCTGGACAGCGCGGTGCGGGACCTCACCGCCGGGCTGCTGGCCAACAACCGCGACGCGGTGGTGGAGATCAAGGCGTTGCTCGCCGGTGCGGCCGGCCGTTCGCACGCCGACCAACAGCGCGCCGAGCGGGAGGCACAGACCCGCCGGCTGCGCGACCTCGCCGGACGGGGAGAATAGTAAGGACCGTTCGGGAAGATCCGGGTCACTACTGAGGTTGTCGTAGTCGGCGGGAGAATCGAACCCGACGGTGCGCGCTGCTTGGAGCCCGGAGGTGACCGATGTCCAACCCGATGTCTGGCGGGGGCATGGCCGGGTGGAGCATGCTCCGGTCGATGCGCAGCCGCGACGAGGTCTCCGCGCACCGGCTCAAGCAGGGCACCGCCCGGCGGATCGTCGCCTTCGCGGGGCCTTACCGGCGGGACATCGTGGTCTTCCTGATCACCGTGGTGATCGCCGCGATCATCGGGGTGGCCACCCCGGTGCTCGCCGGTAAGGTCATCAACGCCATCACCCGGGGTGGCGCCGAGGCCGGGGCGACCGTGGTCCGCCTGGCGCTGGTGATCGCCGTGCTGGCGGTCGCCGACGCGCTCTTCTCCCTCGCCCAGCGGTGGTACTCGGCCCGCATCGGCGAGGGGATCATCCTCGACCTGCGCACCCGGGTCTACGACCACGTGCAGCGGATGCCGTTGCAGTTCTTCACCCGTACCCAGACGGGCGCGTTGGTCAGCCGGCTCAACAACGACGTGATGGGCGCCCAGCGGGCGTTCACCTCGACCCTCTCCGGCGTGGTCAGCAACGTCATCCAGCTGGTGCTGACCGCCGGGGTGATGTTCACCCTCTCCTGGCAGATCACCACGCTCTCGCTGGTCCTGTTGCCGATCTTCATCATCCCGGCCCGGCGGGTCGGGCGGCGGCTGGCCGAGATCACCCGGGAGTCGTACAACCTCGACGCCAAGATGAACGCGACGATGACCGAGCGGTTCGGGGTGGCCGGGGCGCTGCTGGTCAAGCTCTTCGGCTCGCCCGAGGTCGAGGCCCGCCGCTTCGCCGGCCGGGCCGAGCGGGTCCGCGACATCGGCATCCAGTCGGCCATGTACTCGCGGACATTCTTCGTGGCGATGCTGCTGGTCGCGTCGCTGGCCCAGGCGCTGACCTACGGGCTCGGCGGCTGGCTCGCGGTCACCGGCGGGGTCAGCGCCGGCACGGTGGTCACCCTCGCGCTGCTGCTCACCCGCCTCTACGGCCCGCTGACCGCGCTGTCCAACGTCCGGGTGGACGTGATGAGCGCGCTGGTCTCCTTCGACCGGGTCTTCGAGGTGCTCGACCTGCGCCCGGGCATCGAGGAGAAGCCGGACGCGGTGTCGGTGCCCCGCGGCAACGGGCGGGTCGAGTTCCGTGAGGTCCGGTTCCGCTACCCGGCCGCCGCCGAGGTGTCGCTGGCCTCGCTGGAGGAGGTCGCCACCCTCGACCGTACGGTCAACGAGCCGGTGCTCAAGGGCGTGTCGTTCACCGTCGAGCCGGGCCAGATGGTGGCCCTGGTCGGCCCCTCCGGGGCCGGCAAGTCGACGCTGTCCATGCTGATCTCCCGGATCTACGACGTCACCGACGGCGAGGTACGCGTCGGCGGCGTGGACGTCCGCGACGCCACCCTCGCCTCGCTGCGCGACGAGATCGGCGTGGTCACCCAGGACTCGCACCTGTTCCACGAGACGATCGCCGAGAACCTGCGCTACGCCAAGCCCGACGCCACCGACGACGAGATCTGGGCGGCGTTGGCGGGCGCGCAGGTCGCCGACCTGGTCCGCGCCCTGCCCGACGGGCTGGAGACGATGGTCGGCGAGCGGGGCTACCGCTTCTCCGGCGGCGAGAAGCAGCGCATCGCCATCGCCCGGCTGCTGCTCAAGGCGCCGTCGATCGTGATCCTCGACGAGGCCACCGCCCACCTCGACTCGGAGAGCGAGGCCGCCGTGCAGCGGGCGCTGGCGGTGGCGCTGACCGGCCGTACCGCGCTGGTGATCGCGCACCGGCTCTCCACGGTGCGCGACGCCGACCAGATCCTGGTCCTCGACGACGGCCGGATCGTGGAGCGGGGCCGGCACGACGAGTTGGTCGCGGTCGGCGGGCTCTACGCCGAGCTGTACCGCACCCAGTTCGCCGTCGCCGACTCGCCGACGCCGTACGCGCCGGCGGAGCCCGAGACGGTGATCACCACGGTGCCGCTGGGCACGTACGTCGCCCAGGAGGCGCTGCCCCCGGCTGCGGCCAACTAGCCGGCGACGGCCGCCCGCAGCTCGCCGAAGGCCGCCCCGAGCGTCTGCGGGGTGAAGTGCGCGTTCAGGCCGCTCGGGTTGGGCAGCACCCAGAGCCGGGCCCCGGCCAGCGTCTCCGGCTGCGGGCCGAAACCGGCCTTCGGCCGGGCGAACCCGATCCGGTACGCGGTCACCCCGACCACCGCCACCCAGGCCGGCCGGTGCTCGGCGACCTTGCCGGTCAGGATCTCCGCCCCGGCCACCAGCTCCGCCGCGGTCAGCTCGTCGGCGCGGGCGCTGGCCCGGGCCACCATGTTGGTGATGCCCAGGCCGAGGCCGGGGAGCTGGTCCTGCTCGCTCGGATGCAGCTGGTGCGGGGTGAAGCCGCCCCGGTGCAGCGCCGGCCAGAAGCGGTTGCCCGGCCGGGCGAAGTGCCAGCCGGTGGCCGCCGACCAGAGCCCCGGGTTGATGCCGACGAAGAGCACGTCCAGCCCGGGGGCGATCAGGTCCGGGAGGGTCCGGTCCGCCGCAGCGGCCAGCTCCGCCTTCGTCGGCCGCACGTCACGGCCGGCGGTGCCGGCTCGCCGTACCCGGGCGCGCGATCCGCCGCCGGTCGGGTCCGAGGGGCTGCCGGTCGGGTCCGGGACGCTGCCCGTCTGGTCCGACCCGCCGCCGGTCGGGTTCGGGGCGTCGGGCGTGCGGCGTGCCGGGCTCACAGGCCGCGCAGCGCGCCGCCGTCGACCGGCACGGTGGCCCCGGTCAGGTAGCTCGCGGCGGGGGAGAGCAGGAACGCGGCCACCCGGCCGAACTCCGCCGGATCACCGAACCGGCGCAGCGGGATGTTGGCCTCCGCCTCGGCCCGGGCCGTCTCGGCGTCCCCGGTGGCGGCGAGGAGTTCCCGGTTGCGGTCGGTCATGACCCGTCCGGGCAGCAGGCCGAGCACCCGCACGCCGCGCGGGCCGTACTCGTCGGCCATGTCCTTGGCCACCCCGGCCAGGCCGGGACGCAGCCCGTTGGAGATGCCGAGGCCGGGCACCGGGCCACGGGCCGAGGTGGACAGGACCAGCCCGATCGCGCCGCCGTCGGTGAGCGCGCCGGCCACCTCACGGGCGGTGCGGACGCTGCCGAGGAACACCGTCTCGAAGGACTGCCGCCACTGCTCGTCGGTCACCTGGGCGGCGGTGCCGCGAGGCGGACCGCCGACCGAGACCAGCGCGCCGTCCAGCCGGCCGAAATGCTCCCGCGCCGCCACCACCAGCCGCTGCGGGGTGTCGGGGTCGGCCAGGTCGGCGGTGAGCCCGATGGCGTGCCGCGGACCGCCGAGCCGCTCGACGGCCGCGGCGACCAGTTCCGGGGCGCGGGACGAGACGACCACCCGCGCGCCGTCGGCCACCAGGCACTCGGCGGTGGCGAAGCCCAGGCCCCGGGAGGCGCCGGTCAGTACGTACACCCGGTCGGTGAGTCCGAGATCCATGCTTGAGATCCTGCCGTACGGGCGTACCCGACGCACCCGGGTGGGTGGTCAGCGCCGGGCGGGGCGCAGCAGGCGTACCCGACCGGCGAGCTGGACCGCGACGGCGCCGCCGGCGCGGGCGACGGCCGGCAAGCGGCGGGGTCGCGGCGGGCGGTGGCCGTCGTAACGGCTGCCCGCCTCGCGCGCGGCCAGCTCCTCGGCGCCGAGCGGAGGCAGCGTGCCCCGCTCACGCAGGGCGCGGGCCAGGTCCCAGCCGTCGCGCAGCGAGCCGTTGGTGGGGCGGCCGGCCGCCCACTCGCGGAAGGTGTCCCACCAGGCGTCGCCGAGGGCGGCGGCGAGCAGCGGCCAGTGCCGGGCCACCTCGCCGGCGCGCTTGCCCAGCAGCGCGACCCGGGCGGCCCGCACCGGCGCGGGCGCGAAGCCGGCCGGGGTCGGCGCGCCGGCGACCAGCGCCGCGACCAGCTCCGCCTGCCGGGCGGCCAGGTCGCCGCCCGGTGTCCCGCCCCGACCGGTGGCGAGGTCGCCGGCCGCCCCCGACCGGCCGGCGGGGGTGCGGGGCCTGGAGACGGCGCGGCCGCTCACGTGACCACCGGGAACCCGGAGGCGGCGGCGAGCGCGTCCAGCTCCGCTCGCAGGGCCGGCGCGGGCGGGTAGTGCCCGTCGCGCTCCAGCAGCAGCGCCGGTGGCCGGCGCCGGGCGCAGAGCGCGCCGACCAGGTCGAGCACCTCCGCCGGCACCGGGTCGGTGTGCGTGTCGTGGTAGAAGCCGCCGCGCTCGGCGCCCCCGGCCACGTGGACGTAGGAGACCCGGTCCAGCGGCAGCCGGTCGAGCAGCGCGAGCGGGTCGCCGCCCCGGTTACGGGCGTTGGCGTGCACGTTGGCCACGTCGAGCAGCAGCGTCGCCCCGGTCGCGTCCAGGATCTCGGTGAGGAAGTCCGCCTCGTCCAGCTCGTCGTCGGGCCAGTCGAAGAGCGCGGCGATCGGTTCCAGCGCGAGCGGCGCAGGTAGCTCGGCCTGCGCCCGCCGGACGTTCGCCACCACCGCCGCCACCGCCTCCCGGCTGCGCGGCAGCGGCAACAGGTGGCCGGCGTCCAGGCCGCCGGCCCGGACGAACGCGATGTGCTCGCTGACCAGCGGCGCGTCGACCAGTTCGGCGACCCGGGCCAGGTGGGCCACCCGCGCCGGGTCGACCGGCTCCGCGCCGCCGAGGGAGAGCCGCACCCCGTGCGGTACGACGGTGACGCCGCGCCCGCGCAGCTCGGCCAGCCCCGGCGGGAGCGGGCCGGCCGGCGGGACCGTCTCGGCCACCACCTCGACGAAGCGCAGTCCGGGCAGCTCGGCGACGAACCCGGCGATCTCCGGCCGCCAGCCGATGCCCACCCCGTTCGGGCCGGTCATCCGCCGCACCCACCGCCGCCTCCGCAGCCGCCGCCTCCACCGCCTCCGCCGCAGGAGCTGCCGCCACCGCAGGAACTCCCGCCAGCACCGGAGCTGCAGGACCCGCCGCTGCTGCCGCCGCTGCTCAGCGCCTGCCGCTGGATCTCCGCCTGCTCGGCGAAGCCCGGGTCCAGCGTCCAGAGCGAGGCGGTGCCGAAGAGGGCGACGCCCATCGCCGCCCCGGCTGCGCCGTAGGTGGCGTACGCGGGCGTGGAGGCGGGGGAGAGGTGGATGTTGCGCCGGCGCAGCTCGCGCAGCGCGGCGTCGGCCGCCCGGGTCCGCCATGGCACCCGGAAGAGCACGAGCGCGACGGCCAGGACAAGGGCGGCGACCAGCAGGAACCTGACCGGCCGCCCGTTGGCCAGCCCGGCGGCGATCCGGGCCGCGCCGAACACCACCAGGGCGAACAGCACCCACGAGCCACGCCGGGCGGCGGCGCGCTGCGCGGGGGAGAGCGCCAGGCCCTGCCGTTCGAGACCCTCGCGCAGGTCGGTGAGCGCGCGGGCGACCCACTCGTCGCGGGCCAGCTCGCGGGAGTGCAGGTTGCGCCGGGCGGCGTGGTAGACCGCCTGGTCCAGCGGGGTGACCACGGTGGGCAGGGAGCCGCCGGTGGTGAGCCGCCGGTCGGCACGGACGCCGACCACGCCGCTGCCACGCAGGCCGCCCAGCGCGGTCCAGACCGCGAGCTGGTCGCCGCCGTTGAGGTAGGCCACCTGCTGCGGCCCGAGCTGGGCGGCCCCGGAGACGGGCCGCCCGGCGAGGATCCGGGACCGGTGCACGATCGAACCGACGACGACCAGCAGCGCCGCCATCAGGTAGAGCCCGAGGAAGGTGGGACCGGGGATGCCCCAGGTGTCGCCCGGGGCGGCGAGGTCGGTCATGGCTGCTCCTGTCGTGCGGGGGAACGCAGCCCCATTGTGGAGCAGCGCCGCCACGCGCCGGAGTGCGAGGACGCCGAGTTACCAAGCCGAGACGTCCGGCGGTCAGCGCCGGCGCACGGCCTCCTCGACCAGGTCCAGCACCGGGCCCAGGTCGCCGGCCGGCCGCCCCATCGCCAGGTGCAGCACCAGACCGTCGTACGCGAGTTCCAGGAACTGGGCCAGCACGTCGATCGGGACGTCCTCGCGCAGCACCCCGGCCTCCCGCTGCCGGACCAGCCGGTCCCGGGTGGCCTCGGCGATGGCGGCGGAGCGCTCGGCCCAGCGGCGGGCGAAGGCCGGGTCGGTGCGCAGCCGGCGGGAGACCTCGAGCTGGCTGCCCAGCCAGCCGGTGGTGTCGGGCGAGACCGCCCCGGCGAGCAGGTCCCGCATGACCTGGACGAGGCCGTTGCGGGCCACGGTCTCCACCATGGCCGCCGCGTCGTCCTCGGCCACCGCGAGAAAGAGCGAGTCCTTGTCGCGGAAGTGGTGGAAGATGGCGCCCCGGGACAGCCGGGTGGCCTCCTCCAGCCGGCGCACGGTGGCTCCCTCGTAGCCGTGCCGGGCGAAACAGGCCCGCGCCGCGGCGAGGATCTCCTGCCGGCGCGCGTCGAGCTGGTCCTGACTTACTCTGGGCACAGGTCGATCGTTCCAGCTGACCCTCCGTTACGCAAACCGTACGTACGGCTTGGGACCCGGTGTCCCGGGACGGGCCGGCTCGGCGATCCGGTTAGGATCGCCGGGTGACGACGCCCCCGGTCGCCTCCGCCCCCATGCCCTCCGCCCCGCTGACCGTCGCGGCCGTGCAGGCCGACCCGGTCCCCGGCGACGTGCCCGGCAACGCCGTGGCCGCCGCCGGCCTGGCCGCCCGGGCCGCCGGGCACGGCGCCCGGGTCGCCGTCCTGCCTGAGCTGTTCCTGCCGGCGTACCACCCGCCCACGCTGGCCGCCGACCCGGCCGGCACCGACATCGCCGCGACCGGCGACCGCGCGGTCGACGACTCCCGGCTCGACCCGCTGCGGGCCACCGCCCGCGACGGCCGGATCACCGTGGTGGTCGGCGCGGCGGTCCGCCACCCGGACGGCCGCCGGACCATCTCCGCCCTGGTCGTCGACCCGACCGGCACGGTCCGGGCCGGGTACGACAAGCAGCAGCTCTGGGGCGGCGAGCGGGACCTGTTCGACGCCGGCCGGCGGGGCGCCACGCTGCTGGTCGACAGTTGGCGGCTCGGCCTCGGCATCTGCTACGACGGGTGCTTCCCGGAGCACGCCCGGGCCGCCGCGGCCGACGGCGCGCACGGCTACCTCTGCCCGAGCGGCTACCTCGCCGGGTCGGCGCACCGGCGCGACCTCTACTACGCCGCCCGGGCCCTGGACAACACCATGTACGTCGTCTTCGCCAACGCCGTCGGAGGTGCCGACCCGTGGCGGTTCAACGGTGGCGCGGCGGTCTACGACCCGCAGGGCCGTCCGCTGGTGCGCGGCGCCGACGACGGCGAGGCCGTGCTGATCGCCACGCTGGACCCGGCCGCGCTGGCGGCCACCCGCTCGGCCCACTCCATGCTCGCCGACCGGCCCGCCGACCAGGGGCTCCCCCGAACGGCGCTGCCGGCCTGACGGACGCCGCCCGGCCCCAGCCCTGTCGACGGCGCCCCTCTCTCCCGTAAGGTGCCCGCGTGCCGCTGCTCCTGCTCGACCTGGACAACACCCTGCTCGACCGGGCGGGTCCGTTTCGCGCCTGGGGTCAGCGTTTCCTGGACGGCATCGGCGCGCCCCACACCGACATCGACTGGCTGCTCTCCGTCGACGCTGACGGGCTCACCGACCGGTGGGACGTCGCCGACGCCCTCCGCGACCGGTACGCGCTGCGCATCCCCGCCATCGACCTGGTCGAGGAGCTGCACGACGGGGTGGTGGCGAACACCCGGCTCGACCCGCTGGTCGCCTGCGCGCTCCGGATCGCCGACGACGCCGGTTGGGTGCCGGTCGTGGTCACCAACGGCTCGGTCCGCCAGCAGGACGCCAAGATCCGGCGGACCGGGCTGGACCGGTACATCGCCGACTGGGTGATCTCCGAGGAGGCCGGGGTCAGCAAGCCCAACCCGAGGATCTTCGCGCTGGCCGCCCAGCGGGCCCGGGTGCCGCTGCGCGGGTCGTGGGTGGTGGGGGACAGCCCGGAGGCGGACATCGGCGGGGCCGCCGCCGTCGGCCTGCCCAGCGTCTGGCTGCACCGGGGGCGCGGCTGGGCGGACAGCCGGTTCGCGCCGACCCGTACCGTCGACTCGCTGATCGCGGCCGTCGCCACCGTGCTCGCCGCCTGAACCGTCGGCGGCCCGGGTGGGTTTGGTAATTCGGTTGCCCCCGGATCCGGGCTCGACCAGCATGGGGCCGCGCGGACGCGCAGCCGGGCCGGTCCCGGTCGAGGAGAGGAGGTCGGTCATGGCCGTCTTTGCAGGGTCGTACCACCTGCCTCCATCAGCCTCGATCAAGGGATCACCAGCTCCGTGCGTGAACATGACCTCCCGGCGCCGCAGCGCCGTGGCCGCGGCAAGAGCCGCTTCGACGACGACGAACCACACTTCCTGAAGCACGGCCGGCACGCCGAGCCGGCCCTCGTCGAACCCGACGACGAGCCCGAGCCCGAGCACCGCTGGTCCTCCTGGGACGAGGCCGTCCACGGCCCCGAACCCCACCCCGACTGGCTGGTCACCGAGCTGGCCGCCCGGGACACCGAACTCGGTGTGCTCAAGACCGGCAAGGAGGCGGACGTCCACCTCGTCCGCCGCGCGGTGCCGGACACCGACCAGTCCTGCCTGCTGGCGGTCAAGCGGTACCGGGACGCCCAGCACCGGCTCTTCCACCGCGACGCCGGCTACCTGGAGGGGCGCCGGGTCCGCCGGTCCCGGGAGAACCGGGCGATGGCCGGGCGTACCGCCTTCGGCCGGCAGATGATCGCCGGGCAGTGGGCCGCGGCCGAGTTCGCCGCCCTCAGCCGGCTCTGGGAGATCGGCGCCGCCTCCGGGCGGATCGCCGTGCCCTACCCGGTCCAGCTGATCGGCACCGAGCTGATGCTGGAGTTCGTCGGCGACCCCGACGAGGGCGCGGCGGCGCCCCGGCTGGCCCAGCTGCGCCCCGAGGCGGGCGAGCTGCGCTCGCTCTGGGGGCAGCTGGTGGACGCCCTGGTCGTGCTGGCCCGCGCCGGGTACGCCCACGGCGACCTGTCCCCGTACAACCTGCTGGTGCACCAGGGTCGACTCGTCATGATCGACCTGCCGCAGGTGGTCGACGTGGTGGCCAACCCGCAGGGGCCGGAGTTCCTGGCCCGGGACGTGAAGGTGGTCGGCGCCTGGTTCGCCGCGCGGGGACTGCCGGCGGCCGAGGCCGACCCGGCCGAGCTGACCGGTCTGCTGCTGCACGAGGCGGGCATCCGCTGATCCGGCGACGCCCCGGACGGTCCGGTGACCGTCCGGGGCGTACCCGCCTCGCGTGCCGGCTGTCGCCGGCGTGCCGGCCTACTGGAGGTAGCGCTCGACCTCCGGCACCGGCCGCTCGCCCTGGGCCTCCGGGTCGCCGTGCGCCTGCCGGGCCGCCCGGCGGCGGCGCAGCAGGTCCCAGCACTGGTCCAGGGACTCCTCCAGCGCGCGCAGCCGGTCGCGCGCCGCGTCGTCGGTGCCGGACTCGGTGGCCTGCGCCGCGGAGCGCAGCCGGTGCTCCTCGTCGACGAGCTCCGAGATCCGGTTCAGGATGGTGGTGTCGTCCATGCCCCTGAGCCTGGCACAGGGTGCCCCGGCGCGCCCGGATTCACACCCCCCGGACGGCGCCGCGCCACGGTAGGTTGCCCACCATGACCCCGGTCGTACGCCCGCTGCGGCCCGCCGACCTCCCGGCGGTCGTCGAGGTGCTGGCCGCCGCCGCGCCGTATCAGATGATCACCGAGGAGTGGCTGGGCTGGCACCTCACCGGCGCGCCGGCGGCCGAGCGGTTCGGCGTGCTGGTCGCCGGGACCGCCGACGGGGTGGTCGGCGCGGCGCTGACCGGGCTGCTGCACGAGAGCGCCGAGCCGGGCTGGGCTTCGTCAACCTCACGGTGCACCCGCAGCGGCGCGGCCGGGGCGCCGGCGGCGCCCTGCTGACCGCCGCGCAGCGGCGGCTCACCGGGCTGGGGGCCGTGGCCGCGTACGCGAAGGTCGCCGACGACCCGGCCGGCGTCGGCTTCGCCCAGCGGCGCGGCTACCGGCGGGGACGGCGGGCGGAGTTCCTGATGCTGGACCTGGCCGAGGCGGTGCTGCCGGCGCACCCGGTGCTGCCGGCCGGGGTGCGGCTGCTCGCCGCCGCCGAGCTGCCCGGTCCCCACCCGCTCTGCACGGCGGACCTCCACGCCTCCCGGGACGAGCCGGGCGAGGTGACGATGGACGAGGTCGGCTACGCCGACTGGCTGGCCGCCTACTGGGAGCGCCCCGACCTGGACCGCGAGTTGACCACGGTGGCGGTGCGGGACGGGGAGGTGCTCGCGTTCGGTTTCGCGATGGCCGACCGGCGGGACCGTTACCGCTCGGGGATGACCGGCACCCGGCGCGGGCACCGGGGGCGCGGGCTGGCCCGCGCGGTCAAGCAGCGGTCGTTGAGCCGGGTCCGGGCGGCCGGGCTGCGGTACGCGTACACCAGCAACGACGCCGGCAACGTGGCCATGCTTACGCTCAACCGTCGATTAGGTTACCGAACGGTCGCCGCCGAGTGGCACTACCTGCGCGATCTGTCGGACTGAGCTCCCCGCCTCACCGTCCACCGTGGACGTCTTTTGTTGACTGTGAGAATTTCTCAGGACGCAAGATCTGGAAAAGCCGATTCATCAATGACATGCTCTCTGGAACCGTCACGCGCCATCACCCCGGCAGCACGCAGCGCAAGGTGGTGCGTCATCGGAGGAGGAGCCGTGCAGGTAAGCCATGACTGAGTCGACCGCCCCAATACACCCTGAACCCCACGTCGCCACCTTGCGTCGCACGCTGCCCCGGCTGCTCCGTGACCCGCTGGGCACCCTGGTCGGCCTCGCCGACGCGGCGCCCGGGCAGGTCGTCCGGCTGAACCTCGGCACCATCCGGCCGTACCTGGTCACCGAGCCGGCGCACGTCCAGCACGTGCTGCGCGACAACGCCGCCAACTACACCCGGGCCGGCGACAGCATGATGTGGAAGTCCGTCCGCAAGCTGGCCGGCGACGGCATCCTCTCCGAGGGCCCGGAGTGGGAGGCGAGCCGGCGACGGCTCCAGCCGCACTTCACCGCCAAGCGGATCGACGCGGTGGTGGACGACCTGAGCCGGGCGATCAGCGAGGCGGTCGACGAGCTGGCCGGCCCGGCGCGCGACGGCGCACCGGTCGACGCGGCCGCCGAGATCTCCCGGATCATCTGCCAGGCAGTCATCCGGGTCTTCTTCGGCGACAAGATCGCCGTCGCCGACGGCGTACGGGTCGTCGCCGAGCAGGACACGGTGGCGACCGCGCTGCGGTTCCGGCTGCTCGCCCCGTTCCTGCCGGACGCCGTGCCGATGCCGGGCGACCGGGCGTTCCGTCGGGCCGTGCGGAATATCGACGACATCCTGCTGCCGCTGGTCCGCGCCGAGCGCGCCCATCCCGAGGGCGGTGACGACATCCTCGCCGCGCTGGCCGGGGCGCGCGACGCCGACGGCCGCAAGCTGGACGAGCAGCGGGTCCGCGACGACCTGGTGTCCATCTTCGCCACCACCACGGAGACCACGTACGTGGTGCTCACCTGGCTCTTCCCGCTGCTGGAGCAGCTTCCCGACATCGCCGCCCGGCTCTACGAGGAGATCGACCGGGTGGTCGGCCCCGGTGACGTGGTCAGCCGCGAACAGCTCGGCGAGCTGCGCTACACCCGGATGGTGCTGGACGAGCTGGTCCGCGCGTACCCGTCCGGCTGGCTGGTGCCGCGCACCGCGATCGCCGACGACGTCATCGGCGGCACCCGGATCAGGGCCGGCGGGACGATCGTCCTCAGCCCGTACGTCACCCAGCGGCTGGCCCGGTTCTGGGACCGCCCCGAGGTGTTCGACCCGGAACGCTTCGCCCCCGACGCGCCCCGGCGCGCCCACCGGTACGCCTACTATCCGTTCGGCGGCGGCGCCCACCAGTGCATCGGCCAGTACCTCTTCCAGCTGGAGGCGCCGCTGATCGTGGCGACCCTGTTCAGCCGGTTCCGGTACCGGCTCTGCGAGCCCGGGATGCCCAACCCGCAGCTCGCCGCGTCGCTGCGACCGAAGGAGCGGGTGCCGCTGATGCTCACCCCGCACCGGCAGCTGGCGCTGGCCTGATCGCCGTGACAGCTGTCGTACCGGCCATGGACGAGCTGCGGGAGGCCGCCGAGCACGGACGCGTCTGCGCCCTCGCCGCGCAGGGCCAGCGGGACCTGCAACGCGGCCTGGCCGCCCACCCCGACCTCTTCGCCGCTGGGCCCTTCGACGCGGCCCTGACCAGCAGCGTCGCCCTGGCCATCGCGTTCAGCGCGCCCTGGTGCGACGCCGCCGAGCTGCGGTTGACCAACCGGGCGGTGCTCTGGGGGTTCGCGCTGGACTGGCAGGTGGACCACCTGGCCGCCTCCGCCGCCGAACTCGACCAGCTGGTGCGCCGGCAGCTCGCGGTCGCCAACGGTGCGCCCGCGGCGGCGGACGACCCGCTGGGCCGCTTCCTCGCCGGGATCCGCGCCGACCTGGCCGCTGCGCCGGCCTTCGCCACACTGGGCGGGACGTGGCGGGAGGCGGTACGTCGGACGCTGGAGGCGATGCGGCGGGAGTGGCACTGGAGGGCGGCCGGCCGCGATGGCCTGCTACCGCTGCCGGCGCTCGCCGACTACCTGGCCAACGCCGACAACCTGGCCTGCACGGTGGTGAACGTGGCCCACTGGATCCAGGCCGGCGAGGCGGACGCGCACGCCCGGCTCGACCGGCTGGTCGCCGCCAGCGACGCGGTGCAACGGGCCCTGCGGCTGGTCAATGACCTGGCCACCTACGACCGGGACCTGCGCTGGGGCGACCTCAACGCGATCATGCTGGTCGACGACCGGGCCGTCGTCGAGCGGGAGCTGACCGGCCTGGTCGCGCGGGCCACCGAGCTGCTCAACGAGCTGCGCGCCGACTGCCCCCGGGAGGCGGCCTACCTGACCCGGCAGCTCGGCTACACCAGCGGCTTCTACCGGTCGACCGACTTCTGGGGGGTGCCGTGAGCACCGAGGCGCTGGCCCGGGACGCCGCCTCTCCGGGGGATCCCGGGCCGGCGATCGCGGCCGGCGAACTGGTCGCCGGGCTGACCGTCCGGCCGGGCGGGCGCACGTCCGCCTCGCCGTACGAGACTGCCCGGCTGGTCTCCCTGGCGCCCTGGCTGCCGGGGAACGCCGAACGGATCCGTTACCTGCTCGCCGGGCAGCGCCCGGACGGCGGCTGGGGCGGGCCGGAGGGCTACGCGCTGGTGCCCACGCTGAGCGCCGCCGAGGGGCTGCTCGCCGCGCTGGCGCGGGACACCCCCGCCGGCTGGTCCTCGGACGGGGTGCGCAGCGCCGTCGACCGGGCGCTGCGCCTGCTGTACGACCGGGCGGCCGGCCCGGCGACGTACCCCGTGCCGGACCTGCCGGCCGCGGACCTGATCGTCCCGGCGCTGGTGGAACGGATCGGTGACCGGCTGGCCGAGCCGCCCGCGGAACTCGCCGGCTGGCGCGCCGCCGGCCCGCCGCCGCTGCCAGCCGGCATGGACCGCCGGCGCCTCGACCGGGTACGCCTGCTCGCCCGGTCCGGCCGCCCGATGCCGCCGAAGCTGCTGCACGCCCTGGAGGTCCTCGGCCCCGCGGCGCGGCGGCTGCCCACCGTGACCGCCACCGCGGCGGGCACGGTCGGCGCCTCCCCGGCCGCCACCGCCGCCTGGCTCGGCGGCCCCGACGGGATCCCACCGGCCATGGTGGACTACCTGCGTCAGGCGACCGGCGACCACGGCGGTCCGGTGTCGTGCGCCACCCCGATCACCGTCTTCGAGCGGTCCTGGGTGCTGAGCACCCTGGCGCGGGCCGGCGTGCCCCTGTCGGTGCCGGCGGGGGTCCTCGCCGAGCTGCGGGACGCGCTCGGCCCGGACGGCGTGGCCACCGGGCCGGGCCTGCCCACTGACGCCGACACCACCGCGGTGACCCTGTACGCGCTGGCCCTGCTGGGCCGTCCGGCCGACCCGGCGTGCCTGGCCCGGTACGACACCGGGGAGCACTTCTGCACCTGGCAGGGAGAGAACGGCACGTCGGTGACCACGAACGCGCACGTGCTGGAGGCGCTGGGCCGACAGGTCGGCGACGGCGGCCCCCGGACGGCGGCTGTCATACGCCGGCTCACCGGTTGGTTGCTCGACCGGCAGGAGGCCGACGGCCGGTGGTCGGACCGTTGGCACGCCTCGCCCTACTACGCCACCTGCTGCGCCGTGCTCGCCCTGCGCGACCACGGCGGTCCCTCGGCCCGTCCGGCCGTGAAGCGGGCTGTCGGCTGGGTGCTCGACGGCCAGCAGTCCGACGGCTCCTGGGGGCGGTGGCGCGGCACCGCGGAGGAGACCGCGTACGGCCTGCTCGTGCTCCTGGCGGGGCGGCCCTCGCCGGCGGTCGACGCCGCCGTCGCCACGGCGGCGCGGTGGCTGTCCACAGCAGACGATGTTCGCAACCATCCTCCACTATGGCATGACAAGGATCTCTACCATCCGGAACTGATCGTGCGGGCCGCCGTGGTGGCGGCCCGCACGTCGGCCGGCGACCGGTTGCGCGGTTCCGCCCATCTCCCGAGCACCCCCTGATCTGCGCCGCTTGAGGGAAATTGCGGACACTGCTAGCGTGCGCCGGGGCCGGCTTCGCGTTATTCGGCCAATTCGAAACGTGAATCAGGACCGGCGAGGGACGGGTGTGATGGGTTCCCGCAGTGCAAGTCTGCGTACCAAGGTTGTGGCCCTGCTGGTCTCGCTGACCGCGCTCTGGGCTTTCGCGGCCTGGGTGACCCTGCGCGACGGCCTCAACGTGCTCGGCGTGCAGACGCTCGACGCGCAGGTCGCCGAGCCGAGTGAGTCACTGCGCACCGAACTCCAGCAGGAACGCCGGATGTCGCTGGCCTACCTCGGCCGCCCGAGCCAGGAGCAGGCGCAGCAGCTGCGGGAGCAGCGCCGGCGCAGCGAGGAGCGGGCCGCCGACTTCGCCGAGACGGCCCGCACCTGGCGGGCCCGGCTCTCCTCCAACGACGAGCTGGTGGAGCGGGTCGACGAGGTGGTCACCCGGCTGGACGCGCTGGGCCCGGTGCGGGACGCCGTGGCCGCCCGTTCCGTCGACCGGGCCGGTGCCGCCGACGCGTACACCGGGGTCCTCGACTCGCTCTTCCGGGTGTACGCCTCACTGGGCAAACTCGACGACGAGCAGATCGCCAAGGACACCGTCACCCTCACCCAGCTGGTCCGGGTGCGCGAGCTGATGTCCCAGGAGGACGCCCTCTTCGCCGGGGTGGCCGCCGCCGGTCGGATCAACGACCGGGAGTACGCCCAGTTCGCCCACCTCGTCGGCGCGCAACGGTTCCTCGTCGCCGAGGCGCTGGCCGAGCTGCCCGACGCCGACCGCGAACGGTACGTCCGGATGACCGAGGGGGAGTCCTTCACCCGGCTGCGGTCCCTGGAGGACCGACTGGTCCGCGACGGCCGCCCCAACGCGCCACTGCCCGTCGAGGCCGACGACTGGCAGGCCGCCATCGCCCCCGCACTGGAGGACCAGGAGGCCGCGGTGCTGGCCAGCGGCGACGCCCTGGTCGACCGGGCCACCCCGGTGGCGATCTGGGTGATCGTCCGGATGGTGCTCGCCGCAGGCCTGGGCCTGATCGCCGTCATCGCCTCGGTGATCGTCTCGATCACCACCGCCCGCGCCCTGGTCCGCCAGTTGGAACGGTTGCGCGAGGCCGCCTTCCGGCTGGCCAACGAGCGGCTGCCCGGCGTGGTGGAGCGGCTCGGCCACGGCGAGCAGGTCGACGTCGCCAGGGAGGCCCCGCCCCTGGAATTCGGCGACGACGAGATCGGCCAGGTGGGCAAGGCGTTCAACGTGGTGCAGGAGACCGCCGTGCGCACCGCGGTCGAGCAGGCCGAGCTGCGCCGCAACGTCCGCGAGGTCTTCCTCAGCCTGGCCCGGCGCACCCAGGCGCTGGTCCACCGCCAGCTCACCCTGCTCGACTCGATGGAGCGCCGGGAACACGACGCGGAGGAGCTGGAGGACCTGTTCCGGGTGGACCACCTGGCCACCCGGATGCGACGCAACGCCGAGAACCTGATCGTGCTCTCCGGCTCGACCCCGGGTCGCGCCTGGCGGCGCAACGTGCCCATGGTGGACGTGGTGCGCGGCGCGGTCGCCGAGGTCGAGGACTACACCCGGGTCAACGTGCTGCCGCTGGGCCCCGTCTCGCTCGCCGGCCGGGCGGTCGGCGACGTCATCCACCTGCTGGCGGAGCTGATCGAGAACGGGCTCACCTTCTCCCCGCCGCACACCTCTGTGGAGGTGCGGTGCCAGCTGGTGGCCAACGGCTTCGCCATCGAGATCGAGGACCGAGGCCTCGGCATGACCGAGGAGGACCTCGCCGCTGCCAACCACCGCATCGTGGACCGCTCCGAACTGAACCTGGCCAACGCCTCGCGGCTCGGCCTGTATGTGGTGAGCCGGCTGACCGAGCGGCACGGCGTGCGGGTGCAGCTCAAGGAGTCCGCGTACGGCGGCACCACCGCCGTTGTGCTGATCCCCCTCGACCTGGTGGAGACCGGCCAGGACGCCACCACCTCGGACGGCCTCCCGGCCTTCGCCGGCGAGCTCGCGCCCGTCGCGGCCGGCGCGCTCGCGCCCGTCGCGGCCGGCGAGGGCGCGGCGGCGGGGCCGCGGGCCGAGGCGTCACCAGTCGGCGGCGGCGACACCGCCGCGGACGTCGACGAGACCGACGCAGCGGCACTGCCCGTGCGGGCCCGCAGCGCGCCGTCGCCGGATGCGTCCGGGCTGCCCATCCGGTCCCGGACCCGGCCCGGGCAGGAGGCGCTCACCGGCCCCACCGTGCCGACCGGCCTGCCGACCATGGTGGCCCGACCGGCCACGCCGGAGCCGCCCGTGCCGGTCCCGACGGCGGTCGCCGCGACCGCCGATCCGGCCGGCCCGGACGCGGCGACCGACGACTCGGCACCGGCCAGCACGGTGACCGACTCCGGCCTGCCGGTCCGGGTACGGCAGGCGAACATCGCGCCGGAGTTGCGCGGCGAGCCGGCGGCGGGCGACGACGACCCGGACGGGCACGCGTCGCGCCCGCCGGAGCAGGTGCGCCGGATGATGAGCTCCTACCAGACGGGCACCCGGCGTGGCCGGACCGATGCCGCCCGCATGCTGGGAGGCGCCGCCACCGGGGCACGGGCCGGCAACGGGCCGGAGAGCGGGGACGGTCAGGCCACCTGACGGCGGGGTGCGGAAGCGCCGCGCGACGCGGCACGGTAACGGGACGTATGGCGAACACCAGTCGGGGGAGAAGAGGACGACGAGTGGGGCAGAAGACGGCTTCAAGTGCCGACTTGACGTGGCTGCTGGACGATCTGGTCGGTCGGGTGAAGCAGGCCGAACACGCCGTGGCGCTCTCCTCCGACGGCCTGCTCATGGCCTCGTCGCAGGGGCTGAGCCGGGACGACGGTGAGCATCTGGCGGCGATGGCGGCCGGGATCCAGAGCCTGGCCCGGGGCGCCGGCAAGCGGTTCGGCGGCGGGCAGGTCCAGCAGACCATCATCGAGATGCAGTCGTCGTTCCTGTTCGTCACGGCGGCGGGGCGCAACGCGTGCCTGGCGGTGCTCGCCGCCGAGGACGCCGACGTCGGGCTGATCGCGTACGAGATGGCGATGCTGGTGACCCGGGTGGGCAAGTTCGTCGCGTCGCCGACCCGAGGGCTCGACCAGCCGGCCGGCGGGAAGTAGCGGCGATGACGGTCGGGGGCGGTTCCGAGGACAGGTGGGTGGACGACCACGCCGGCCCGGTGGTCCGGCCGTACGCGGTCACCCGCGGCCGGGCCCGCCCGGTCACCGGCACGTTCGACCTGATCTCCCTGGTGACGGCGACCCGTGCGGACGTCGGCTCGGAGTCCGGGCTTGGCCCGGAACACCTGGCCATCGTCGCGCTCTGCCAGCGGATGCAGTCCGTGGCGGAGGTCGCCGCCCACCTGGACCTGCCGGTGGGGACCGTCCGGGTCCTCCTGGGCGACCTGATGGCCCGCGACCTGGTGGTGGTGCGGCCGCCACGCGGCAGCGCCGGCCTACCCGACGAAAGCGTTTTCGAGGCGGTGATCAATGGACTACGGGCACTCTGAGCGGCCGGCGGGAGCCCCGCCGCTGCCCACCGCGATCAAGATTCTGATCGCCGGTGGGTTCGGCACGGGCAAGACGACCATGGTCGGCGCGGTGAGCGAGACGAAGCCGCTGCGCACCGAGGAGGTGCTGACCGAGACGGGCATCGGGGTCGACGACCTGTCCGGCGTGGAGAGCAAGAGCACCACCACGGTGGCGATGGACTTCGGCCGGATCACGATCAGCGACGACCTGGTGCTCTACCTCTTCGGTACCCCGGGCCAGGACCGGTTCTGGTTCGTCTGGGACGAGCTGGCCCTCGGCGCGATCGGCGCGGTGGTGCTGGCCGACACCCGCCGGCTGGCGGACTGTTTCCCCTCGATCGACTACTTCGAGGAGCGGGGCACACCGTTCGTGGTGGCGGTGAACTGCTTCGAGGACGCCCGGCGCTACCGGGTGGACGAGGTGCAGGCGGCGCTCAACCTGGACCCGGGCGTGCCGGTGTTGCTCTGCGACGCCCGGCAGCGGGAGTCCAGCCGGGACGTGCTGGTCACGCTCCTGGAGCACGCCATGAAGTCCCGGGAGGCCCGTCGCCGCGCAGACTGATCACACCGCCGGGATTGGCATGTCGTGCTTCTGGATGTTGGTGTCCCGGGTCACCAGCGTGAGGCCGGCGTGCCGGGCCTGGGCGACCAGCATCCGGTCGAACGGGTCCGGACGGAGGGCCCCTCCCCGCGAGTGCGGGAAGGGGCCCTGTGTCGGTGGTACGTCAGCTGGCGATCATGCGGCGCAGCACGTACTGCAGGATGCCGCCGTGCCGGTAGTAGTCCGCCTCGCCCGGCGTGTCGATCCGGACCACGGCGTCGAACTCCACGCCGGTGTCGGTGATGACCTTCACCGTGCGCGGGGTCTCGCCGTCGTTGAGCGCGGTCACGCCGGTGATGGAGAAGGTCTCCGTGCCGGTGAGGCCGAGCGACTCCGCGGTCACGTCGACCGGGAACTGCAGCGGCAGCACGCCCATGCCGATCAGGTTCGAGCGGTGGATCCGCTCGTACGACTCGGCGATGACCGCCTTGACGCCGAGCAGCATGGTGCCCTTGGCCGCCCAGTCGCGCGACGAGCCGGAGCCGTACTCCTTGCCGGCCAGGATGACCAGCGGGACGCCCGCCTCCTGGTAGGCCATGGAGGCGTCGTAGATCGAGGTCTGCTCGCCGGTCAGGTGGTTGACCGTGAAGCCGCCCTCGACGCCCGGGACCAGCTGATTACGCAGCCGGATGTTGGCGAAGGTGCCCCGGATCATCACCTCGTGGTTGCCCCGCCGCGAGCCGTACGAGTTGAACTCGTGGCGCGGCACGCCGTGCTCGGCGAGGTACTTGCCGGCCGGCGAGTCGGCCTTGATCGAGCCGGCCGGGGAGATGTGGTCGGTGGTCACCGAGTCGCCCAGCTTGGCCAGCACCCGCGCTGCACCGATGTCGGAAACAGGCGCCGGCAGGGGCCGCATGCCCTCGAAGTACGGGGGCTTGCGGACGTAGGTGCTCGCGCCCTCCCAGGCGAAGGTGTCACCGGTCGGGGTGGGCAGCGACTGCCAGCGCTCGTCGCCGGCGAAGACGTCGGCGTACGCGGCGCTGAAGCCGGTGGCGCCGATCGCCTGGGCGATGACGTCCTGGATCTCGGCGGTGTTCGGCCAGATGTCGCGCAGGAAGACCGGGTTGCCCTGGCTGTCCTCGCCGAGCGGCTCGTTGGCCAGGTCGATGTCCATGGTGCCGGCGAGCGCGTACGCGACCACCAGCGGCGGGGACGCCAGGTAGTTCATCTTGACGTCCGGGTTGATCCGGCCCTCGAAGTTCCGGTTGCCCGACAGCACCGAGACGACGGCGAGGTCGTTCTCGTTGACCGCGGCGGAGACCTCCTCCGGCAGCGGGCCGGAGTTGCCGATGCAGGTGGTGCAGCCGTAGCCGACCAGGTTGAAGCCGAGCTTGTCCAGGTAGGGCGTGAGGCCGGCGCGCTCGTAGTAGTCCATGACGACCTTGGAACCCGGGGCCAGGGTGGTCTTGACCCAGGGCTTGCGGGCCAGGCCCTTGTCGACCGCGTTGCGGGCGAGCAGCGCCGCGCCGATCATCACCTGCGGGTTGGAGGTGTTGGTGCAGGAGGTGATCGCGGCGATCACCACGGCACCGTGGTCCAGCTCGTACTCGACGCCGTCGGCGCCGGTCACCCGGATCGGGTTGCTGGCCCGCCCGCCGGAGCCCACGGCCGCGGTCTCCAGGTCGCGCGGCTCGTCGGCCGGGTCGCTGAACTCGTTGGCCGGCGGGTCGCTGGCCGGGAAGGACTCGGCGCTGGCCTCGTCGGCCGGCCCGTTGGCGCCCCGCGGCAGCTGCTCGCGGGCGACGCCCGGCTTGAGGCCGCGCTCACCGGCGGCGGCGTCGTCGGCGACGTAGTCGGTCAGCGCGGAGCGGAACAGCGTCTTGGCGGCGCCAAGCGGCACCCGGTCCTGCGGGCGCTTCGGGCCGGCCAGGGACGGCTCGATGGTGCTCAGGTCGAGCTCCAGGCGCTCGGAGTACTCCGGCTCGTGGTCCGGGTCGTGCCAGAGGCCCTGCTCCTTGGCGTACGCCTCGACGAGCGCGACCTGCGCGGCGTTCCGGCCGGTCAGCTCCAGGTAGCGGACGGTCTCGGCGTCGATCGGGAAGATCGCCACGGTGGAGCCGTACTCCGGGGACATGTTGCCGATGGTGGCCCGGTTGGCCAGCGGCACGGCGCTGACGCCGGGGCCGTAGAACTCGACGAACTTGCCGACGACGCCGTGCTTGCGCAGCATCTCGGTGATGGTGAGCACCAGGTCGGTGGCGGTGGTGCCGGCCGGCATCTCGCCGGACAGCTTGAAGCCGACGACCCGCGGGATCAGCATGCTGACCGGCTGGCCGAGCATCGCGGCCTCGGCCTCGATGCCGCCGACGCCCCAGCCCAGCACGCCCAGGCCGTTGACCATGGTGGTGTGGGAGTCGGTGCCGACCACCGTGTCCGGGTACGCCTGGCCGTTGCGCTCCATGACCGTGCGGGCCAGGTACTCGATGTTGACCTGGTGCACGATGCCGGTGCCCGGCGGGACGACCTTGAACTCGTTGAACGCGGTCTGGCCCCAGCGCAGGAACTGGTAGCGCTCCTTGTTGCGCTCGTACTCCAGCTCGACGTTGCGCGCGAAGGCGTCCTCGCGGCCGAACAGGTCGGCGATCACGGAGTGGTCGATGACCAGCTCGGCCGGCGCGAGCGGGTTGACCTTGGTGGCGTCGCCGCCGAGGTCGCGGACGGCCTCCCGCATGGTGGCCAGGTCCACGACGCAGGGCACGCCGGTGAAGTCCTGCATGAGCACCCGCGCCGGGGTGAACTGGATCTCCACGCTCGGGTCGGCGGTGGGGTCCCAGCCGCCGAGCTGCCGGATGTGGTCGGCGGTGATGTTCGCGCCGTCCTCGGTCCGCAGCAGGTTCTCCAGCAGGATCTTCAAGCTGTAGGGCAGCCGGTTGTGGCCCTCCACCTTGTCAATCTTGAAAATCTCGTAGCTCGCGTCTCCGACGCGTAGCTGGGTCTTCGCACCGAAGGTGTCGAGGCTCGCCACGTCGTACTCCTTCACACCAGCGACCGTGAGTAGTCCTGAGCAGTTTGTCGCACCGGCCGGAGCGCCGCCCAGGTTAGGTGACACTTACCGCCGATTCTCGTCGTCAACAAAACCGTACGTCCGTCTTGCTATTGACGCAAGCCGGTGGCAGGGTTCGGGACGAGGAGGTGCCACCATGATCCATCACGTCCTGCTCGCCTGCCCCCGCAACTCGGAGGAGGCCTCCCGGGCCTTCTACGCCGGCCTGCTCGGCCTGACGGAGAAGCCCAAACCGCCGGCCCTCGCCGCCCGCGGTGGCTGCTGGTTCACCGGGTACGGCGCGGAGCTGCACCTCGGCGTCGAGGACGACTTCCGCCCCGCCCGCAAGGCACACCCGGCGCTGCTCCGCCCCGACCTGGGCGACCTCGCCGCCCGGCTGGCCGCCGCCGGCCACCCGGTCACCTGGGGTGACGACGAGCTGCCCGGCATGCGGCGGTTCCACACCGAGGACCCGCACGGCAACCGCCTGGAGTTCGTCGCCCCGATCGCCGGCTGACCGTCGACCGTTCCCGGCCGGCCGTCCCGGTCCCACGGGGGTGATCGGGACGGCCCGAGCACTCCACCCGGCCGGCCCGCCGGGGGTAGTGTTCGAGGCCGGGCCGGAAGGGGTGACGGGTGGTCGACGTACAGCACTGGCTCTCCGCGCTGCCCCCGGTCATGGTCTACCTGATCGTCGCCGGGGTGATCGGTGTCGAGAGCATGGGCGTCCCGCTGCCCGGGGAGATCGTGCTGGTCAGCTCCGCCCTGCTGGCCGCCGCCGGGGTGGTGGAGCCGGAGTGGGTGGCCTGCGCTGCGGCGTTCGGCGCCATCCTCGGCGACTCGATCGGGTACGCCGTCGGCCGGCGCGGCGGGCGTCCACTGCTGGCCCGGCTGGGCCGGCGCTTCCCCCGACACCTCGGCCCGGCGCAGCTCGCCCGGGCCGAGCAGAGCTTCGCCCGGTACGGCGTCTGGGCCGTCTTCTTCGGCCGGTTCGTGGCGCTGCTGCGGATCCTGGCCGGGCCCCTCGCGGGCGCGCTGCACGTGCCGTACCGCCGGTTTCTGCTGGCCAACGCGTCCGGCGGCCTGGCCTGGGCCTTCGGTACGACGTATCTGCTCTACACCGTCGGCCGGGCCGCCGAGCACTGGCTCAAGGATATCTCCTGGGTCGGGCTGGTCATCGCAGTCCTGGCCGGGCTCGGCAGCACCTGGTGGCTGCGCCGCCGGGCCCGGCACCTGGGGCAGGAGCCCGCGACGGGGCCGGCGGAGCCGGTCGGGGCCGGCAGCGACCACTGACCTGTCGCCCAGGACGGCGGCGGATGCGGGCATGACGAAGGGCCGGCCCCGGGTGGGGGCCGGCCCTGTCGTTGTGGTGTGTCAGGAGGTGGCGGAGTAGCCGCGGGTGGCGATCCAGTCGGCGAG